>JARVGL010000029.1 GCA_029762575.1 Thermoplasmatota archaeon | reverse complement strand
ATGAAAAAAAAGAGAGATATCCTTCTTGTTCTGATAATTATATTACTTCTTATAATGGTAACAATACAGGGAAGTGTATTTAGCACTGGTTCTGCTGGCGGGACCCTTTTTACATGGGAGGATGATTTTTTTGATGGTAGTGGAATCGATGTCAGCTTATCAGAGAACTATGTTCTGGATATTACTGAGGGTACTGTATCGATGAAGGACACCTTTGAAGCATGGTATAATGAATCACGGATCAGGATGAAAGAGATCACTATCCAAAATCAAGGGTCGCAGACCTTTGATGAATACGTCCTTGATATGATCATATACTATGATTCAGATATGCAAACGGATTTTGATGACCTTCGATTTACAGATACAAAAGGTAATGAACTCTATTATTGGATCGGTGAACGATCTACGGGGGAGTCAGCAAACGTTCTTGTTAGAATCCCTCAAGTGTTACCTGGTATTACAACGTTCTATATGTTCTATGGTGACCCGTTAGCTATGGATGAAAGTACGTTTGATATGATATTTACCTGGGAGGATCGAACAAACCCTGATATCATGATCTCATATAAGAATTATTTAGAAGGAGCCTGGGATCCTAGTGTTATGTATGGAAATGGTCGTTTTCTTGTTGCATGGGAGGAACGAATCGGTCCAGAGAACCTACCGTTAGGATATGAACGTATGATCCCGTGTGTCATCCATGGTCGATCGTATAATTCAAACGGAGAGGATCCCTATCCATCAGGTGATGCAGATATCAATATCTCACTATCAGGGCCAACGATACATGCTCAGAATCCTTCAATTGCCTTTGGCAACAATGTGTTCTTTGTTGTCTGGGAGGAGAACCCTGCAAATGATATCCTTAACAGATATGAGGCAGATATCAAAGGAGCTCTAATCTCTGTCTCAGGTGTTGTGTTGGATCGATTCACCGTGGTCACTGCTCCAAGTCTTCAATGTGATCCACGTGTTGCCTATGATGGTCTGAGCAATCGATTCTTTGTCGTATGGGAAGATGCACGGGGAGGTACGGGTAATTATGATGTCTATGGTCGTATCTTTGATGGATCTGGGAGTCCTGTAACTAATGATTTTCAGGTTGCTGGTGGTGCAAACTGTCAAGCTGAACCCTGGATATGTAGTGATGATCAGGGAAATTTTTTGGTCGTCTATGAAGATGGACATGATCCGTCCGATGGACCGTATAGTCTGAAAGCCAGACGATTTGATAGTAATGGAGTTGCATTAGGATCTGTTCTCTCTATTGCAACAGGTGATAGTTCTACCGATCATATCTTTCCAACGGTCAGTTATTGCCCTAGCACCCAACGGTTCTTGATAGCATGGAACGACGCTGATCTCAGTAGTGGCCGATGGCGAGGTAACATCTGGGGTAAGATCCTTGATAGATATGGTGAGGTCGTCTATGATACCTTTATCATCCAACCGGGTTCCCAATATATCCGCGCTGATACAGCGCCATATCTAGATACCATGTTCTTTGTTTCTTATGGTGGCGGATCGGATATTTGGGGTGTCATCGTCTCATCAGATGGAATGGTACAGACAAATGAACATAAACTTGACGATGGGTCATCAGCTAACGTTGATTGGAACAATATAGCTGTTGGTGATGGACGGATCTTTGTGACCTGGGAGGATGAACGGGATCAAGCAAGTAATTATCCAGATGTGTTTGGCACTGTTTGGCAGGTATATCGATCCACTGGTTCTCCAGATATAACGTATACGGTTGGCCCGGAGAATGAGATGATCACAACTGCTACAGTGGTCTCAAAGATAATTGACCCTAGCGAAGGATTCGTAGAATGGGCTCTATTTGATGCAACCTATACGACGCCTATAGGTTCTATCAGGTTTGATGTTCTCAATGAACAAGGGACTACTGTCCTTCTCTCAGATATCAACCCTGGAAAAGATATCTCTAGTCTACCAAAACAACCGATTCGCTTAAAAGCAGTCTTTTCCCGTCTTCTACCTAAGGATACCCCGGTTCTTGATCGATGGTCTGTTACATGGATAGGATCTGATCATGATCCCCCATGGACTACCTATGAGATGGATCCTTCAACGCCAAATGGTGAATATCCTTGGTATATAACGCAGGTGACATTCACTTTTTATGCATTTGATAACGTATCATCAGCTAAGGATATCGTGACCTATTATAAGATAAATGATGGGTCGTACAAGATATATGATTCACAAAACAAACCACGGATATCAACCGATGGTGCAGGGCATCGGATAGAGTTCTATAGTGTGGATGCTGCGGGTAATGAAGAGATACCGCATCATATCATAGATGATATCCATATTGATATATCGAAACCTTCTGTAACCATCGATTCACCGCAATGGGGTCGGATCACGCCTGGTACTACGGTGGTGCAAGGGACCGTCTATGAGTCGTCAAGTGGATCAGGTATAGATCGTATCGAGGTATGGTTCAATGGAGGAAAAGCGGTGGTTCTTCCAGGACAGCCAACATATTCTTGGAGTTTTAATGCCGAAGTATTACAACAATATGATCTAGAGGTGCGAGCATATGATACTGCGGGGAACATGGGTAATTCATATGTATCTGTCCGTTGCCCTTATAGCCTTGTATTCTTCTTGATGCAGTTTGAACGGCTCTGGGCGTTTATAGAATTAATTCTTGAGTTGTTTTACTACAACCCTTATTTTTAAGATCTGCTAGTTTTGAAGAGGAAACGCGATCTGGTTTCAATTAATGTGGTATTAAGAGGAAAAAATATATCAAATTAAATATATATTATAATATTTGCCGATAGGTAACTGAAAGGGAAGTGACGTGATTGAGTAAGCCAATATATCTATTTCTATTTGTTTCATGTTTTTCGTTATTGATAGTTCCTAGTGTGTCTGCGATAACGTATCGACTTGTTCAGGATACAGTAGAAGAGAACCTTTCGAAGAATATAGAAATAAAGGGAGATATACGAACGGGAAAACACTCTTTTTCTCCTTTTATCAATCTCATTAGATCTTTGGTGGGAATCTATGTCAAAGGTTTCATCCTAACATTTGTTTTCTCTTTGTTCATCACGATTCCTATTGCTATTTGGATAACCTATTCTGGTAGTATCCTTGAGGTCCTTACAACGGCATTCATGCTTTCGTTTATCACTGCTTTCAAATGGCCGGTGTTACTTATCGATGTCATCATCCGACTCTTTTCAGGGGACACTAATAATACATTCTTTATAGAATATCGTGTCGCATGATTTTTTTGGCGAAATTCTCTACGCATATCTAGCAGATTTTTTAGACTGCGAGGTCGTCCCTTATTCCAAAGTATTAAATAAATAGTGCCATATTTATACATTTGATGAAAGGAAATGGTTTGTTTCATGATTATGGGCTAGGCGTGTCAAAATACATCATTTGCTTTTTCATTGTATTCCTTTTTTTCTCATCTTCATTACTTGTCCAAGGAATGTTCAAACCTATAAACATAGGGATTTCTTCACCTAGGGTGGCTGAACAAGACGTTTGGTCTGATGGATCTTTTTCAGGGATGTGGATAAATGATGAAACAGAAGGTTCTTTTTCAGGAGTGCTTTCTCTAGGGCGTTCAAGTTTTCAAGGATCATTTCATGGGACGGTTATATCTGATACGGGACAAACGATTGGGACAATGAACGGGTTTTTCTATAAATATACTGTAGTTGGTTCAATTAAAGATAATCTTCAAAAGATAGAATGGTTCTTTGGGTCACTTGAATATGATGAAACAAGTTTTACTGCTACCATACAACTTATTAATGGAGAATCAGTTTCATGTCATGGAGTATATGAATCAAGCTTTCTACCACCTTTAACCGGTGATTATTCTGTTGGGGTTAAGACCCTTCATCTTATCGATTCGTCTAGGGAGGAATGGTTTTCAGATGATCCGACGGATGTTAGGGAGTTGATGGTTAGGATATGGTATCCATCAGTTGAAATAGATCCTTTGTATCGAATCGATTATATGGATGAGACGACCTTCCGATGGCTTAAAGATCAATCTCCGATCCCTCTTCTAAGTATCCCTCTTACTGCGCATACCTATATTCGCCCGCATAGCTATGAACAAGCCGTTGTCTATAGAGATGCTGCACCGTTTCCAGTTCTTCTCTTCTCCCATGGATATGATGGGGTGGATGCTATCTATTCCTCATTTATCGAGGATATGGTGAGTCATGGATATATCGTTGTATCCATCAATCATCCCTATGTAGCAGGCATCACTGTTTTTCCTGATGGCAAGATTATCGAGATAGCGCCAGTTCCAATTGGTAATGTATCAGAGTTTTTCACTAGATCATTACGTACCGTTATCGATGACGTGTTTTTTGTTCTTGATGAGTTGATGATCCTTAATGAAGTTGATGAACAGCTTTCTGGTTGTTTTGATTTTTCAAAGGTTGGGATGTATGGTCATTCCTTTGGTGGAGCGGCAACAGTGGTCTGTTGCTTTGAGGATGATCGTTTCAAGGCAGGGTTGACACTTGATGGGGTCGTCTATGATGAACTCATCACTGGAGATATCCCAAAACCACTCCTCCTGTTGTTAGCAGAAGGACGGATCAATAATCAGGAGACGCTTGATCTATTCGAAAAAATCTCAACCGATGCATATATGGTGGGAGTACTAGGTTCGACACATTATGGATATACGGATGTTGGGGTATTGTTATCTCATCTGTTACCTACTATCCCTCAGAAGCTTCTAGGTTTCGGAACCATTGATGCGAAACATATGGTCAATATCACGAGAGCTATCGGGTTAGCATTCTTTGACGTATATCTTAAAGGAATGGATAAACAGATATTATTTGATGTATTCTCCTTCTATGATGAGGTCGTGGTACAGTCCAAATAATGGTTCATAGATGTAAGAAATAAAGAGATTACTAAAACAAGGGTTTATACACTTTTTAATAACAATTTTTAAAGATGACTGATTATCTTATGGTCTACGATCTTTCTCATCAGCCACATCTCTTCTGTGATGGAGTTATAGATAGATTGCGGTTCTTTTTTAATGGATGATTCTATGAATATATGAGGGAGAGCACTTGGTTTGTGGTTTGCATGATGGAATATGGTATTTGTTCGCAGTTCCCAATAATGTGTAAGCCATTCCCTTCCGTCAAATAGTCTGTTCTGTTCCCGTTCCGTTGTCATAAATCCTTCTGCTTCAAGCATATAGAATATCTGCCGTTCATCTGGTTTCAGGATGTTATCGATGATCCTTGTTTCGTATCCAAAGGCATCCATGATGAATTCTGCGATTTTCAATGCTTTTTGTTTATTGAGCCCTAGCTTGTTTTCCAATGCTTTAGTCATGATTTTTAACGTAATGATACGCATTAAATGGCCCCCAGTTGATGGCCCCCCTCGTTTTTACCCCATACATTAATTATAACTTCTGTTTTAATAGTATATAAAGTTTTTTATCCATTTATATAAATAAAATTAATTGATTGTATAAAAATGCTAAGAATATTCTAATCACAGATGTTTGAAAACGTACATGGATGATAGATATAATACTACTATCGTTTTCCTCTCTTCTTAAACAAAATAATCAATGAAACACTAACTACTACTAAAGAAAAAAAGAACCCTGGCGTCTGTTGATCAATACTTGGTTGAGTATCATCAGATGGTTCAGGATCATAAGAAACATTTGAAATGCTGATGGTCATAGTATCTGACGACCTTTTTTGTGACGAGGCATCTTCAACCCACAGTGTTACAATGAAATCACCCGTCTGAGGGTAAGAATGAGTGATGATCTCGCCTGTTCCACTCTTCCCATCACCAAAATCCCAGGTATATAAGAGAGCAGGATTGGTGGTACCTGGTACATAACTCTGTGAACCATCGAATCGAACCGAGCTATTAACAACACCTGTTGGTGAGCATTCGATAACAGCAATAGGGGAGCTAACGGTTGTTGTGTTTCGTTCAACTAGTATCTGCCTAGAGACTTCAGAGGACCAATCACCATCATTATCTCTAACTTTAAAATAAATTGTATGAGATCCCACTGAAAGGGTATCAATGGTAAATGAAGAAGAGGAACTTAGAATCCCATCACGATTTGACCTCCAAGAATAATCCACAACCATGCCATCAGAATCAACTCCGTACCCATGGAAATATACGCTTTCTCCTTCAGCACTACTACCGGGATCGATAGTAACAATCGTAGCTGTTGGTATTTGATTGCTCTCCGTTGTCGGATCATTAATGACCAATGTAGCTATTGCATACTCTGACCATTGCTCATTGTCATCTTTGACGCGAAAACGAATAATATGGGATCCAGAAGTAAGAGATGATCGAGAGATCTGAGAAGCTGAACCAATAATTCCATTTTTTGAAGAACTCCATTCCCATTCGATTATCTGACCATCACATGATCCATGGCCATAAAATGAGATTGTTTGACCTTGGATTGCAGGATTTGGATTAATTGAATCGATGTATGCGATTGGCTTTGAACTCTTGAAATAACCTAAAGGATACATATCTTTTATGTCCCTTTCCGAATCAAGGATATAGGGTGTATCACCGATACCATCACTATTCGTATCATATCCATTGTAATCATGCCAATAATTCCCTTGCCCCTCTTTTGACCAATAATTCAGACCTGTATCTTCTGCGTTTTTTCCTGAATTATCAAAATCATTTTTGTAAACGTGATTATTATCTGCCCCTAAAGTTACTGATACACCATATCCGTTATTAATAATTGTATTCTGCCGGATTTCATTTGAGTCTGAACCAGATAAATATAATCCATCACCGTTTGATTGAACTATGTTATTATGAATCTCGTTGTTGTTTGAATATGAAAGCCTTATTCCTTTTTGATTATTATTCTGAATTATGTTTTCACCGAGAATATTATCATTTGAACTAATCAGATATATGCCACATTCTCCGTTTGTTACAAGATTATTGTTAATACTACAATATTGAACGGAATCTAAAAATATACAGTGATACTGCGAGTCTTTACCTGCAATATTATCGATTGAAAAACCTGATATCTGGACATCATCTGCTGTAATTCTAATTGTATTCATATTTGGATTTGATCCAATCAATTTAGTTTCTGCTGATCCAGAACCTACAATATGTACAGTTTTATTAATAAAAATATTCTCGTTATAAATCCCGCTGGAAACCTCTATTATATCGCTTTCATTAGCTGCATTGATCGCATCTTGGATCAAAGTGAAATCTCCTCCTCCGCTTCTGTCAACATATATCGTTTTAGCGGATGCTACACTAGATAATAAGAAAACACTTGCGATTATAGCAATACTTACTAATGCTAGGTTAAGGAAAACTTTGTTTAAATACACAGCCATCTACTCCATCCACTATTATAGTATTTACCTCAGTTTCTTATAAAAAGGTATCGTGAAAAAGTGACAAAACAAGAAAAAAGAGCGCCCCGGCCGGAATTCGAATCCGAGTCCCAAGCTCGACAGGCTTGGATGATAGTCCACTACACCACCAGGGCTTCTTGATGATGATACTAACAAAGGAGGTAAAATACGTTCCCTTCTTTAACTTTTTCCCTACAGCTATCGTATTTAGCGAGGAAAAAATATGATTTATCGATTCTTTTATTGGATATTTCAATGGGTTGTTTCCCAAAAACATTGAAATCCTGCGATCTTAAAAACTAAAAAATTGATAAAAAAGAGAGATAGTGAGTAGATGTTTGTTTTTATTTGTTTACTCGATGGTTCTTTGTGTCTTAAACTGGTTCTCGTATAGTACTAAAACCTTTAATGTCATATTCAGCTATTTCTTTTTGCATCTGTTCATAGTTGTTAAGTTCCGATCCATATATCATCATTGTAGTGTTGAAGAGGTCTTCAAGCATCGTCGCATTTTCAAGGACTGCTGATCCATTGACAAACGTTAGGTTTTCAGCAAGCATCCGTAGATAGAGGCTAGCGTTGTATCTTAGAACGGTTAATCGTGCACCAGATTCAGATAAATTGACATACATCGACAATAGGACAATGTAATCCTGATAGTCTGTATATTTCTTAGTTGAATTAAAGAATGATGAGGCCATCAAGAAATTCTCTTTTGCCATCGTATACATCGGCATAGCTGAGGTACAATTTTCGATACATATTTGCTGATATTCTTCGAACAAAGTTATATTATTTTTTGATAATGCTGTCATATAGAAAAGATGTGCAAGATCAAAATGATAGTTGCCAAACGCTCTGTCTTCCCGCGCTGAGTCAAGAAGAACTGATGATGCAAGAAACCCACTGGTGAAATTAATATTTCTACCTTCTATATTTTCGATCTCAGTGATATGTTGTGAGTTCAATTGTGTCAGTTGGGATTGATATACGATATCGCCAACAAAGTATGTTATCACAATGACTCCAACCATGATGGCGATCATCATTATTAACATGTTTCTATCAAACGTTCTTACCATTGTTTCCTTTCACCTCAGATCTCTCTTTTTTACATTTTTATATTAAGCCAATAACATGATCATCCCAGAAGAACATTGGGCATACAATAGGATTATGGGTGTTGCTCCATTCGATGAATGCAAGGTTTGAGAACATTGATCCTTGTGTATAGTCAAGTACAAGAGTGGCCATGCTATCATCCTGTTTTGTATCGATAAGTCCTGCTCCTCGTTTGTATAAGCTATAGGAGATATGATATTGGTCGATGAATTCAAGTTTTATTGTATACCAGTTGTTATAGAGATATCCTTGAGTATCTGTTGATAACTGAACCCAATTATATGCTGTGGGGCTCCAGTAATATAATTTAAGCAACCAGTCAACAGGTGGTGATGATCCCATCTGTTCATATTGGAATCTAAGTTTAGCGATAACTGCGCCTTCGCTATTGGTGAAGTTCAGATACATCATTGAAAACTCGCTAGCGTTTCCACATTTGAAACTTATCTGCCATGATGATAATGCACTTTCAAGATTTGTTATATTGTAATACCAGAATTGTGGGCTTCCTGCTGATCGAATCTTGGTTTTGAACGATTGGGGTGTCTCATGATAATAACTGCCAGCTACCTGAAAATTGCTTTCTCCGGCTTCAGATGATGTTGTAAACCATTCTCGACCCATATATTCATCGTTTGCAATATGGCCGATCGTGTCATCAGAAAAATCTTCCGTGACCGATAAAGGTGGTTCAAAGGCAACAACGGTTACATTCGTAGGATCGTTTTCCTCTTCTGTATGCGGATCATCCGTTAGTTCAACCGCGTCATTTGTATAATCTAGATTACTATCCCAGAAGACAGATCCTTGGTTACTGATGATCTGAGCATTTTGTACGGAATCGTTCACCGTTACTTGGAAGGTTATCGAAACACTGCTCTCACCAGCTATCTGTCCATCCCAAACGATCTTGTTTTCATCGGAGAGATATTGAACAGTTCCTGATGTAGCAGTTACAGAACCAGATACATACGTTGTATTCTCAGGGATAGTATCCTCGAACTCATGACCGGGGTTATTATATTGAATAGCAGTTCCAGTGTTACTGATAGTTACTGTATATTTTAGGGTGTCCTCTCGTTCAACGTCTCCACCATTCATATCCTGAACTGTTTTTCGAGCGACAATATTTGTTCGTGCATACCCTGTAAATCTAAGGTTATCGATAAAAGCGGCACTATCGAATTGATTATCTCCAACATCCTTGAGGTTAATGGTGACAGTGATTTCTTCTCCTGATGAGACTGGATGGGTTTGCCCTCCGATAGGGATAAGATCAGAAGCACCAGCATCTGCACCAGGATGTCGTGGTGTTGTATCGACCCAATCGACACCACCAGGTTGTCCACTTCGGGCATAGATATCAAAACCTGTACCTGTCAACCCATCTGAATTAAGAACGAAATAACCACTGTTAATATCAAAGATATATTGAGATGCACCCTTTGATGGTGAATTTACAGTGATCGTCAGTTTATCATTATATATCGTTCCAACATACTCAGGGTATTCAGAACTGAAGAATTGTACATCATAGTACAGATAATGCATAAAGGCAGGTACTCTTAGGTTCATGGTTAGTGTCACTTCGTCTCTAGGAGACCCATATTTTCCCCCGGAAAACCAAGTTCCTCGTTCATCCCCAGGATTATATGCATACGTCGTTACAGGATTTGCACCTGCAATACCCGTACTGAACAATGCAAAGGTCGATCCATGGGTAGGTGACATGGTTCCTAGAGATGAAAGAACAATACTTTGTCTATTTCCATAGTTATCTGTATCGCTATAACTACAACTGATCAAAGTGGATTGATTCGCTAGGATTGTAAGAGCCAGATCCTCGCCCGTATAGCTATCTGCTTTCACTTGGCTTGGTCTTAGTATGATGAAACAAGAGAATAGGATCACACTGATTACAGCGGCTGCCTCAATCTTCTCCCATCCATTATTTTTTTTCATTTATACGCCTCCATAGAGGTTGATTTGTAAAGTATTTGATGACACTGAACTAGCATCTATCGTTTGGTCGTTTGGTGTTAGGATACAGTACCAGATGTCCCCAATAATTGTTTCTTCGGAGACAATGACACTCATATCACTTACACCATCTTTACTACACAAATAGTTCTGATATACTTGCTCCTCTGAAAGAACCCTTTCATATATCCTAAGATTATCGATCAGGCCTGTGAGCTTCTCTTCACCTCCGCAGGGTAGACCCGTGATGTTTATTGCATCAACACCTGCTTCGACAACAGATCCAGACCCAAGATCAGAAGCCTCAAACCTGATTTTGATCTCATCGGTTAATGTCGCATAATCTTCAATTTGGAATTGGTATACATACCATTGATTTGGTTTTGGTGTTGAAGGTCCGATCGTTTGAACCGTCGTCCAGGAAGATCCATTATTATTTGAAACTTGGATATAGAAGTGATCGCTGTTTGGTGCATTCCCAAAATCATTCGTATACCATATAGCGCACTCAACGGATACCTCTAGATATGAAGTGAAATCAAAACTTGGTGAGATAAGCCATGTGGTACCCCCGTCAATATCTTCTTCTCGTTCATTACCAGTAATGTAACAACTACCAGATCCATCATGATCAGAGGGGGGGTCTCCTCGTTCATCATCGACTGGGATTCCCCGCTCCCATTCGCCTTCTGAAAGATATTGGCTGTTCTGTACCGTCCATCCATAATCTGTTTCAAAATCATCACTGAAAATGTTCACATACTCTGTTGATTGTGTGTCAAACCCTTTACCAAGATATCCAACTATTTGGGAACCTGAACCAAGAGCAGAACCTATGCTGTGAACCATCTCTGATTCTTCAATGATGCCATCAATATAGATGGCGGCCACACCGGTGCTTGCTGAATATGATACTGTTATATGATGCCATTGATCATCTGAGATGTTTGTCGAACCGATCAGATCAATGGTGTTCCCATTTGCAGTTGTTGCCCATTTCACATGACCATTGGATATAGTGACCTCACCATAATCCGACCTATTGAAACTAACTAGAGTACTAGAGATATTTGAGGTTTTCACCCATAGTTCAATGGTTACATCCTGGATAAAAGCATTCTCAAAACAATACGGGATACTGATATAACTATGACTATTAAAATGATAACAGCCACTTTCTTTTCCCACAGATAACCAATCAACATTATGAGGTGACCCATTGAAATTGTTGCCTGAATAATCCTTTGCTATCGTAGTTGTATTCGTATCAAACGGTAGGACTAAACGAGCAAAGGATATGCCATTTACAAACCAATTATTGATATAGCTTGTTGCAGAAAACGTTGAATTAACCGTTAACCCCGTTATTGTTTTATTGAAACAAATAAGATCCTCATCTGTTGAGTTAGTCAACAGACTTGATATCAATAGGGGAGTCGATGAGATATTATATGATTGGCCAAAAGGCATATTACCTTGAAGGATCCCATCAAAAATAATCTCTTCGCCTCCATTGGTGTCATAGGAATAGATAATGATATGTAACTTTTCACTAGCAGAAATCAATTTCGTAGAAACTGGTGTTATCTTTTCACCAATGCTCCAAAGCCTATCATATCGTGTCGATCCGATCAATGTATCATTCACATCTTTTACATCAATACGAAAGCTTGTAAGCGGTTTACCCCCGATGTGTTTGAGTTCCACGGTCCCGTCAAGTTCCACATATCCGATTAATTTGCTATGAACCTGGGTATCAGTACCCGGGAGAGGAAACACAAAGGAATAGATAGCTGAAAATGCTAGGATAGCGATGGCTAAGAGCAATATACCTCCAATTATCTCAGAAGCAGCATGTGTAGTACTAAATATTGACCTTGTATCGTCTACCATCTTCCTATCCACATTTCATATTCCTGTTGTTTTCATTATTTAAACTGTTGTTGTCATTTTTTCAAATTGACAGTTTCTAAAAAATGAATTTGAAAACAAAAAACGAGATAAGCACAAGAATAAAACCAAATCGTACTCCTGATGAAAGTCGACCATCCATCATAAAACCACCTAGTAACCCGCCTCCGATACTCTGAACCAATACAAAAGAAAAAAACGTGTATTTCAACATATTACTATCGATTTGAGCGATACGCATATTACCGATCGCTTGACCCGCCATTTGATCCTGAAGATCAAAAATAGCTGTGAAAATCGTCTTATCTATAATGAGGATTACTGCGAGAAAGACAAAAAAACTAATGAAGATAACGATGCTATACATGGACATCTCAGTTTTTCTCTGGATCTCCACTCTTTTTGATTGATCTATCTCTTTAGCAGCTGCTTCGAATACCGATGCAGTATTCCCACCGATCTCTAAAGCTTTATTGATGGTGATGACCAGTCGCTTTACAGAATCGGTATTGATACGTTTCGCAAAATTATTCAAAGCCTCCTGAACCGATATCCCCCATGAGAGCTGAGAGGACATACGTCGTATCTCTGGAGTAAGATGACCATGTTCTCCTTGAGATGCAGCATGGATTGCATCAAAAACGGTCATACCTGAAGAGGTGGCGCTACTTATCTCTCTGAGAAAATCCGGTAGATGATCCTCAACCTCTTTTTTCTTTTTCGATTTAATATAATTATAGAAACCAATAGGGCCAATAGCGGTAAGGACCCCAAAGACCATGTAATCAAAACCGGTTAAACCGATAGATTCCGTTGAAAAGACACCGAGAAGACCAAGCAATCCTAAGACTATGAATACCAAGGTCAGGCAGACTGATAAAGCAAGTAACATATTTAGGGTGATATTGGATCCGTAGACCGCTTGAAAGTTGTAGGTCTTTTCCTTAAGAAGGTTTTTCATACTGTTTCACCCATCCCGGATTTCATCATCACATAAAACCCCGCATAGGCCATCGGAAGGATGAGGAATGCTAGGATGAACATAAATTCAAATGAGATACCTCCACTTGTCATACCCATTACTGAGATGATGATGACAAGGAACAACGGAAATGCTATCACAGTTACGACAAAGGCTTCTGCCATCACTGCTAATGATTCCAGGTCCCGTTTCCTATCAACCATATCTGTCTCCATATATCTCTCGACACATCGATTGAAATAGGGGCCTAGCTCACTACCTGATTGTATGACACTAAGGATGCCCTGTAAGAATTCCTTGAATTTTTCTGAGGGGGATATCTGAATTGCATGTTGAATGGCTGTTATCGTGTCAACACCCATCATAGAGATCTCAGTACTGATCTTTTTTGCTTCCTTTTGCACCTCACCATAGAGTTTCACCGTTGACAAAGTTTCAAAGATCTCTGAAGGTGAGATCCCTGCAACGGACATGGTGTTAATGAAATTTGTTGCATAGGGGAGAAACCGATCAATGTTTTTCCCACGAGCCTTTGCTTTGGATGAAGGCAAAGAGATATAATATAAACCAATACCAACAGGGACGATCGAGGAGATGATAAGGATCAAGAGAGCAGTTATGGAATGAGGTAGTAGCATATAGAAGAGGATCATGGAAATAAAGGATGCAGAGAATCCAACGATGATATTCATAAGGGTCATCGAGTAATACTCTGTATAGATCATAGTGATATCTGCTTTTTCTAGTAATCGGTTCCTACTGGTCTCACTGAAATTGAATCGTTCGAATGTATGGGCGAAAAGACGACGGCAGAATCGGCTATAGGTCGTCGATTTCACGCTTTCAATTCCTCCCGTGCTCGTTTTAAAAGATCTTGAGGATGGAATTCATATTCTGCTACTATCTTACCGACTTCACGGTAATCTCTCTTATTTGTCTGTATCATCCATTGGATGATACATTTTCTATTCTCGATTTCCTCTTCTAATTGTTCTTCGGTCCAATCATTTTGAAGACGTATGGTGTTTAATATCTTACTTCCGCCACCAATTTCGAATCGATCATCGGTTTTGGACATCCACCGGAATGGTTCCATAAAGATCAATTGATTTGTATCAGGATCTAATTTGATTACCTCTGTGACACTAGTCATCCGACGAACAGTCTTTTTACCAATATCGATGGCGTTTTGGAAGATGATGATATCTAATGAAGTCAATAAAGCTCTAGGAAGAGAAATTGGAGGGTTCTCTAATCGTTGGATCAATGTGTGTATCGAACTAGCATGGACCGTAGCATAGGATGTATGACCTGTAGCCATCGCCTGAAACAAGCTATATGCTTCTTTTCCCCTGACCTCACCGACGATGATGACCTTTGGTCTTTGTCGAAGTGCGGCACGTATCAGATCAAACATATCGATGTCTTTACCTGTCTTTGTCTGTTCTGATGATGAAAATCCTTGCCGGGTTGTGCCAGCAATCCAGTTCTTATGGGGCAGGCTAACTTCGCGGGTATCTTCTATTGAAATGATCTTATGGGCTGATGGAATGAACAATGATAATGCATTAAGTGCAGTCGTTTTTCCACTTGCAGTCCCTCCACAGAATAATATTGATGCCCCAGTCTCAATCGCCATCCAAAAATATGCAGCCATATCGATGGAGAATGAATGAGCATTGATCAGATCCACTGGGGTAAGTGGATTTTCACGGAAACGACGAATGGTAAACGTTGACCCAAGGGTAACAGTCTTAGCTAGTGTTGATTGCAATCGGGAACCATCCGGAAGTTTTCCATCGACAAT
>JARVGL010000028.1 GCA_029762575.1 Thermoplasmatota archaeon | reverse complement strand
CTATCGAGTCTTTTTTCGTTGACGACTCCGTCGAGATCATTTTGGGTAAGAAAACCGGTGAGCGGTGAGAATACTCCTGTTGCGATGTTTATGACGTCTTCTGCAAGGTTTGTGTTTATCTGATAGGTTGGTATCTCTTCTAGTTCAGTACTTGATCGTGTCTCATAGCGGTTTATAAGTTTATTTCCGTGTGGTTTTGGCATGTCTGTTCCCTTCTTTTAATCAAGATATCCAAGTGCTCGGAGGCGTTCTTTTACTTTTTCTTCGTCTTCTTTGCTGAATGCTTCTTCTTTGTCTTCCTCATCGACGTTTGAGATGACCTCTCTGAGGACATAGGTGACATAGGAAGAGAGGGAGTTGAATCCTGTTCCTTGTATTCGTTTCTTTATTTTTTCTGCTAGTGGCGTTGGTATTGATATCGTAGTGTATTTTTTTGGGTCTTTTTCTTCAGTCATACTTCTTCACCTAATTACATATCATTATTTCTCATTATATTTAATTAAACTAATTTTCGATAATTAAATATCATTAAAAAAGGTTTTGGTCTCCCTCATCGCATATAGTCGAATTCCTTAAATACAAAGGACAAACTGGATTAAACTCCCCATACGAATCCATATAAAATCGATACGACACCAACAAAGATCCCCTTTAAACAAGAATAGATATTCCCATCTTTTGATATGGCCTATAAATAATAATGAAATAAAAGGTTACCGGGTTTTCTCTATGCAAAAGAAAGAATACAACATGAAGGCAATTCTTTAAAAACATCAATATGATGCACAAAATAACATAATAGGAACAACCATAAGGGAGTCATCAACGATGAAGAAACAAGATATCAACGTCGCAATCCTAAGGATAGAGGGAACAAACTGTGAACAAGAATCCTATGATGCTTTTCAAAGACTTGGAGCTAATCCTGAGTTTGTTCATCTAAAACAATTATTACATATCGACTGTAACAAGGATGAAGAACGAGATATCTTTGATTACCAGTGTATCATGATGCCCGGTGGGTTTTCCGCAGGTGATTACATTCGTGCAGGAGCGATTTTTGCAGCAAGAATGAAAAGCAAATTAAAAACTCCTCTTGAAGCTTTTGTCAACGACGGCTACCCGCTTCTAGGTATCTGTAACGGTTTTCAGATCCTCATCGAACTAGGATTGCTCCCAGGTTTAAAGATGACGATTAGTGAGGTACCAACCGCTTGTCTTCATATCAACGACTCCGGTCGATTCGAATGCCGACCGACCTTATTGAAACATGAGAATGCTGGAACGTGTGTCTTTACCACAAAGATCCCGAAAAACGATGTTCGTCTCATCCCTAGTGCCCATGCAGAGGGAAAACTCCTTTTCGAAGGATCAGACCAAAAGAAAACGATACAGACCCTTAAAGAAAATGATCAGATCGTCTTTAAATATGTTGACCCAGACCACAAATATGCAGGATACCCTTGGAATCCAAATGGATCGTTTGACAATATCGCTGGTATCTGTAATAGAGAGGGAAATGTGTTTGGGATGATGCCTCATCCAGAAAGAGTGTTTTATAGGATCCAACATCCAGATTGGACTCGTACCGGTCTAGGTGATGGTATCGGTGATGGACAAGCAATCTTTAGATCAGTGCTTTCATATATAGAAAAAAAACTGTGATCTCCTGTCATGTGTTTATTGAAAACGAAGTATGGTTTGTGAGGAATGGTGGATGGGGAAGCATATGAAGGTGGTGAGGAAAGATGGAAAAAAAATTGATGGCTTCCCCATCCAATACTACTAATAGTATCCATATTAATATTTATATTTTATTATAAATTTTATGTTTTTAAATAGTTGAAAGGAAACGATCAGCTAGCCTTATCAAGTCTCTCTAAGATGACCCGTATCTGTTCAAAGGTATCATCAACTGATCCAGAGGTATCAATGACGTGCCAATGATCCACAAGAAGCATCGCTTTATTTCTCACCTTTATCAATGCCTCATACGTCTCAAAGACCTCTTGCTCATCTCTTTCCTGTATACGCTTCAAGAGCACGTCAGGTGGTGCATCAAGATAGAACATATAAGGAGAAGTTGGAACGAAATGTTCAAAAAACGAATAACCAAATCTAACGATCTTTCTTGGTAGATACGCGGTACCCATAAGATAACGGACCATGATGATGGTTCCTCTTCGATGTGGATGATAGTATCTTCTGATGGACCGTAAAACATCAAACATATAGAAGAGAGATGCTTTTATCTTGTTCTTAGTCCCTGGTCGTAATAACGCTTCTTTAGCCCACCGTCCAAACATGTTATCGACCGCGGGATGAGAGCGGATAAGCACGTCCTCCCCCTTAGCTTGATAGTATTCAGCTACCCTCAGGCCATGGGTATCCTTTCCAACTGCATCAAGTCCATCGATGATGATCAATCGCATATGCTACACCCTCATACGCCCACATATATGAACGTATACCAATATAATGCAGTAATAACAAAGGGTACAGTAAGATTATCAAGACCTTTTGGGGTAAATCCTTCAACGATGGCACCAACCGCTGCAAACAACGCTAAAAGGCTGATGGAGGCAAAAGAAAAAGGAAACTGATATCCTAAGACAAACTGATAATACACGATAGCTACAATCATCATAAGAAAAGTGAAGATGAACATCGCTAAGGTCCCAACAAAGCTCTTCTCATCACCAACCACATTGTATTTATGTTTGCCATATCGTACCCCTAAAAGAGATGCGAAACCATCGCCATAGGACATGGCAAAGATACCTATAGCGATAACAACCATGCAATCAAAAAAAAGATATGCTAGGATAGTCCAAGTGATACTATAATAGACAAGACCCATGCTATGACCTGCAGAAGATGTCCGCCCTCTGATTGATTTTAGAGGCGTATAGGGACTCATCAGAAACGTGAACAGGATAAAAGGACCTGCAGCGATAAAGGCCATTATCTCTTTAGTTAGAAAGATAGGTAGTAAAAAAGCAACATTACCAACCATGATATGAAGCACCTTTCGACTGGTCTCTGGGTGACGTACCAATACCTTTTCGGTCACGACCAAGAGAATCGCAACATACACATAAACAACAACAACCCTCAAGATGTCATTTTGTATCATTACGTATCACTAGGAGAATACTAGTTTACTCTAATAATCGTTTGCTAGAACAAACAACTGTTCAGATAAACTAGTCCTTAGCCAAAAACCATATGGAGAAAATACCTATCTATTATTACGATTGTTTGGTCAGTTCCATACATTTTCTTTAGGTATATAAACAAAATCAGAAAATTACCATAGCGAGGTTGAAAAAAATGACTTCAAATAAGACAATGAAAATAATACTCATAGGCGCAGCAGTACTCTTGATAGCGACATTGAACGTCTCTGCAGATGAAACCGAAGAAGGTATCCCCTATCTTGTAACAACTGATATCGATGAGGGAACAGAGGATGCTCCTTTACGTCCGGTTTCAGATGATAAGATTTTTGATGATGAAGACCTTCTAATCTCTCCTGGACCTGATGACTCGTATGAGAACCTTGTTGCTCCGGCACCTGGAGCAGAGGGAGACGTGTTCATCCTAGATGTATCAGGATCTGATATGACCAGTGACAAAACGACAGATACCACAGAACGATCAAGTAATCTACTCACCTTCCCACCACTGATGATCGCCCTGTTCATTGGATTCATCGGTCTCTTATTAGTTGTTGGAAAAAAGACACAGTAAAGATAGGATGGGGTGTTCTACCCCCACCCCTCTCTTTTTTTATATAGTTAGTTCTTTTAAACCGTATCAGCCAATAAATGATCCCAGGAAAAAAGCAATTAGACCAAAGAAAAGACCTAGTAGCGTTATCTTCCTATATTTAGCCATATTGATCTTTTTATTAGCGATGAGTTGAACCGCGGTGAGAAGAAAGATAGCATCCGTCACCCCTACAAGGACTAGATAGACAAGGTTCATATGATAGACCCCGAATTGGATATAAAGAAAGGGTAGTACTGAGAGACATACCGCGATAATATAGAAGAAAGAGGAGAGGATATTAGATCGACGGATACCGATATATCGAGGAAAGGACCGTACACCACTTGATCTATCTCCTTCATAATCCATTACATCTTTCATTATCTCCCGACCAGATCCTGCTAAGAACGCTATCATCGATACGATAAACACCGCTGGATCAATGCGGACCACCATAAACGATGTGTTCTCAATCGCAGCTGCACCAAACACAAACGGAATAGCCATAACATAGGCGATATAGAAATTACCCAGCAGTTTGACTTTCTTTAGATATATGTCATAGATGATTGCAAAGATCGCCGTGATAAGAGCGATGATAAAACAAGTGAAATTCACAAAAAATGAGCAAAGGATACCCAACGGGAAGAAAAGATAGAACAAATATAACGCGGTTTTTGGTTCAAGATCACCTCGCGCTAGAGGCCTATCGACCCGTTTGTTTTTTTTATCGATATCAAGATCATAGTAATCATTTAAGGCAAAGGTACTAGCTTCAAGGAACAAAGCAGTGAAGAACGTGAGCACAAACTCCTTAATAGGAAAGGATTCAATGGTAAGCATACCCTGACCTTGGAGCGCGATGAGAGAACCAATGAATATGGCTAATGCAAGCATGACACCATGCTCTAGCCGCATCAGCTCCCAGATGGCTTTTACTCGTTTCATAGCATGTGCACATATGATCGCCTTATTTTTAACATTGTGAAAAAAACAACTGATCCTCTCTAGGAAAAACTTAAAACAAACATTTGTTATGCTGAAAACAAAAAAGGATGTAAACGATATGGAACATAAGATAACCGGAGATAATCTACAAATTGTCACCCTACAGATCCAACCTGGTGAAAAGGTCTTTGCAGAAGCAGGCGCCATGGTATACATGAGCGGAAACATCAACATGGAAGCTAAACTAAGAGGTGGGTTGCTTAAAGGGATAGGTCGAAAGTTCATGGGTGAGACGATGTTTCTCACAGAATTCACTAGTGCTGGTGGCCAAGGGATGGCAGCATTTGGTGGAACAGCACCAGGCACCATCCAAGTCTTGGATATCCAAGGGACGAACTGGATGGTACAAAAAGACGCGTTCTTGGTCGCTGAGGATTCTATCGAGATGAGCGTTGGTTTTCAAAAGAAACTAGGTTCTATCTTCTTTGGTGGTGAAGGATTCATCCTACAGAGACTCTCAGGAAAAGGACAGGTGTTCATCCATGCTTGTGGTGATTTCGTTGAATTCAATCTCGAACCAAATCAAATATTAAAGGTGGATACCGGGAGCGTCGTTGGCTGGGAAGAGACCGTTAACTTTGACATTGAACGAGTGAAAGGTATTAAGACCATGTTCTTCGGAGGAGAAGGATTGTTTCTTACGACATTAAAAGGACCAGGAAAGGTCATCCTTCAATCAATGAACCTAGCCAATCTTGCATCAGCTCTTGCACCATTCCTCCCACATCAGAACACCTCAGGTAGCAATAGTGGTGTTGTTGGAACACTATTCAAGGAGTCATTGGGACGATGATGAAAGGAATCGCTGGTGTCCTTATCGCTGCAGCGCTTTTCGCTATTGCGGTCTATATCATCCTGCATTTTCTAGGTGTATTAGTGATCATAGCTGCAATGTTAGTAGGACTTGGTATCCTAGCGATGATACTTATCTTCATCTTATTGTTCGCGTTAGGTTTTGTGATGTTTTTTGCAGCAATCTATTATATGATCGAGAAGAAACCAACAGTGACACCTGGAGAATATACACTTTCAATGGAAAAGGGAAAAAACGAAAAATGATCCCTCAACCATTTTTTTATTTTTTCTTTTGATGTGGATATAAAACAACTTTTATTGATTCCTGTGCATCTGCTACTAGAGAGAAACCTTTTTTAGCATCATGTAACGGTATCCGATGGGTGATCATGTCCGAAACCGTAATAGTGTTTGATGAAATAAGATCGATAGCATCAATGATATCCTTTCCCGCTCCTGCATAGGTGGAAACTATCTTTATCTGTTTATTCCATAGGTCAAAGATATCAAGAGGGATAACTTCCTTTGGTGTTGTTGGGGCAAACAAGAGAAGGGTTCCCCCCGGTGCAATAGCATCTAATGCTTGTTTTACGGCTGAGGGGACACCAGCACAGAGTATGACGAAATCTGCAAGACGCCCATCATTGTGTTCTTTGATGATTTCACTGATGTTTTCTTGTGCGTTCATCACCACATCTGCACCCATCTTTTTAGCTATTTTCAGCCTATATTCGGAGATATCTGTTGTAAATATCTTAGAGGCACCATATGCCTTTGCTAGTTTGATGTTCAAAAGACCAGCCATACCACTACCAAGTATTAAGACAGATTGAGCGGGTGTGAAACCAGCTGTTCGAAATCCACGGACGACACAAGCAAGTGGCTCAATAAACGTTGCTTCATCAAAACTCATGTGTTCAGGGAGAAGAAAAGTACCCCGGTCAACGTTGATAGAGGGGACTCGGAGATATTCTGCAAAACCGCCAGGGTAAAATTTAGTTGAGTGAAGGGTATGACACAGGGCATGGTTATCATTTAGACAGAACCGACAGGTGTTACAGGGTACATGATGGGTGACAAATACGCGGTCATCTTTTTTGAACTTTGAAACATGTTTTCCTACTTGTTCCACGGTGCCAGCGATCTCATGACCTAGGACAAGAGGTGCTTTTTTGATCCGATACCATTCCATGACATCACTACCACAGATACCACTAGCCATCACTTTGACTAATAGTTCATCATCTGATATCTGAGGGATAGGTTGTTGTTCGATACGGACATCATGGTTATTGTAATACATGGCTACATCCATCATCGTCATCTACATCACTTCTTTTCCCCAAATGAATCCATTATTTAAATAGGTTTTAGAAACAGGTACATAAAAAAGAACAAGGTTTTAATGAGGGAAGACATTATTGTATTGGGCGATGAAAGATGAAGGTGGGTTTGTTCTATTATTCTAAGACAGGCAACACAAAGAAGATTGCTTCGATGATAGAACAAAAGATTAAGGCAAATAAGATCAACATCGATCTCATCGAGATCCAACCTATCAAACATCCAGGTTTTATTAAAGGCGCATATACTGCATATAGAGAAAAAGATCTCCCCATCAAAAACCAGGACCTAGATGTGAAACAATATGATTTGCTTATCCTTGGTTCACCAGTATGGGCGGGCAAACCGGTTCCTTTCATCCATACATTCCTACATAAATCAATCAATACAATAGGCAAGAAAGTAGCGTTTTTCTTTACAAGCGGTGGTGAACTAGAAAAAACAAGACTTGTACAGGATATCCTTAAGAAATGGTCAAAGGAAAAAGACTTTCAGATGAAGAAAAACATGCTGATAATACAGATGAAAAAAGGCGATATCGTCTCTGGTGAGAAAAGGATCAACGGATTCATCATGGATCTTTTCACAAAATAAGTTTTTTACATTGAACGTAATCGTCTGATACGTTCATCGATCGGAGGATGGGTCGACCAAATCGAATTCTTATGTGATCGTTTAAATGGATTAGCGATATAGAGAGGAGCTACGGTCTTTGATCCTTTTGGGTCCCTTGGTATATTGGATCGTATCTTTTCAAGTGCTCGTGCTAGTCCTTCAGGGTTTCGGGTAAGATACGCCCCATTTGCATCCGCTAGATACTCTCTTCTTCGAGATATCGCTAGATAGGTCAATCGTGAAAAGATAGGTGCTAGGATAATAAAGATGATTGCGATGACGAGGATGATAGCGTTTCCTTCACCTTTCCTACCTCGTCCGCCGCCAGTCCAGAACAATGAACGGATAACGATCTCAGCGAGAAGAGCGATCGCACCAACCACTGCAACAGTAACGGTTGCTACAAGGATATCCCGGTTCTTGATATGGCTCATCTCATGAGCAATGACTCCCTCTAGTTCACTTTTATCAAGTCTCTCGAGAAGCCCTGTTGTTGCACAGATGATAGCTTCCTCTGGTTTTTTACCTGTTGCAAACGCGTTGATATCACTACTCTCCTGCACATAGACCTTAGGGGTTGGAAGACCAGCGGAAAGAGCCATCTCCTCAACCTTGTAGATAAGGATTTTTTCTTCCCTTCGTTGCGGGTTCGCAGGTCGGGCTTTTGCTGCAGCTATCACACTTTGAACAGAGAACGAATAGGTAATGCCAACATATAATAATGCCACAGGTAGACCAATTGCCATAGCAATATATGGAGGAAAACCAAATACATATCCTATGGAAAAGATAACGGTAAAGAGAAGGAGCACCATGAAGAAACAAATGAAAAAGGTGTCCCGTTTATTCTTACGGATATGATCCTCAAGAAGCATCTGCTTTTCCATAGTGTCTCAACCAACAAATAGACGGTTAAAAGGATACCTTTGGTAATTCACGGGATTCCTCAGGTATCTGAAGCATGTCTCGCGGGGTCTTGTTCATCATTCGAGCAAAGAGGACGCCAGGGAATGTCTCAATAGTGTTATTGAATTTAAGGATGGTATCGTTGTAATGTTGTCTTGAGTATGCGATTTTATCTTCGGTATGGGTGAGTTCGTCTTGCAGGTTAAGGAAATTCTGATTTGCCTTAAGATCAGGATAGCTTTCAGAGACTGCAAACAAGGTCTTCAACGCACCTGTAAGCATGTTATCAGCTTGGATGTTCTCCTGCGGGGTCTTAGCAGAGATCAATGCTGAACGAGCCTTGGTCACATTCTCAAGGACCTCTCGTTCATGTTTCATATATCCTTTCACGGTCTCCATGAGATTTGGGATGAGATCAGCTCGTCGTTTCAATTGGACATCGATCTGAGCCCAGGCATTATCGATCCGATTCTCAAAACGAATGATACGGTTATAATATCCAAAGAAGATCCCAACGATGATAAGGAGCAGCAGCACGATGATTATCAATAAGATGAGTGTTAGCATATATATCTCTCCATGTTTTTTGTCATCAAATAATCAGCATGTTTATATGTATATCGATTTCTAAGAGCCCATTAGTTCTTTATATGATCTGATTCAAAAAGATCATACGCTTCTTTGACAGTATATCTTTTATGAACGATCGCATTGACCGCTTTCATCATACCAACGGGACTACTGCTCTGAAAGATGTTTCTCCCCATATCCACCCCGATAGCTCCTGCTTGTATCGCATCAAAGGCCATCTGCAACGCATCTTTCTCAGGTTGTTTCTTACCACCTGCAATGACAATAGGTACTGGACAGGTCTCCACAACTTTTTCAAATCCATCACAGTAATATGTCTTAACGATATGAGCACCAAGTTCAGCTGCCATCCTACTAGCAAGGCTGAGATATTTCACATCTTTACCAAGTCCTCGTCCAACTGCGGTCACTGCAAGCACAGGGATACCATATCGTTCACAGGTATCGATGTACTCGGTCATCCCTAGTATCGTATCCCGTTCAAAAGGTTGACCAACGAGGATAGAGAAGGCAACCCCGGATACATTCAAACGGATCGCATCCTCAACACTGACAACGGTTCCTTCATGTAATAGATGATCCTCATTGATGATACTGGTACCTCCAGATACCCGTAAGACAATAGGAATCTGTTGTTCTGGGTCTATATAGTTTCGTAATGCACCACGGGTGAGCATAAGGGTATCTGCATATCGTAAAAGGGGATCTACCATCGTCTTGATATTCTCAAGTCCACTTGTTGGCCCCATGAAATACCCATGGTCTACCGCAAGCATGACCGTTCTTTTGTCTTTTGGTTTTATGATTCGAGATAAACGATTTTTCATTCCCCAGTCCATATATTATGCCTCCAATGGATACCAGGTAAAAGAATTTCACTTACTAAAATATTACCATCGCCCATCCAATCTGGCAAATACTTTTATGTAAAGCCCGTATTAACCATTATGCTTACATGGTGGAGGCATTATATATGTCCGTGTTAAAAGATTTAGAACCTAAGTTAGTATGGAAACAATTTGATGAGATACGAAAGATCCCCCGATGTTCAAAACATGAAGAAAACATCAAAAAATATCTCCTTGATTTCGCAAAAGACCATGGTCTGAAAACAAAGACCGATACTGTTGGTAATATCGTTATCATTCGACCAGCAAGTAAAGATATGCACGATACTCCAACCGTTGTTCTTCAAGGTCATATGGATATGGTCTGTGAAAAGAACAGTGACATTGATCATGATTTCTCAAAGGACCCTATCAAATTGAAGAAAGAAGGAGATATCATCACTGCAGATGGAACGACGTTAGGGGCTGATAATGGTATCGGTATCGCAGCAGCCTTAGCTATACTAGAGGATACTTCAATAAAATGTGGGAAGATCGAAGCGTTGTTCACCGTTGATGAAGAAACAGGGTTGACAGGTGCTTTTGCCCTTGGTTCTGATATGCTTACTGGAAGGATACTCTTAAACTTAGATAGTGAAGATTGGGGGGTTATAACAGTTGGATGTGCCGGTGGAGGTAATTCAGATATCTTGCTACCTATCAAGACCATGCAACCGTTGAAGGATTATATATGGCTACAGTTAAAGATAACGGGTCTTCGTGGTGGTCATTCCGGGGTCGATGCCCATGAACAACGAGCTAACGCCATCAAACTCATCGCAAGACTTCTCTGGAAGGTCGATGGATATCATGACATCCTCCTTGGTGATCTACAGGGTGGTGATAAACATAATGCGATCCCGCGTGAAGCATCTGCTATCATCGGTGTGAAACCTGATGAAGAGGAGACAATTGCCACATTGTTACGTCATGAAGCTGAAGGGATAGCTGTTGAGTTCAAACCCATCGATCCGAAATTCACTTTGAAAATATCCGAAGGGAAACCACCTGCGTTTATTTTTGAGAGAGCATCACAGAAAACTGTTGTGAACATGCTGCATGCATTACCTCATGGCGTTAAGAAAATGAGCTATGATATCTCTGGTCTTGTTCAGACATCAACGAATCTAGCTAAGGTATCCATTACAAAAGATACGATGAAGATCGTGTTAAGCTCCCGAAGTTCCATTATGACGGAACTCCAGGATCTTAGGGATCAGATCCATGCCATCGTTAACCTCTGTGGTGGTCAGGTGGAAGAAGAAGAACCCTATCCAGGGTGGAAACCAGATCTGGATTCCAATGTCCTCAAACTTGCAAAAAAAGTATATAAGAAAAAATATGGGAAAGACCCTGTTGTAGAGGCGATCCATGCAGGTCTTGAATGTGGTATCATTGGTGAGAAATACGATGGTATGGATATGATCTCCATTGGGCCAACGATCAAATATCCTCATTCACCCGAGGAACAGGTCCATGTGAGTACAGTAGGGAAGTTCTATGATTTTGTCATAGATATCCTTAAGAACGTATAACACGGAAATAAAAGGGTTCTTACCCTTTTCTCCTTTTTTAGATAATGTAGAGAAAAAAAGTAAGAAGGATAGGGATATCCTTTATTGATATCCGCCTATCTGAAGACTAGGATCACCAAGAAGCACCCATTGTTGTACTGCTTGGGCATCGATTGCATCCCAACCAAGATCAGGGAACCACCAGGACTCTGGGAGAGTGAAGTCTTTGAATGTGTTGACGTAACTGGTCTGTGTTTGCTGATAGAGCTGCCCTAGGGTTTGAAATCCTTGTGGCCCATAGTGTTCACCGTATTGTTTGAAGAACTCTGAGCTGATCCATCCATCTCCAGCTCCAACGGTACAGAACTCACCTTCCCAGCCCCATCCAAGACCAGTGTTACCAATAGTGGCAATAGATCCAGTGTGAGGCATTTTCACTAGATACCAGCTCCAGCATTGTGGTACCGCGGTGATATAGGTCCACATGTAATTGTTCTTTCCAAATAACATCAGAAGATAGTATTGAATAGCTGTGGGGATGAGAGAGACATTGAACTGGCTGTTATGGCAGCCTCCAACAACAGTGATAGGGAGCATATCAGTGTTTGAGAGCTGTGTCATCTGCCAGACAGGTCGTTCCGTGATAAACGGCGGAAATGATTGTAGATTTGATACCACAAGACCATGGACTGAACCATATTGACGGTTCCCCGGGATACCTGGATATTGATCGCCCCAGTACCCTGGACTACCATGTCCTGAGAAGAATGCAAACCCGGATCCTTTACTAAATGAGTCTATAACATCTTTGGGTTCATGGAAATTACCTGCGGAACACCAGATGATCTCCTTTTCAAATTCCTCTGGCATATAATGCAGTGCGCCACCTCGACCGTTCACTGCTTTTTCACCCGTAACCCATTCACCTTCATAATACTGAGGCATATCCTCTCTAGATTCTGAGAAGACCACTGTTCCTTGATCGTTTTCCACCCAGACATGGATGGTTGAACGGTTCCCATAGGGTTTTGGATCATAGGTTTTCCCTCGGATGGTAAGGACCTCGTCAACATAGGAAATGTTTGCCCACCAGAAAAGCGTGTTGCAATATGCTTGTCCTTCACTTGGTTCATATTGGACGTCGGTGTTACCAAGGATGTCTCCTTCTGAGACTGATACTATCTCAGCGATAGGTGGAGCCGGGTAGCCTTCTTGTAACACCGGATTGAGATGATCATCATGGTTAAAGGTGACAACAGATGCTACAGTCTTATCTATTGTGATAGGGATCACATCGATTGGGCCTAGATCTCCAAGGGGATTAGAGCTTTGTGCTTTGATTGAATATGTGCCATCAGGTAGTGTTTTTGTATCCCATTGGATGTTCATATCGAATTGATCTAAAAAGCCATCTCCTGAGAAAACAGTCATCTTTTTGAACCAATCCGACCCATATGTTGTGGTCTCATAGGTGATGATCTTGTTCACCACATCTTCTAGTTCCTTTGCATCTGGTACTGCGAGTCGGCCAACTGCGACATCAGGGATGAAATCGATGATATCATCCGGATATTCTGCAAGAATCCCATTGCCATTTGAATCCCAGTCATCAAACGCACCTCCTTCTTTGTAGATATCTGCATAATAAAGATCCGTGATAAAACCAGGGTCACCTCCGTCCCTTAGATTTGAGTATCGAACAGGGACATGCCATCCAGATGACCCAAGATTTGCATCATCCCTTGGTTTCGCATATATTATTGAGTTTAGGCCGCCTGCAAGAAGAACGTATTTGATGTTGAATTGTTCAAGTGCATCTTTGATAAAATATTTTATTTGTTCTGCTTTATCAAAACCATTGTATTCAGAATAAATATCCTCGACAGTTTTCAGAGTGGTCTCTACTCCATAGCTGTTCTTATGGTCGATGAGTGGTTGTAATACAGCGGAGAATGCAGATGGTGCAATGATGACCAGATCATATGTTGATGTTTGTGGGAATGGAGTGGAATCTGGTTCTGTATATGTTATGGTGATCTCAGCGGTTTCTGCAATCGTAAGCATGTTTTCTAAAGGAGTATATCGAACAGGATAGAGGTGAACGGTGACGAACGTGACATGTTCAAAATCCTTGTTGATGCCTACACCAATATTATATGTATACCATTCAGAGGGATACAGATCAGTGCTTTGATATATTTGCATATCTTTTCGTTGGGCTGTCACATAGTTTTCAAAGGGCGATAACGGCAGAGGAGCTGGAGAAGGTTGTATCTGTTTATGTAGTGTTTGTTCGGATAGTTTTAATGGTGTCACTTGGACCTTAATATTCGTAGCTCCGAAGGGTATTTCGAATGTTTCTAACAACTTAGGTAGTATTGGATGTCCAGGGTTGAGGAGCATCTGGTCTTGTGATGAAAATGAGACGCGGAGATACTGCTCTTCCTTTTCTTCTATTCGTAGGTCGCTATGTATGAATTGCAGTGGTTTTTGAAGTGTTTTGATACTGGTAGTATCTGTTGGTTGATTGGCTGCTGCCCCTAGCCCACCTAGGACAAAACAAAAAACAATAAAGATTGCTATGATTTTATTCATGGTATCCTCCTTTTACGTACAAATAATATCATTATTATGATATTTAAATAAATGGGCTCTTGGAATACTAGTTTCATGACGGAGAGCTTTAGAGAGAGACGTGAATATACAATCGAGATAAAAAAATGAGATCATTTCTGTTTCGCTTCTGAATGATGACCATGAAAAAGTGGTTATTCTACACATATGACCCAGCGATAGAAACAGGGATCCTATTGGTAAGATAGCCGATAGCCACAGAGTGTACAAATATATACCCTATCCTTTTCAGAATATCGGAACACATGTTCATTGCCTTTACAGAACTCAGTGTCAACATATGCTCTTTTATTTCTCTTCTTTTTACTTTCCCATACCAATTGGAGATCCCTTTGTTGCTCCTGTATCGTCTCTAATTCCTTATCGATGCCTTTGATCCTAAGCTGGATATATTCATGGATTTGTTTTGAGAGACTGTGATCGTTGTCTAGGATTGTTTGGAAATGACTCCTTATTTTTTGGTAGATCTGATCGATTTTTTCGTTAAGATTCATTTCGATATCAAGTGACTCGAGAATCTCAATGTTTTTGCCATCTTGTTCCAATATCCTTCTCTTAGCTTGATGTTGCAAGGAGATCTCTTTTAAAGATGAGACCGCTAGGAACAAATCTTTTATTTCAGAGGCCGTCTCGATAGGTAGGTCTAAAAGATCATCTAGAGGGCCTGAACCATGGATGTGTCTTTTGGTATTCCTCTTCAAAAATTGACGCATACCATATTGTTAATTTAAATATTTATAAGATTTTCTAAATATTAAAAATAATTATTTGTAGCCCAACTAAAGCCAATATTCTTTAAATACACTGTTTAAAACATATCAAATTGTAGATACTCCATGATCTGTATATCTGAGACAGGTTCCTTCTTGTCTCCTATCGTTATATTGCCTTCTGCATGGACATGATATCTCCAATAGGGGGCAAATAAAACTTTACTGAAATGAAGCTCCGTAGTCTTCATCATAACATCTGTATTCATAGGTTTATGATCTATTGAATCCTTTATACGAAATAAGAAATCTGTAGGTGTCCTTCTTCTATGGTCCTTGATGCTGTTCTGAGGTTTGAACGATATAGTTGATGGATGTATATTGAAAAAACCTTTTCCATCCTGATTGACAACAGCAAGTATCTCGGATTTCTTTGATGATTTAACGATATTAGCCCAGGTGATGGTTATGGTATCGCTTCTTATCTTTCCCCAGTACCATCCTTTCCCATAGTTCAAAGCAGTTAACAGGGAATAATTCCAGTTATGATCATGATATCCTATTCCTTCAACGGGTATCACCTGCTCTTTTATCCCAAGGGTGCCGGTCACCTTGGCCTTGGGGAGTGCAACGGTCCAGCTTTCCTGTGGTGTCTGGATCTTCCAACCCTGCGTGCATCCAACAAACTTAAGGTCCGCACATAAGTCATCTATCTGAAAGGTAATATGATAGCACCATTCTCCTGTTTCATCATATCGTTCTTTATCAAAGGTAATATATGATCTATCAAATATCTTAACATGAGGTATCTCTGAAGAGATGGTTGCATTCTTAAAAAGATATCTTGTACTAGCGATATGTGTCAGTTTTCCCTTGTGGTATATCTCG
>JARVGL010000027.1 GCA_029762575.1 Thermoplasmatota archaeon | reverse complement strand
CATCCTCTAAAAAAAATCTTAGGTATATGATAGCTATAATACGTAGTCTTGATACCTTATATCTCATCGATTATCATAAGGAAAAATCAATATATATCTTAGAATACTAATGAGGATGAACATACACTTGCTATTAGTATCATGTAGATAAAGGATAGATACCTTCTTTTCCAGTTCATAAACATGTTCCGATGGGTTTTTATGCTGGATATTTTTCCAGTCCTATTTATCATGATACGTGAATATCTTAAACTTGCTCGATCATTTAACGCAGTCCTTACTGGAATATCCCCTGTGATGGGTGCTATTGCAATGGAACAATATGATCTCTACATGCTTTTTGTCCTTTTCACCATTGGTTTTCTTGGGCATACCTTTGGTTTCGTGTTCAACGATATCATTGATTACAATATCGATAAAACATCCACTGAGATAACAGATAGACCCCTCATCAGTGGAACGATTTCACCTCGAAACGCATGGATTTTTGCAATAATCTGTCTAGTAACAGCTTTTGTTGTTGCTTTCATTATAGCGGTGAATCCAAATATGGTGTTTCCCACAGTAGCAAATAATTTTACTCCCCTTCTTATCCTTGGCGCATCCGCGTTTTCCATTGCATTATATGATCTTATCAGTAAAAGATTCCCATTAATGGATATTCTTGTAGCAGTGGGCATCTTCTTCTTCATATTATATGGTGCATCAACCCAAGCTACAAACGTATCAACGATTACTCCGATCGCTTGGTTTGTCTGCATCCTTGGAAGCATCCAGGTTTTATTCATGCAGATTGTCGCTGGAGGCCTTAAAGATATTGAAAACGATTTCAAAGAGAATGCGAAAACCACTGCTATCAGACTCGGTGTTCGAATGAAAGACGGCTTGCTATATGTCTCAAGAACATTCAAAGTTGTCTCCTATGGATTGCAATTACTTAATGTTATTTTTATCTTTATCATCTTTGTCATACCACATATGATACCTTTAGATCGAATCCTTAATTTTATACAATGGACTCTTCTTATCATCATATCACTAATGATGTTTTTCTTATCTTATCGTCTTCTTTCAATGAAATCATTTGATCGGAAAAAGGCTCGGAAGCTCATCGGAAGCCATTATATGATCAATTTTGCATTAGTACCAATACTTCTTATGAGCCTTAATCCTTGGGCAGGTATCCTTGTATTTTTCCCAGCTCTCGGATTCATATTATCAAATATGATACTTCACGGAACATTTCTACAACCTAAGACCATGTAAAAAATGATAAACCTCAAATATCCAAAATAACCTATCAAGATAGAGACCATGAAAAACCTTGCAGAATACCTTGTGCTTATTCGATTCCCTGGCCTTGGAGGTCTTGCAATACCACCGGTTATCGCAGCGTTAACTGTGGGATCAGTTGATGTTATCAGTCTTTCACTCCTTTTTTTCATAGGTGTCTGTGTATCAGTTTTCGGGTTCGTTCTCAATGATTATATAGACGTTGAGGTTGATAGATTATCAAAGGATCTTCAAAGTAGACCTTTAGTGAGTGGTACTGTTACCAAACAAGCCGCGTTAGCGATTTGTTTTCTTTTTATGGTATTAGCATTTCTCACATTCTTTATTTTATTCTATGGAACGGTTATAACATATTTGAGATTCCTATCTATTCTCTGTATACTGATTGCATGGGTTCTTGGAAGTATCTATAACATCTATGGGAAAAAGATCTTTGCTTCTGATATATTAGTAGCGATATCCTTATCATTGATCTTTCTCATCGGCGCATTCGCTTTAGATACACAACCTACCTTGTTCACATGGATCGTATTCATACTCACTTTCAACAATCTATTCTATATGAACGCGATACAGGGAGGAATTAAAGATGCTGATCATGATATATTGATGAATGTAAACAATATCGCATTGAGATCAGGGGTGAATGTAAAGGATGGAACTCTTTTCATCCCGCCGATGTTCAAATTCCTCGGTTTGGCTATTAAAACATCTTCAATCATCCTCCTTTTTTCCCCATTTCTCATATTTAATCAACCCTACTCGCTGCTGCAAATCCTTGTATTAATTCTTGGATCTATCGCTGTAGTATACATCAACGTAAAATTACTAGCCTTACGAGAGTTTAAGAGAGACATCATACGAAAATATATCAGTATAGAATCATTCCTCAGATACTCATTGGTCCCAATCATGCTCCTTTCATTCATCGGGGTCGTCCCTGCTCTTATCATTATGTTCTTTCCAATGATATGGTATGTTGTGTTCACACCATTAACCGGTGTTAAATTATTAAAACCAAGGATGTAAGACAACCATGGAAAAACAACCTCGATCTATCTGTATAATCGGTGCTGGGATAGCAGGATTGACCGCAGCGGCATTACTCTCAAAAAACGGATATGCCGTCACTCTTTATGAGAAACAACCTATCCTTGGAGGAAGAGCATTATCCTTAAACGGATCCACTCTCACACATGAAGACTACAAAAACATCCTTACCTCATATAAATGCTATCTTTCTGATAGCATCCCGGATATCAATACGATTTTTTCAAACAACCTCCTCAAAGGATACGTCATTGATCTAGGATATCATGCAATTGGAGGAGGGGTTTTATCAAACCTCAATGAGGTTCTTAAAGAGTTCGACGATCATGTTGATATCCTCGAATCATATGTGGGTTTTATCCATAATAGTGGATATAGCTTCCCGTTTTTATCAAGAATGGATAAAATAAAGATACTACCTAATATCCTACGGTTATTGTTTGCTAGTGAGAAAACACTAAAAAGACTTGATACAGTTTCAATTACTGAGACCATTAAAAGATACGGGAAAAGAAAAATGAAATTGATCCTTGAAGTGTTTTCCCGATCGATCACCACGGTCAATAATCTTGATAGAATATCAACAGGAGAAATGTTCCGTGCACAAAGGAACCTTTACAGAGGTTCAAAACCTGTCGGTTACCCAAAAAAAGGCTTGCAGGTGATCCATGAGAAACTATCAGAGATCATCAAGAACCAAGGAGGATCGATACATCTTCACACACCAATAGAAAAAATCATCATTGAAAAAGGCAGCATCAAAGGAGTCCAGATCAATGGACAAATACAGTATTACGATATCGTCATCTCATCGATCCTCCCTCAAGATCTCTTCACTATATGTGATGAGAGACAATTTCCAACTGATTTTGTACAAACATACAAATCCTTAACCGCAACTGGAAGCCTCTGTGGATACTACTCACTAAATCATATACCTGAAGAATTAATTGGTAAAACGTTTCATTTCTTAGAAAGAAATTGCGGTGTCGATGGAAACGATGCTGTTGGAATGATCGATTTCATGGCCGCACATCCCTCATCACAGCTTTCACCAAAAGGCACGTTTCTCGTTCAATCATATATCATCTGCACTCCAAAAGAAGCAGAAGATAAACAAATGATGAACAATCTTAGAAAGATCCTAGATAGAAACCTTTCTCAGATCATCCCAGACTACAAAAGATCATTGAACTGGGCTTTATATCCAGCAGTATGGCATTTGGATGGTGTCGCAAAAACAATCGATAACCAAAAACCATCTATAATAACACCTATCAAGAACCTCTATGTCATTGGAGATGGCGTAAAAGCAATGGGTATCGGATTCAACTGTGCATTGAACTCTGCTAGAGTACTATCAGAGATACTACAACAAGACAAGCAATAAAAGCGGATCTGTCGGGATTTGAACCCGAGTTAGAGGCTCCGGAGGCCTCTGTCCTATCCAAGCTAGACTACAGACCCAAAAACAATAGATGCGTTTTTTTAGATTGTTGCATTTGATCACACGATAAAAACATTGTTATCCAAGTATAATCTATGCAATTAAAGGATTTATATACCTTTAAAAAAACAAAAAATGGAGATACTAAAATTTAGCGTTTATGCTTTGGTTTTAAACTCAGTATATCCACATTTCCCACAGCTTAATCTATCCTTGTGGTCTGCTAGAAATACACCATCACCACATTTCGGGCAATGCCGTCGTAAACGTTTAATATGTCCATTTTCTACTTTGAAGACTTCTCTTCCTTTCATATCTATCTTTACTCCTGACCTTCAGATGGAGGTGTCTTTACAGTATCCTCTTCTTTTGAATCATCTTCAGATTTCTTCTGCTTTCCTTTTATCTCATTTCGTTTGAGGATATGTTTATATTCCATTTCTTCAGCATGTTTACGACTTGGATATATCTTAGCATACCCTTTGGTTTTTTGACTCCCGAAACCTGAATCAAGTCGCTCTATTATGATATTCTCCTTTTTTGCATTCAAAGAATCTGCAAGTTCAGTACGAACAACATCTCTATTAGGTGTTTTTTGATTCACATGGGTAATGGTGAAATGAACTTCCGTACGATTTAAGAACGGATTATTTTTTTTCTCTCTGATTTCTATTTCCATAACACTCACATCTTTGCTAATATCTCTTTGACTTTCTGTTTATATTCTTCCGTTGAAGGGACGACTACGACCCCTCTATCCGGCAATCCATATATTATAGTTACGTTTTCAGGTGCTAGAAGTATAGCAGGAAGAGCAGCAAGATCCTCTTCTCCTTTGACTTCAATACAAACAAGGGACTCATTATCAAATTCCTTATATATCCTTTCAATGAGAAACCATAACTCATGTGTTATAATACCTGGTGGATTTATCACTTTTTCTATTGTATCTCCATATGCTAAGAGCATCTCATCTATCTCAATGGTATTTTGTTTCCGTTTTGACCGATGGTCAATGATAGCGAGACGGGGTTTGATGTTATGTATCAATAATGTATATGTTACGTGATCACCAACTGAAACAATAATGGATCCATCTGTAATCATCTCTAATAACTGAGTTTCAGAAACAAGAGAACCAATAGGCTCTTTTAATAAATCACGAAGAGATGACGGCACCGTATACTTTGCAGACGCGCCCATCTATCGAACCTTCAACGCATATTTTCCAGGTTTTTGAATATTCATTTTAGCTGCTATCTGAGATGCTTTTGGATCAAGTATGATGATATAGCCTTGCCATCGTTTTGATGCGGGAACAGCACACTGCGGACAGACCTTTTCACTCGTTAACATGTGACAATTCTTACAGGCGTATAATACCTTCATTTCCTACCACCTGATGGTCTTTGTTTTTTATGAGATGAGCGTTTCTGTTTTTCCGTATCTATCTGCTCATCATCCTCATGAAGCCATTCATGGGACCCAAGAGATGGCTGACGCATGGTCAACCCTATCTTACTTTCCCTAGCGGAGAGTTCATTGAGACTTACTGCAACAATACGAGCTCGGACGGAGTCACCAACCTTGAGTTTTTTCTTTTTCTCTTTACCAGTGATTATCTCATTTTCTGCATCGACTTGTACATAATCGTTCATCATTTGGCTCATATGGATCAAGGCATCGATTGGCCCAATGTGACAAAACGCTCCGAATTCCACGATCTCACAGATGATACCATCAAGAACCTCTTGCATCTCTGGTTTAAATGTGAGAGCATCGAACTGTACTTTCTGGTACATCGCTCCATCGCCATGGATAACGATACCATCTCCCACAGGTTCTATGTTCTCAGCAACAACAATGATGCCATCATCTTTTCGCACCGTCCCTTCAAATGACTGTTGAACAATTGATTTTATGACCATATCAAGGTCATCACCAAATTGATCAGGCATGATGCGGACGGTATCTTCTACTTTAACCCTATAATACATATTTATCACTGTAATATACTAATATAATATTCGTTTTGGAATACACTCACTCCTTATATGCTTTTTGAGTACAGAACAGGGAAACTATACTCCTTGTTCTTTCCTTAGTTCTTTCATTGATTTGCTCGTTTTACAAGCTTGCGATTGCAATGATAAGTGGTAGGAACACAAGAGATACTATCGACATCAATTTGATGAGAATGTTTAATGATGGTCCCGAAGTATCTTTGAATGGGTCCCCTACAGTATCACCTATAACCGTTGCTTTATGAGCTGCCGAGCCTTTCCCACCTAGATTTCCTGATTCGATATATTTTTTTGCATTATCCCAGGCACCGCCAGAGTTAGCGAGAAACACTGCTAGTAAGAAACCCGTTGCAATGGAGCCAACAAGCAATCCTCCAAGACCCTCAGGCTTCAAGATGATACCTACGATGATCGGTGAGATCACAGCTAGTACACTAGGAACTATCATCTCTTTTAACGCCTGCTTTGTGCTTATTGCCACACAGCCCTTATAATCAGGTTTGTTCTTATCACTGTTTAACAGATCTAGTTCCTTGAACTGTCTACGTACCTCCTCCACCATCTGATATGCTGCTTTTCCAACAGCGCCCATGGTCAAAGCGGTAAAGACAAAGGGAAGCAGAGCACCAATGAATATTCCAACGACCACATTTGGGTCAGCTAAATCAAGCGAAAGCGAATACCCCATTGCTTTAGCAGTTGTGATATACGTAAATATCAATGCGAGAGCAGTTATCGCCGCAGAACCAATCGCAAAACCTTTTCCCATGGCAGCAGTTGTATTTCCCACCGCATCAAGTTTCTCTGTGTTCTCACGGACCTCTTTTCCCATCCCAGCCATTTCTGAGATACCTTGAGCATTATCTGCAACAGGACCATAGCAATCCGTCGCAAGAGAAACACCAAGGATCGAAAGCATACCGACCGCTGAGATAGCGACACCATAAAAATCTGCAAAATAGTACGCAGCTAGCATCGCAGCAACAACAGCTATCACCGGTATGATGGTACTTATCATACCTACCTGTAATCCTTGTATGATCACTGTTGCTGGACCTGTTCTCGATGCTTCAGCGATACTTTGAGCAGGTTTTCTTTTCTCTGACGTATAGTATTCAGTACTAAAACCAATAACCAAACCAGCACCTAGACCCGCAAGGATCGCATAGAACGGATTGAGATCTCCTATCATAAACCATGTTGCTAGTAAAGCGAGAAATGCAGTAAGCACTGCTGCAGCATATAAAGAGTTACGTAATGCACCATAGATGTTAGTTCCTTTACCCATAACAACGATGAGAACACCAACTATTGAGGCTAAGATACCTACTGCTGCGAGAACAAGAGGTAGCCAAAGTGCAGCTTCCATATTATTAGTTGTTAATAGTAATTGACCAAGAAGTACCGATCCACCGGACTGTAAAATGAAAGCCATACTTATCGCAGCAAGTGCCATAGTTGCAATAAGTGAGTCAACATATGATTCAAAAAGATCTGCACCCATCCCTGCAACATCACCAACGTTATCACCAACTTGATCTGCTATGACTGCAGGGTTTCGTGGGTCATCTTCAGGGATTCCTGCCTCGACCTTCCCAACAAGATCAGCACCAACATCAGCTGCTTTTGTATAGATGCCACCGCCTACTCGAGCGAATAATGCAATCGATGATGCTCCAAAACCAAATCCAAACAGCATATTTGTTGCAGTGACAACATCAAAAGAGAAAATCTGAGTGAACAAGAATAGAAGGCTGAACACACCAAGGATCCCAAGACCAACAACGCACATTCCCATGACCGCTCCACTTGAAAAAGCTACAGAGAGGCCTTTTGCAAGGCTTTTCTTAGTTCCTTCAGCGGTTCTTCCGTTTGCCATTGTGGCCATCCGCATTCCAATATTTCCTGAGAGTGCGGAAAGGATTGCGCCAATGACAAAAGCTATTGAAAGACCTATCTGTATGTTACTTCCTTCGATAAATGAAGCGATGAAGAGAAGAAAAGCGACAATACCGACAAAAATCGTAAGAACCCTGTATTCGCTATTTAAAAAAGCCATTGAACCTTCACGAATAGCTTTGCTAAGTTCCTGCATTTTTTCGTTACCAGGACTTTGTTTTTTGACATGTATATAGAGAAATGCTGCAAAAAGTAATGCAACGAGGCCTCCAATCGGTATAGATAACATGTATATGTCCATGTTGAATTCACCGTTTGCGACGTATTATCATTTGTTATTTAATCCTTGTGATTTATCTATGATTACTCGTTTTTACATGTGTCTATTAAAAAAAATGAGGAATTATCAAATTGCCGAATGTGATATCGTAAATCATATATTATATAAATTCTTATTAATTAAAATAGTAGGTGGTTTGATTATTTGAAGGAATTTTATCAAATTTATATACGAGGAAAAACATTATAAGTATTGCAAAATAATATAAAAGAATACGTTGTTTGCCGGCAATCTTAGTCATATATGGGGGACTTTCTCTTAGAATGTCACCAAAATTCGGAAAAATCATTCAGAAACATCCATGGCTCGTTGTTATGATCGTTCTTGCCATCACATTAGGTTTTTCCTTGTTTATACCTTCTCTTGAGTTCAAGACGGATTTTGAGGATTTCACCCCTGATGATCCTTTGGTTCAAGCAAATACTAGAATACAAGAATACTTTGGAGAAAATCAGCAGTTGGTATTCCTCCTTCTTGAAAAAACAAATACGGAGAGCATCATCACAGAAAAATCCTTGCGAGATATCTGGTCTTTGAGCAACGATCTAGGAGAACTCCCAGAGGTCGAAGGTAGTTTCTCTTTAGTTACTTTCCTAAACATTATTTGTCTAATTGAATTTGGTACACCGTTAGATGAATGTACCGATGAACAGATATCCATTGCTTTAGATGATCTACTGACAACTCAAGAAGAGGGACCGATGAGATTGTTCGCAATAGATGATCCAAATGAGGAGATTGATTACAACCGATTTCCACTTTTATCACAGGGATCATCTGTGGACAGTGCCGATCTAAAGAACTGTTATATGGAAAATAACAATGATTCATTGATTGTGACCTTTGAGGTCTATGATCTTAAAGATGTCGGCAATACCGTACGACCGGTTTTTCCAAAAACAAACATCATGGAGTGGTATCTTTCCTTTAACAATCTCATTTCACCACTTGAGATACTTAACATGACCTACACTCTCTCTGTCCACCTTGAACCAACCAACCCTGTCTGGGAGATTGGAAAAGGTGTTCTGAGAAACATTAAAGATCTTGTCTCCAATCTGAAAAATCGTTCATTGCTTCATCAATATACAAAAGGAGTCTACCTCTGGATTCAACCACCAGACCAGGATATAGCTTTTCCAATCCCTCTGGAATCAGGGAAGATAGAATTTGACACAGCTAATAATCAGATCCAGCTAAGCGTATCACTCAAAGAACTTGGTAACTATGGAATAGCATCTCAGTTCGGGTCTTTTGGGTTACCTGCAAAGCTCTCACGGTTCACTGCAGGGACACGTTATTATCAAACACCGTTTCTTAAACTGGGCGGTGGCTATATCTCAGCAAATACCTCCTATCTATTTGATAAACTCCTTACTATCCAATCAAGACCAATGTTAGGATCAATATCTGAACGAGTATTACAAAGATACGGGAACCTAACATGGAATGAGTTCAATGACTTCTTTGAAATGATGGAAAAGATGGATCTTCTACCTGAAACAATCGCCTTAAAAGACATTCAAGATAATTACAAACATGCTGATAGAATCCCTGATGATACCTCCGTTTCTGACATTATATTTACCATCGTCCCATCCTTTTATGAGGATCTTCAACTTAGTGCATTCTCATTCATATCCACAGATTATGAACCAAATAGAAAACCATCTGCTAGTATCATGTTTCTTCAGTTAACACCTACAAAAGATTACGATCAGATAATAAATATGAATACACGGGTCGTAGAGAACATTACAACTCTTGATGAAAAATATAATGATATATCAATCCAGGCTACCGGAAACGGTATCATATCAGTACAGATCAATGATATCACATCAAAGGCCAATCAGTTCATTGCACCCTCGATATTCATCATCATCATGCTTGTATTATTCCTCAACTTTCGGAGAACCTCTTATGTTTTTTTACCAATGCTTGCGCTAGTGATCTCAACTATATGGCTTTTTGGCAGTATGGTCATTCTTGGCATCAGCTTCAACGTTATCGCCGTTGCGTTAGTTCCACTCATCATGGGTCTAGGTGTTGATTATTCTGTTCATTTATTCCATAACTATCGAGTGGAACTAGAAGATGGACGTACACCTGCCGAAGCAATCATTAACACCGTTAGTGAAATTGGAACAGCAATGGTACTAGCAATGATTACAACCGTTATTGCCTTTCTCTCTTTTCTCACCGCATCTATTGGACCTGTGAGAGATTTTGGTATCCTTCTTGCGTTAGGTGTCATCTATACATTTATCACATCCCTCACCATCCTTCCCGCTCTTCGCTATCTACTCGATAAAAGAAAAACAGTGGTTCTCAATAGAAAGACCCATGGTCTTGCAGTTCGAAAAATCATGAGGATACTCTCAGAAAAAATACTCCGTCATGAAAAAATCATTCTTAGTTTCATGATTCTCATAACACTTGTTTTTGCAACAGGTGCTTTAAAGCTACAGACTGGATTTAACATGGAGCAATTTGCACCGGATGATACCCCTGCAATTGTACTATTTGATGTTATCGCTGAAAAATTCCCCTTTTCCAGCCAAGCCCAAGAATACATACTCATACAAGGAAATGTCGCAACAGTAAAAGCCCTTATTGGCATTAAAAAGACACAAGATCATCTTGAGGATTATGTGTTCGTAGCGAAAAATACGGATGAATCTCAAAAGATCACAAGTATCTACACAATAATACAACAATCAATAAAGAATGACCCTACACTTATAGATCTTTTCAATATCGATACCGTGACAAGGATCCCAAAAACAGATAGGGATGTTAAGGATCTCTATGACTACCTTTACGGATTAGGTGCTATGAACTTCTCAATGGACCAGGTTTCACTTATCCAAGATGATTTCAACATCGATGAATCATTAATCCCTGATATTTCTACAGAAATGTTCCATGGAGAAATCGAAACGGTCCTCTATAAAGAAAACGATACATATACAGCAACAGTGATCCGGGTATATATCGATCCTTTGTTCCCATCTCAAGATGGAGATGCACACAAAGATCAATCACTTCTTAAAAGACAATTGAACGAAGCTATCTACACCTATGGTGATGCTTCAGCTGTTGCAACAGGACAAAACATTATTTCTCTAACTATAACTGATTCATTAACGGAAAGTCAGATCCTTTCTACAATCGCTGCGATAGCCCTTTCAGCATTGATCCTTATCATCATCTATAAGAACCCTGTTCTAGGGATCATCGCTTGTATCCCCGTTATTATATCAATTGTTTGGATCCTTGGCACCATGTATTTCATTGGATATACCCTAAACGTTCTCACTATAACGGTAACAAGTATGACGATAGGTATAGGAATTGATTATGCCATCCATGCAACAGAACGATTCCGGTTCATCGTTGATAAAACAGGTGATCCTGCAAAGGCTGTCTGTGAGACCATATCCCATACCGGTGGTGCATTACTTATCGCGGCTCTCACTACGTCTCTAGGTTTCATCATCCTTCTTTTTGCCCCTATCCCTCCACAGCAACAATTTGGTCTCATCCTAGGAATCACTATCGCATACTCGTTTTTGACTTCCATTCTCCTTCTGCCTCTTGTATTGAACCATTGGGCTCAACGAGTGAAAAGGAAAAGAGGATATATCATCTCTAAAAATGGTTTGAAATTTGAAAATGGGAAGTATATTAGGAAAAGTACAGAAAATGATCGATTTTCTTCAAGTGATTGTTTTGCTTCAAAAGAAAAAAGACAACGGTAAAGAAAAAGTATCGTTAAAATTTTCATATTAAAATAATCCTGCCCATATTTTTTCCAATATCTAAAATACCAAATATTTATGTATATGTCCTAGATACTCAGCTTACATGTCCATCAGGGCTACTTCGAAAAAGAGGATTCAAGCCTATGGACCTATCCTTAAAGGTTACACAAACAGATTTGAGGTGTATATACATGACTAAAGATATGAAAGAAGAATGGAAATCCATGGATGGAAACACTGCAGCAGCTCATATCGCCTATGCATTTAGTGATGTAGCTGCTATATATCCAATCACACCATCATCATCAATGGGTGAAATGGTTGACGAATGGGCAGCACAAGGAAGAAAAAATCTTTTTGGACAACGATTGAAAGTTGCAGAAATGCAATCAGAAGGTGGTGCCGCAGGAGCAGTTCATGGTTCATTAAGCTGTGGAGCATTCACAACAACATTCACCGCATCCCAAGGACTTCTCTTGATGATACCTAACATGTATAAGATCTCTGGAGAGATCATGCCAACAGTGTTCCATGTCTCTGCTCGAGCGATAGCAGGTCAAGCATTATCCATATTTGGGGACCACCAAGATGTCATGGCCGTTCGAGAGACTGGATTTGCATTACTGGCATCAGGTTCTGTTCAAGAAGTAATGGACTTATCTTTAGTAGCTCATCTCTCAACAATACGAGCAAGCATTCCCTTCGTCGAATTCTTTGATGGATTCCGGACATCCCATGAGATCCAAAAGATAAAGATGATCGACTATGAATCTATCCGTCCACTCGTTGACTGGGAAGGAATCAAACGACATCGAAGGCGAGCGTTAAACCCTGAACATCCCCATTTACGAGGCACCGCACAGAACCCCGATATCTATTTCCAGGTCACAGAAGCAGCTAATAAATATTATCAAGAAGTACCTCGGATCGTTGAAGAGGAAATGAAAAAAGTAAGCAAGCTTACTGGTAGACCATATCATCTCTTCGATTATTATGGCGACCCTCACGCTGAACGAGTTATCGTCATGATGGGTTCAGGTGCACAAGCCGCAGAGGAGGCAGTGGATTATCTAAACGAACAAGATGGAAAGGTAGGGCTAATAACAGTGAGATTGTACCGTCCGTTCTCTGTAACTCATTTTCTACATACCATACCTGCCTCGGTGAAAAAGATAGCAGTCTTAGATAGAACAAAAGAGAATGGATCATACGGAGAACCATTATATCTTGATATCTCTGCAATCTATCAGCATCAAGAAAAAGATATCCTTATCATCGGAGGTCGTTACGGTCTTGGGTCAAAAGATTTCACTCCTTCAATGGCCAAAGCAGTATTTGATAATCTTGCTTCTGAGAAACCGATTAACAATTTCACCGTTGGAATCATTGATGATGTCACCCATACCTCTCTAACCATCAACGAGGAAATCGACGCAGCTCCAAAAGGACTTGTTCAGTGTAAATTCTGGGGACTTGGTGGAGATGGAACCGTTGGTGCAAACAAAGAAGCAATCAAGATCATCGGCGACAACACCAACATGTATGCTCAAGGATATTTTGCATATGATTCAAAGAAATCTGGTGGAATAACCGTTTCCCATCTCCGATTTGGTACATCACCTATCAAATCAACCTATCTAATAAAACATGCTGATTATATAGCATGTCATAACCCTGCGTATGTTGAAAAATACGATCTCTTAGAAGGTATCAAACAACACGGGACATTTGTACTTAACTGTCCCTGGACCCTTAAAGAAATGGAGAACCATCTCCCAAATAGTCTAAAAAGAAAGATAGCTGAAAAACAACTGAAATTCTACACCATTGATGCGGTACGGATCGCTAGTGAGATCGGTCTTGAAAATAGGATCAATATGGTCATGCAAGCAGCATTTTTCAAACTCTCAAAGGTTCTCCCTGTTGACGAAGCTATAGCTTCTTTGAAACAAGCAATCAAGAAAAGCTACGGCCGAAAAGGAAAAGAGGTCGTTGAAATGAACTGGAAAGCAGTAGATAGAGCAATAGAACATATCAACGATATCGCGTATCCTGATTCTTGGTCTCAACTTGCAATCGAAGAAAAAAAGGATGGAAGCGAACCAGATTTCATTAAAAACGTCATGTACCCAATGCTTGCACAACAAGGAGACAAATTACCCGTCAGTTCCTTTAAACCAGGTGGTTTTTTCCCTACAGAGACCACAAAATATGAGAAACGTGGTGTTGCAATCAACGTACCCGAATGGCAGGTCAATCATTGTATCCAATGTAACATGTGCTCGCTCGTATGCCCACATGCTGCTATCAGACCATTCCTTCTTACTAGTGAAGAACTATCCAAATCACCTGAAGGTTTTGAAGTGAAAAACGCAGTGGGTAAAGATGCAAAAGAACTTCATTTCAGGATACAGGTCTATCCAGAGGATTGTGTTGGCTGTGGGAACTGTGCAGATATCTGCCCTGCTAAAGAAAAAGCCCTCATCATGAAACCATTCGAAACCCAATTGAACCAAGTACCCCATCAACAATATGCGGATACACTTACCATTCGTGATGGTGGATTCGATAAATATAGTATCAAAGGATCACAGTTCCAAAAACCTCTCCTTGAATTCTCAGGTGCATGTGCTGGTTGTGGAGAGACACCGTATCTTAAACTTGCAACACAACTCTTTGGAGACCGTATGATCATTGCCAACGCAACAGGATGTTCTTCTATATGGGGTGGATCAGCTCCTTCTGTCCCTTTTGCCATTAATAAAGATGGTCACGGTCCTGCATGGGCAAACTCATTGTTTGAAGATAATGCTGAATATGGTTTTGGGATGAATCTAGCAACAACACAACGACGTGAACATTTAGCTGATCTCATCAAACAAGCAATAACTGAAGGGAAAGGAGGTAAGGACCTTCTCGATGCATTCTCAGGTTGGCTCGAATTCAAAGATGATGCTGATGGTTCAAAATCATATGGAGATAAGATCAAAAAGTTGCTCAAAGAAAAAACAAATGATGCTTTGTTACATGAGATCTCTGAGGCCTCCGATATGCTAACCAAGAAATCCATTTGGGCAGTTGGTGGTGATGGCTGGGCCTATGATATCGGTTACGGAGGTCTTGACCATGTCCTTGCAATGGGTGAGGACATCAATATCCTTGTCTTTGATACCGAGGTATATTCAAACACAGGTGGTCAATCTTCAAAGGCAACACCCCATGGATCCGTTGCAAAATTTGCTTTCTCTGGTAAGAAGACAAAGAAGAAGGATCTAGGTCTTATGGCTATGACCTATGGATATGTCTATGTGACCTCTCTAGCAATGGGTGCAAATATGAACCATGTGGTAAAAGCACTCAAAGAAGCAGAATCATATCCTGGTCCATCGCTTATCATTGCTTACGCACCATGTATAAACCATGGTATATCAAAAGGAATGGGTAAAACTCAACATGAGGAGAAACTAGCGGTCCAATCAGGTTATTGGCCGTTATATCGGTATGATCCCCGATTAAGAAAAGAAGGTAAGAATCCATTCCAACTTGATAGCAAGCAACCTGATGGCACTCTTCATGAGTTCATCATGGGTGAAGTACGATACAGTTCACTAGTCCGCAGCTTCCCAGAAGAAGCAGAGAAGCTTCATAAGAAACTCAAAGATGATGTCGAAGAGCGTTACGAACAATACAAGCGTCTAGCGGGTCAATAATTTTTTTACCTTTTTTTCACTTTTTTCTTTTTTATCTTCCTTTAATTTTGAGTAGGATTAAATAATAAAAGGTTTTATATATTTATTATTAATAATTATTATTTGATTCTTGAAAGAATCATCGAGGAATAGACATGAAGAATAAGATTCTTGTACCCTGTTTTAAGAAAAAGATTTCCTCAGTTATTTTATTGATATGTTTATATTCTGTTATCCTTGATATCCCTACCATTCACTCATCACAATCAAACTTGAGTATTTATGAAACTAAAGATGCTTCTTTCAAAACGATAACAAACCATCTATCAAAAACAATGTCAGATACCCTTGATCAATTTCAGATAACCTGGAATGGAGCCGTCTCTGTAGCAACACCTGATGCAATGGCACAATCGTTCAAACCATCTGTAAACATGTTGACCCGTGTACAGATACTCATGCATAAAAGTATGGACTCAACGCAGAATGTAACGGTCTCGATCAGAAAAGAGCTCAACGGATCTGATCTCACCTCCATATCGATTCCTTCTGAACTGATACCAACCTCACGAAGCTGGGTAGAATTTAACTTTGAAAATATTTCAGTGACGATAAATGATATATATTATATTATTTGGACACCAATGGATACCAATATGTCCTATCTCTGGTGGGGATATGATAATAACAATTTCGATAGCTATCCCCGAGGTGAAGCATGGCTTTATTCTGGAGGAACATGGTCAGCCGAAGGATTTGTCTTCAAAGATTGGTGTTTTAAAACCTATGGATATCATGCAAGTCTCCCCCCGTCCATACCCATAACT
>JARVGL010000026.1 GCA_029762575.1 Thermoplasmatota archaeon | reverse complement strand
ACATGGGTATTCATTCATTCCCCGCCGATATCTTATACCAATAAAAACAGCATCTGAGATGTACAAATGGACTGGGCATAAGATATACCAAAACCCGTTCATCGTCTATAAATATAAGGTCAAACCAATGGTGTCTCAAATTATCACAAAGACCATTACCAACATGGTCGAGATAATGGTTCGAAAAGACCAAGAGGTTAAATGCCATCTTCATGAAGCAACAAAACAATGAATAAGTCACGAGTAAATCAAAGGGGGTTCTAAAAAGAGATGACTGAAAAAGTACCACTCCGAAGTGTTTCATTTGATACATCGTTTTTACTGAAGGATAATTCATTGATAGATACGGTGATAGGACGTATTTCAAAAGATGCTATTCCATCGTTTATCACATCAACAGTCATCTCAGAGCTAGAACAACTGAAGATTTGGGGGAGAATATCAAGTGAACAACACAAGATGGCAATCCATAGATGGAAAAAAACAAATGGTAAGATTATTGATTTCAAAAATCGCTTCCTCTCAGACGTATTTGCTAAGGAATGTATATATTCAATGAAGGTTCATCATGGAGTATCTGAAAAAGATATCGCAAATGACTGCAATATCCTTGTATCAACATTAAAAAATGGTGTGGATGTTTTTCTATCCGAGGATTTTCATTTCACATCCAAAATCACCCATCAAGTTATTGATGAGATCACTAATGCTGCCTGCAAAGAATATCATCAGATGTGCGGGGCAAGACTCTATGCTGTCGATGCATCTAACTTTTATAGATCATATAGCCAAGGTTCGTTCGATGTATCTATTGCAATGGATATGATGCAATCAATTAGAAAACCCGGAAAGAACCTTCTGTGAATATCCTTTCAAGTTGTAACAATCGTTGCAGCGAAATCTTGAGTTGTTTGACCTAACCCAAAGAACACCTTAGCGGTCATTGTCCCCTCTATGATGATAGTTGTTTGTTGTCCGTTAATAAAATCACTAAGTCTTTCAATGATCGAGTGAGCTAACCCCTTATAAGTGATTATCGTTGCAACTGGTTCAAGGGTACTACTTTTTGGTTGTATGGTGATACCTGAGAAACTACCTGACCCAATTTGATGAGATCCAATATAGATATCAAAATCTGATGAAAGGTCTTGTATGGTCCTCTCTGTTGGATTTGAAATGTTCATTAATAATGTCAAAGTGACATTGTAAAAAGTAGGTTTTGTTATCTCAACGTCGCTAAGTTCAATGTGAACTTGTGATATTGCAGCTATATCGCTCGAATAGGTATAGAAAAAGGTGAAAAAAAGCAAGAGTACAATCCCTGAGACGAGTATCGTGATGATCTTCATAGCTGCCTAGCGTCTGAGTAGATGAAGGAAGTACAAATGTTTTTGGGTAAAGGGTAGATGGTTTCCCTTGGTCTGGGAACTCATTATATTACTGGAGATTCATCCCCATTCCAGTCAATAAGATCAAGGGCATCAGCGATAAAGAAATTGAAAAGAATAGGTATTGCAAACATAAGGATGTAAAAAAATCCTTTGACTAGAACCGTTGAATATTGGATGATAAACGCTGGTATATTCGAAAGATATATCTTGAAATAGATCGAGAAGAATACGATGGAAAAGAAGTTCCAAAACCCATCGATGTCCTCAACGATGAATGGCTCCCAGACACCTACGACCTTTAATGCAAAGAACTTCTGAATTATCTCAATCACTATCAAAGATAGAAGAAGCACCACAAATGTCGCATCATTACCCGTTTCAACGATTAATTGGAGAAAGATTGGTTGGGTTAGGATAAAGAAGATTATTGTTCCAATAAGGGCCATAATGAGATTCAATGATGAAAAGTTACCGTTATCTCTGATAAAATCAAAGATCCTTGTCACTAGTGGTCCTTTATTGTCAAAGAACTGATCTGTTTCTTCTTCAAGTATTCTATTGATGGTTTCAAACGTATCTGCTCTATTTAGAGAATCAATGGTTTCATTGATATGCGCATCAAAGGCTTGTTTGACCATATTGATATTTTGTTTTGAGATGGATTGATATTGTTTTGTTATCTCATGATGTTCTATCGCTGAGATAGATGGGATCATGAGCAGCAAAAAGAGTATGAATACGGTTACGAGATATTTTTTCATTAATCAACTACCCCCAAAATTATCGACTGTTAGTTTTTATAATAACATACCTCTTAAAATAGTTTACTCCTGAATTGTATCCTTTGATAATCGACTAATTGATTTATTGAACTAAACATTTTTTCCTTCTTTTGTTTTATTGTTTGGTTTTGTAATATTTCTTAGAAATTGATTATCTTTCGATTTCGATTAGTATACTATCTAAAGGTAAAAAGCGGTATCTATAGAGAGATATCACTAGTGTGAAAAATACCGGATGAACGTTAATTAGCTTAAGAAAAAAAATAGTGTGTTCATGTTAGATCATACTGCGATTAGATGAGCAGATCAATTGACTATCAATAATTCTATAGCATTAGTATGTTTCAGAGTTTTTTTCAGAATGGTCGGTTTTATGTTTCATTGTCTCAATCCAAGATGGAAGACCTTCAACCTTTCGAGTCATCGCATATTTCGCAAATATATCTCTATAGGTTGTATTATAGGTCACTCGACCTTTCAATAACCTCATCATACGTTTACACAGACTTCCTCCCTTTCTATCCCAGTCAGTGAGAAGGATCACTGTATCATAGAGTTGAGCGATCCTATCACAGAACTCTGTGAGTGATACTCCCTTATTAACCGTAATGATCACACCAGAACATCCTAAAAAACGCAATGCAGCAACATCTTTTTTTCCTTCAACGATTATTGGCATACATTCATTCATAATTTTCAACTCTTCAATGTTTTTTTCAATTTCTTCTAAACAGGTGGGTATATCCATTAGACATCCCTTAGGTAATAATGAACCAATGCATGATCGATAGCCATAAGTAGATCGATAGCCATAAGTATAAAGATCATAAAAGAAAAAAAGAGAGGGTGGTTTTAGAGAGTTTCGGTCATCACCTAAATAGATGATTTCTTTGTCTTAGCGTCGTCTACTTGGCTTTAGTTACCATCTTTAATGCAGTATTGAAGGTTTTACTCGGCCGCATCGCTTTACTTGCTAATATGTCATCTGGATTGTAATAACCACCGAGGTCAACAGGTTTTCCTTGTGCAGCGTTCAATTCATCTATGATGGTCTTTTCGTTTCTTTCCAGTTCTTTAGCAAACACTTCAAAATGTTTCTGTAATTCAAGATCCTCTGTCTGTGAGGCTAATGCCTTTGCCCAGTACATGGTCAGATAGAAATGACTTCCTCTGTTGTCCAATTCATGGACCTTACGAGAAGGTGATTTATTGTTTTCAAGGAATCTCTCTATTGCGGAATTAAGAGCTTTTGCAAGGATGTTTGCTTTCTTGTTCTTTGTCCTATTGCTTAGATGTTGTAAAGAGGGGACAAGAGCAAGGAATTCACCCAGAGAATCCCAGCGGAGATGGCCTTCTTCTACGAATTGTTGAACATGTTTTGGGGCTGAGCCACCTGCGCCTGTCTCAAACAGACCACCTCCATTCATAAGTGGTACAATAGAAAGCATCTTTGCACTGGTACCAACCTCAAGGATGGGAAAGAGATCCGTCAGATAATCCCTGAGGACGTTACCGGTCACAGAGATAGTATCTTTTCCTTGTTTCATGCGTTCACAGGAGAACTGTGTTGCTTCAACAGGTGACATTATATGGATTTCTAAGTCTTTTGTCTCATGATCTTTAAGATATCGATTGACTTTTTTGATGAGCTCAGCGTCATGCGCCCGATTCTTATTAAGCCAAAAGACAATGGGAAATCCTGTTTCTTTGGCACGATTAACTCCTAGTTTCACCCAATCTTGGATGGGGAGGTCCTTTACCTGGCACATACGCCAGATATCTCCTTGTTCAACCTTGTGTTCTAGGAGGGTTTTACCTGATTCAGAGATCACTCTAACCAGGCCATCGGCAGCCATCTCAAATGTCTTATCATGGGAGCCATATTCCTCCGCCTTTTGTGCCATCAGTCCAACGTTCTGTACTGTTCCCATGGTCCGAGGATCAAATGCACCATGTTTCTTACAGAAATCTATAACTGTCTGATAGACACCAGCATAACTGCTATCAGGGATAACGAATTTGGTATCAGAGATGTTGCCATCTGGCCCCCACATTCGCCCTGAGTTTCGAATAGCAGCAGGCATCGATGCATCGATGATAGTGTCACTAGGGACATGAAGATTCGTGATGCCTTTATCAGAGTTAACCATCGCAAGTCGAGGTCTTTTTTTATAGCATGATTGAATATCAGATTCAATCTCCTTTCTCTTAATATCCGGTAAAGTCTTTATTTTTGTATAAAGATCGCCTAATCCATTGTTTGGACTAATGCCTAGCTCTTTGAACACTTCTCTATGTTTATCAAAGACATCTTTGAAAAAGACACTGACCACATGACCAAAGATGATGGGATCTGAGACCTTCATCATTGTTGCTTTCAGATGAATTGAGAACAAAACATCCGTCTCTTTTGCATCCTCTATCTGTTCCGCAAGAAATCCTCGCAGAGCTTTTCTACTCATGAAGGTTGCATCGATGATCTCTTCTTCAAGAAGGATAAGTTTCTCTTTGAGTACCTTTGTTACACCGTTCTTGTCAATAAATTCGATACGAGCGTTCCCTGCGGTTTCCTTTGTTATTGTAACTGCTGTTTCGTTGTTCCGTAGATCTCCTTTGGTCATATGGGAAACATGGGATTTTGAATCAGAGGTCCACGCACCCATCGTATGAGGATGTTTCTTTGCATAGTTCTTTACAGGTATAGGCACCCGTCGATCAGAATTACCCATTCGTAACACAGGGTTCACTGCACTTCCTTTAATTTTATCGAATCGAGCTTTGATCTCTTTTTCAGATTCGTTTGATGGTTCCTCTGGATAATCGGGGATATTATATCCTTGTCCTTGAAGTTCTTTGATAGCTGCCTTGAGTTGAGGTATTGATGCACTGATACAGGGTAATTTTATGATGTTAGCCTCTGGTTTTTTCACTAGATCCCCTAATTCAGCTAGATCATTTGCCGGTCTTTGAGATTCAGTGAGATTTTCAGGGAAGTTAGCTAGTATCCTTCCTGCTAATGAGATATCCTTAGTCTCAACGGTCACATCTGTAGATTCTGCAAATGCTTTTACGATTGGTAGAAATGAATAGGTCGCTAAGGCAGGTGCCTCATCGACCTTTGTATAGAGTATCTTTTCATTTGTTCCGCTCATTTTGTTTCCCCTCTTTATTTCACCTTCTCTGGTTTACTTGGCAAATCATAAAGGATGTCATCCCATGGATGCCGGTATAATCGCGCTTTAAGCCGGTTCTGATCGATGATATGGCCAATGAGTCCGATGCTTCTTCCTAGGACAAAAAATGCATTAAGGATGCCTAACTTTACAAATTCTTTGACCTGATCACGTGAATACCCTATGCTTCTGAGCATATCGCAGGTAAGCACCCCGATACATCCATCGACGTTTAATATAAGGTTCCCACGTTTACTTGTAGTTAATCTCTCTACTTCAAGAGCATAGTCAAGTGTTTCAGTGTTTGGGAAATGTTTCTTGGCATATTTCTTAAGGATCTCAACACGGACATCAGGATTCGTCACTGATTTGATTCGATGTCCTATTCCTTGTATGTTCACATTCTTCTTTTTCATGTCTTTGACCATGAACGCAGGGTCGTGTCCTGCATAAAGATATGTTGTGAAATGATCTGCGCTTCCCTGTACCGCTCCTCCAAATCTTGGTCCTATGGTAAGTAGACCACTAGCCAGACTACTGACAAGGTCTTTTCCTGCTCTTGCACAAACAATCGCATTATGGGCACCAGATACAGCTGGTCCATGATCTGCTGTGACAAGAACGACCATTTCAATGAAATCGGTAGCCCATTTCGGTAGTTGTTTTTTGAACCATAAGAGACCGATAACACCGCCTAGACCAATATCATCTTTGAACACCTTACTGATCGGTACCCCGCAATACAATAGTTCTTCGCCTCTATCATCAGAGATAGTGCTGATAAACTCAGTTGGCTTTCGTATGATGCCTTCCTTCATAGCTACTTTGTAGTCAATGGGAATCTTTGGTGCTTCGACATCAGGTTGTGGTGTTATCTTTTTCTCTTTGACCATCTTGTCAAATGTCTGTTTTATCTTTTTATCAAAATCTTCAAAGCTATTGGGAACGATCGCTCCCGCATCTTTGAGGGCTATGTTCTTTGCGTCAGCGGTTTCTCTTTCTGCGCCCGCTCGAGCGCCCGCATGACCGAATTGAACTTCAGCGGGAAACACCTTTGAACATGTTCCGATACACCATGCAACTAGAGGTTTCTTTATCTTGCCTTTTTTAAGAAGGTCCACTATCTCGTATTCATCGGTCCCACCAACCTCACCTAAGAGGACGATCATTTTTACCTCAGGGTTTTTCTCATATCTCATGATGTGATCGACAAAGACAGAGCCAGGATACCGATCTCCTCCGATAGCGATTCCTTCGTAGACACCATCTGAGTTTCGAGCTATGATGTTGTTCAACTCATTACTCAGTCCACCAGATTTACTGACATATGCAACGCTGCCTGGTCTATGTAATTTGCAGGTAATGATGTTATCAAGGGTGCCAGCTGTGTTCCCTATCTTGAATTTTCCTGCTGCAAGACCTCCAACGGTCGCTGGTCCAATGATCCATTTGTTTTTGTCCTTAGCGATTTTTGCAAGATGTCGCGCGCGTTTCTCAGGGACTCCTTCTGCGATGACTGCTACAGTACGAATAGTTTTTGATTCCAGTGCTTCTTTGGTTGTTTCATATGCCGATCGGAAACTAGCGAAGTTGACCATGACATCTGCATCTTTATGTTTTGTCGTTGCCTCTTTGAGAGTCCGATACATGGGTATCATTATCTCTTTAGTGCCCCAGAAACATTTATGCATACCCTCACGGGTCGGATTCACGATACAGGCAACACTTGGTGTTTCACGGCGGCATGCATAATCAAAATCAAGCATCCGCTGTATCGCGTTTTGTTGATAGCCAAAGACGATTGCACGAGTGTCTTTATCAAAGAGCTTGTAGTCAGGTTTTGTTTGAGTCATCTATTGTTTCCCTCCTTCAAGAGCCATAGGGACAACACGAGTCATGTGTGTCTCAGGTCCATATACTTCAAGTGGTATCTCAAGTTCTTTTCCAAGGTTCTTCATGATCTTCAGACCTTCTTGATAATTTGGTCCTCCACGTCGGACAAATATCTTGATGTTGGAATCAATGATCTTTTTCTTAAACTCCCTAAGAGCCATAGTGATACCGGTAAATGTCTTAGCAACATCGGTAAAGTTTGCGATACCTCCACCGATGATGAGGATCTTTGGTTTACCCTTCGGTGCTTTTTCCTTTGTCATAAGCTCAAGGATAGTCTTTGCATAATGATAGGTGAACTCAGTACTTGGATCCCCGCTATATTCGCCATAGTTTGCAAGTTCATCTCTAAAGCCAAGGTCAACGATGGTATCAGCATAGATGACGCTAGCTCCGCCTCCTGCGACCATGGTCCATACACGTCCTTTCGGGTTGAGGACTGTAAGTTTAAGACTTGCACCGGTTTTTGCATCTAGTTCTTTTACAAAAAGTTCTTCTGGAGAAAGATTTCTACCGAAAGGTGCTGGAAATTCCAATGGGCCCCATTGCAAGGTATGTTCGAATTCTGATGTATCATCGATACGGGCAACGAGATCTAAGGGAACGATCTCGTTGTTCTCTATAGCGAATGGATTTATCTCTAGATACGTATATCCTAGGTTGTCATAGAATGTGTAAAGTCCTTTGATGAAATCAGAGATGATCTTCTTATTTTCTTGTGGTGTATCTTTAGGTAGTAGTTTTTGAAAGTCTCTTTTTTCTATGTTTTCATCAATATCGATATGTATCTCTGCAACGGTGTCCCAGACACTTTCGATATCTACTCCCCCATGATTTGAGAAATAGATAGTGTCACCCTCTCGGTTACCCTTGATTGCAATGTAGTATTCGTTCTTATGGGGTGTAAATGGTTCGATGAGGAAATGGGTGAGTGTTCCAGAGACCTTTCCGACCTTTGTCTCCTTGTTCATTCGTTCCTTTATCCATTTCTTTGCATCAGCATAGGTGGCATTGAGCAGTATCAGTCCGTGTTTTCCACGTTTACCAAATAACTGATCTGGTTTTACCACAAGTTTGTCCTTTTTTAGCCAAGGATGCGTATTTGCAAGCTTGTCCATATCTGTTTTTGGATCGACCAGTGCTACTTTTCCAGTGTAGGAAAAATCTTTGCTGACATAATCGTTCCAGTATTTGGCAAGCATGTGTTTAGCATCATATTCTCTTACTCCACGTTGTGCCATGTTTTATTCTCCTATTTATGTTTCATATAAGATAATGTCCCTCCTGCAAGCAATACATCTTTTTGCCTGTCAGATAGAGAGTACACTACTTCAAACTTGGTTCCTTTTGCCTTGTTATGTACTATGAGGTTTTTTCCTTCTTTGAGTAATTTCTTAATGTTTGGTATCTCTAATTCATCACCTTGATCGATCCCATCATAGTCTTTTTCATCTTTGAAATTCAATGGGAGGATCCCAAAGTTGATCAGGTTTGCATTATGGATCCTTTCAATGGATTTTGCGATGACTGCTTTTACACCCATATACATTGGACAGAGTGCTGCGTGTTCTCTGCTGCTGCCTTGGCCATATGAGAGGCCTGCAATGATGATGTTGTCTTTTCCTGTTTCTTTTATCTTTTTTGCTCGATCATGGAAGGTAGGGTCAACGACCTCAAAAAGGAACTCTGAATACTTAGGGACATTGCTTCTGAATTTCATCTTTGATCCTGCAGGTATGATATGGTCTGTTGTTATCTTATCCTCCACTTTTATGGTGACATCGCCCTGTATGGTATCCTTTAAGGGGTCGGCTTGAGGTGGATCTCCAATGTTTGGTCCACGATATATCTCCGTTTTCTTTGCGTTCTCGGGGTATATGAACATTGAATCATCGATATAGAATCTCTTTGGCATCTGGATTTTCGGATACGTCATCCCTTGTTTTTCAAGTTCTCTTGGGTCCGTGAATGTGCCAGTGATGACCGCTGCTGCTGCAGTCTCAGGACTTACAAGATAGACGTTTGCATCCTTTGTACCGCTACGACCTAGGAAATTTCGGTTACTGGTCCGTAAGGAGACAGCTTGTGTTTTGGGTGATTGGCTGTTACCGATACAGAACCCACATGCTGATTCCGCTAATCGAGCCCCTGCGGAGAGAAGATTGGTAAGTCCTTTGTCATGTGTGATGTTCTCAAGAACCTGTTTACTTCCTGGTGCAACGACAAAGCTAACATCTGGATTTGCTACATTGCCTTCAACGATTTTTGCTACGGTCATAAGATCCTTGTACGATGAGTTCGTACAACTCCCAACACATACCTGGTCAACAGGCATCCCTTTCAGGTCCTTAACCTTTGAAATGTTTCCAGGGCTATGAGGGGTTGCTGCAAGTGGTTCGAGCTCACTAAGGTTTATCTCTATGATTTTATCAAATTCTGCATCTTCATCTGCGATGATTTCTACCCAATCTTCTTCCCGACCTTGGGCTTTTAAGAATTCCTTTGTTATAGCGTCACTTGGGAAGACGCTAGTTGTAACACCGCATTCTGCACCCATGTTCGTAATTGTTGCTCGCTCGGGAACTGAAAGAGTTTTTACACCAGGTCCACCATATTCAAAGACACATCCAACATTTCCTTTGGTTGTAAAAATCTCTAAGACTTTTAGTATCACATCTTTTGCAGAGACCCACGGTCTGAGCTCACCTGTTAAATGTATCTTAATGATCTTTGGATAGGTTATGTAAAAAGGTCCACCAGCCATTGCAACTGCAACATCCAAACCACCAGCTCCAATGGCAACCATTCCTATGCCGCCACCGGTTGGTGTGTGCGAATCTGATCCGAGTAAGGTCTTGCCTGGTTTGCCAAATCGTTCAAGGTGTACCTGATGACATATGCCATTTCCGGCTCGGGAGTAGACGATTCCGTATTTTGCAGCGACGCTCTGGAGATATTTATGGTCGTCTGCATTTTCAAAACCGATCTGTACGGTGTTATGGTCAACATAGCTTACGGATAATTCGGTCTTGACCTTTTTTACTCCCATCGCCTCGAATTGCAGATATGCCATTGTTCCTGTGGCATCCTGGGTGAGAGTTTGATCGATTTTAATACCGACTTCCTCCCCCTTTCTTGGTGTTCCTTTGACGATGTGGGCATCAATTATTTTTTCGGTTATTGATTTTCCCATATTCGATCCTCTCAAATTGAAGATTTTCCTCGAAGAATGATTAATGGTTTAATAAACCTTTTCCTTGTTGATTCGTCAATTTGCTAAATAAAACATCCCATAATTGTTATTAGGAGCAAATAATTATTATAATTTATCATTATAATGATTATACTGATGCTTTATGGTGAAAATGAGAAAAAATAATATACTATTCTTGCATTCTTTGTTGTTGTGAAACAATCTGAACTGACCTCTAACGAACAAAAAGTCCTTTTTGGGCTTGTCAGCAATCCGGAATTAAATGACAGTGAACTTGCTGCCAAATATCATGTAAAACTATCAACACTCACATCGATAAAAAGAAGATTATATGAAAAAGACATGTTCTATCAGGTAGCTGTTCCCCTATTGAATCGGCTTGGAAGCGAACTACTTGCTATCATCTATACCCAATTCAACCCGGTTATTCCCCTTGAGGAAAGAGTTCAAAAGGCAAAAGAATCAATAGAGGTTTTCGATGAGATCTTCTATTCGATAGGTGAACAAGAAAAAGGTTTCTCTATAAGTCTATCAAAAAACTATACCAACATTGGTCATATCAACGAGGTCAGAACAGAAACATTCGGTCGGCTTGGTCTTCTTGAAAAAGAATATCCAACCGAGGTCGTATTTCCTTTCTCGACAAGTTCCATTATACGATTCTTTGATTTTAGTAGAGCCCTTGCAGCGGTATTTGGTATGAAACAAATGAATAGAGAGACAGATGAACAGCGGTTCCAAACAAATGGTCCTATATACTTGTCGGAAAAAGAAAAGAAGGTCTATACGAATCTCGTAGGACATCCCAATGCATCCACACAACAGGTTGGTGAACTGGTTGGAATGTCAAGGCATACCGTCTCAAGAATGAAAAAGAGATTCTTTGATAGTGGTTTACTCAAGCAGATCACGGTGCCAAACTTGAAACAATTAGGTTTTGAGATCCTTGCTTTCTACCATCTGCAATTCAACCCAGGAAGGGTCCCAGTAGCCGAGGATATCTCCTATCTAGATACTCCCTCAACGATATTTCTAGCAAGAAGGAAATTTGAGACTGTTATCATCTCCGCTTATCCAAATTATCAAGAATATAAGATAGATAAAATGGAAAAAATAAGATATTTAAAAGAAAATGAGTTCATCGTATATACTCCATCAGTTAGAAAGTATATGTTTGACCGAATGGTCTTTCTCAAACAATTTGATTTCGCACCAATAACAAAAAAAATACTAGAAGCAAATAATAATATCGTGTCTACAAAATAAAGCATACATAGTACAAAAAATACTTATAGTGTAATAGTATTCGAGCAGACTCATCTAAGGGTTACTAATAACCTATAGAATACATAATTTGGGATATATCCCAGAAAAAAAACAAACTGGAGGAAATTGAAAAATATGGCTGAAGAACAAACTGTGCCAGCATTCGCACCAAACCCTGAGTTCAGTTCCCATGCATATATAAAAAACATGGATGAATATAAGAAGATGTATGAAGAATCCATAACGGATCCTGAAGGTTTTTGGGGAAGACTTGCAGAGGAACACATTAGCTGGTATAAGAAATGGAGTAAGGTACGAGACAGTGATTTCAAAGAAGCAAAGATCAAATGGTTCACCGATGCAAAGTTGAATGTTACCTATAACTGTTTAGATCGACATGTTGAAAACGGACATGGTGATGATACAGCGATCATCTGGGAAGGTAACGATCCAACTCAAGATAAAACATATACCTATAAAGAGCTTCTTGGCGAGGTACAAAGATTTGCAAACGTACTAAAAAGCAAAGGTATCAAAAAAGGAGATAGAGTATGTATCTACCTACAAATGATACCTGAATTAGCTATCTCAATGCTTGCTTGCGCTCGGATTGGAGCTATTCATTCCATTGTCTTTGGAGGTTTCTCAGCTGATTCACTAAGAGATCGAATAATTGATTCCTCATGCAAAATGCTCATTACCCAGGATGAAGGCGTTCGAGGATCAAAACCACTTCCCATGAAAGTAACAACTGACAAAGCATTGCTAGAAACCCCAAGTATCGAATCTGTTATCGTTGTAAAAAGGATCGGCAGTAAGGTTTCCATGAGCGATAATGAATACTGGTGGCATGAGGAAATGGAAAACGCAGAAGCCGTCTGTGAACCAGAACAAATGGATGCTGAAGACCCATTATTTATCCTATATACATCTGGATCTACTGGTAAACCAAAGGGTGTGTTACATACTACGGCAGGATATCTGGTTTATGCAGCGGTAACACACAAATATGTCTTTGATTACCATCCTGGAGATATTTACTGGTGCACTGCTGATATCGGGTGGATTACGGGGCATTCCTATATCGTCTATGGTCCTTTAACAAACAAGGCCATTTCAATCATGTTTGAAGGTGTACCGAACTATCCTGATTGGGGACGATTCTGGGCAGTATGTGAGAAACATGGTGTAAACACCTTTTATACAGCACCTACAGCCCTTCGAGCATTGATGAGAGAAGGGGACGAATGGGTGAAACAACATGATCTTAGCTCATTAAAACTTCTGGGAACTGTAGGAGAACCTATTAAAGAAAAGGAATGGACTTGGTATTACAAACTTGTTGGTCAAGAACGTTGCCCAATCGTTGATACATGGTGGCAAACAGAGACCGGTGGGATATTGATCACACCACTTCCTGGGGCAACACCTTTGAAACCGGGTAGTGCAACATTTCCATTTTTCGGTATTGAACCAATGGTCGTTGATGATCAAGGAAAAGAGATAAAAGGAAATGGTGTCAGTGGGAACCTAGTAATAAAGAAATCATGGCCGGGACTCATGAGGACGGTATACGGTGACCATAAGCGATTCAAAGAGACCTATTTTACCATGTATCCTGGTCTTTTCTTTACAGGTGATGGGGTGCATCGTGACCATAATGGATATTACTGGATAACTGGAAGGGTTGATGATGTCATCAACGTCTCTGGACACCGTATTGGTACCGCTGAGGTTGAAGGTGCACTTGGAAAACATAAGAAGGTCGCTGAAGCAGCAGTTGTGGGATTCCCCCATGAGATCAAAGGACAAGGCATCTACGCATATGTCACCTTAAAGACGGGAGAAACAGAGGATGAGAATCTAACAAAAGAACTCATTCAAACAGTTCGAAATGATATCGGAGCAATCGCAACGCCAGATAAGATCCAATATACCGAAGGTCTTCCAAAGACCAGATCTGGAAAGATCATGCGCCGTATCCTTAGAAAGATCGCAGATGGTAACATCGATCAGCTTGGCGATACAAGTACTCTAGCGGATCCAAGTATTGTTGATACCCTTGTCAAAAAACGACAATAAATATAAGAAGGAAACCTTTTTTCCTTCTCTTTTTCATTTTTTTTTGTATGAACAAAACTGATTTTGTTACAATTCTTTCCAAGAAACAATTATTTCTTCCTCCGTTAAGTGGTTTTACTGATTATCCTTACAGAACAATACTATCTCGATTTTCCCCGCCGTTTATCATAACTGAGATGGTGAATGCAAAAGCGGTTATCATGAAGAATAGAAAGACTATGGAGATGCTTAAAATTGTTAAAGGAGAGCATAAGAATGGTGTGCAACTCTTAGGTAATGATCCTTTTGAAATGGCACAAGCAGCTGAAAAGGTTCATTCAATGGGTTTTGACTATATTGATATCAATATGGGTTGTACGGTAAAAAAGGTGATATCCAAAGGTCAAGGTGTTGCTCTTATGAAAAACGAACAACTTGCCTGCGATATCGTTGAATCCGTCTCCAATAGTGTTGATATCCCAGTGACAGTCAAGATGCGATTAGGATACTGCGACCAAACTAGGAATGTCATCTCTTTATCTAAAAAACTTGAAGGATCTGGTGCGGTAGCTTTAACGATACATGGAAGGACTGGTGAGAAAAAATTTGGCCCAAACCTTGAGTATGCGACCATATCTCAAGTTGCTCGTTCACTTTCAATCCCCGTCGTAGCAAATGGTGGTATCACTCCCATGAACGCTTTGACAGTACTTAAGAAGACAGATGCTATTGCGGTGATGCCAGGGAGAAGTATCATTGGAAATCCATGGGTTATTACTGAGATACGTTGTTTATTTGAACAGATACCATATCTTGGGCCGACACTTGAACAGAAAAAAAAAGTGGTGCTTGATCATGGTTCTCTTCTCTGTGATTTTTATGGTGAACGATCTGGTATCGTTCACTTTAGAAAGATCCTTCCACGATACTTTGAAACATGTCAGAACCTCCGAGGTCTAAAACATGATGTAACTAGTATTAATATACTCTCTGAGGTTGAAACATTGATCGACCGTATCCATGAGACTGCTGGTATCATTTTCTATCATTAAAAGAAAACCTTATCTTTTTTAACACCATGTCGACCTTTGATGTTTCAATGATTGATTCTGAAAAGATCATCCGTGGACTAGTACAACTTATACAGAAAGCTGAAAATGAGCTACCAAATGATGTCGTCATCGCTTTAAAGAAAGCATATGAGGTGGAAGAAGGGGTAGCAAGGATCCAGATTCAAAATATCCTCAGAAATATTGAAATTGCAAAAAAGACCAAACGACCCCTATGCCAAGATACCGGTGTTCAGACGTTTTTTGTTGAGGTTGGTAAGGATTTTCCGTATTGCGGTCATATTAAGGACCTTCTTTTAGAGGCTGTAAAGACCGCAACACAGCAGATCCCTCTTCGTCCAAATACCTTTGATCCATTGACTCGGCAGAACCATAAGGATAATATCGGCGATTATATCCCTGCGATAACTTGGGATTTCACTGAGGGTGATGAGGTGAAGATCACTGCGGTGCCTAAGGGCGGTGGCAGTGAGAATATGAGTAAACTTGTCATGTTAAAACCTGGTCTTGGCTTAAAGGGAGTGAAGGATTTCATTGTCGAAGAGATGATAAAAGCGGGTGGTAATCCTTGTCCTCCTACTGTTGTGGGAGTTGGTATTGGTGGTGGTGCAGATCTTGCCATGAAACTAGGGAAAATCGCCCTTCTAAGACCTGTTGGTCATCGCCATCCAGATCCAAAGGTTTCTTCCATCGAAATGGAGCTTATCGATCGTATCAATCGAAGTGGTATTGGTCCAATGGGCCTAGGTGGAAAAACAACAGTGTTAGATGTTCATATTGAAAAAGCACCACGTCATCCGGCAAGTCTTCCATTAGGGTTAGTGGTTCAATGTTGGGCTGATCGTCGTGCGACTTTGATCATTCATAAAGATGGGACCTTTGAGGTGTTATGATATGCATCATTTTCATATTCCAAACGATATAGCACTTGTAGAGCAACTCTCAGCGGGAGATGTGTTTTATATTTCAGGTACTGTTTTTACTGCACGAGATGAAGCACATCGAGTGCTTCTAGATCTCCCTATAGAAGAGATACCTTTTTCTATCTCGGAGATGGCATTATATCATTGTGGACCGTTAATGAAGGAGTCACGTAATGGATGGCTAGTTATCTCTGCGGGGCCTACTACAAGCAGTCGGATGGAGATTTTTGAGGAACGTTTCATTGAAAAGTTCAATACACGATTGATCATTGGAAAAGGAGATATGGGGGAGGGGACACGTCGTACTTTGAAACAGATAAAAGGAGTCTATGCAGTATATACCGGTGGAGCGGGTGCACTTGCCGCAGATCAGATTAAAAAGGTCGTCGACGTCTTTTGGTTAGATGATCTTGGGATGGCTGAAGCAGTTTGGATCTTTGAAGTAGAGAAATTCGGACCATTAGTTGTTGGTATGGACTCAAAGGGAGCTTCTTTTTTTAAACGAGGAAGATAATCAGGTCTTTTTCTACTGATAAAGGGTAGACCACTCTCTATTTTATCGGGGTCATTCTCTTTGGGAATAATGAATCTTTTGGATGACATAGC
>JARVGL010000025.1 GCA_029762575.1 Thermoplasmatota archaeon | reverse complement strand
GGTTTTTTTATCCATGTATCAACGATCGGATAGGTTCTCCACATAAGATCCTTCATAGTGATGATATCTATTTTTTTATTTACCCAGTATCCAACTGCGTCGCTTTGAGTGTCAGGGTGTTTATAACAATCTATCAATCCATATGTATGACTTATCTCATGGGGAGCTGTCTTTGTTCGAGTGCTCCAGTTCACAAGTACTCCATATTTATTATTTGAAGTATGAGAGGAGACATAGGCCCATCCATTCCCATAGTCCGTTCCCCCGCCGGTCTTCTTCAGATGAAGGATATCCGGGTGAATCAGCCACACGATCCTATCATATAATTTCATCCAGCTTAATGCAGCGCTAGCGGTGAACAATTGGTTCCATATCTCCAGTTGCTCTGATCTAGTTAGGGTTTGATAGCTAGCAGCATCTGATACAGTTTTTCCTGAGGACGTGGAGAGGTTCTTCTGAAGATTACCTAACCAGTTCCGATAGGTCCTTAGACCTCTTTCTCGTACAGGATAGATGGCGTTCCACCAGGGTTCAAGGGTATTCCATCTCCAGGTATCAAACGCGGTAGCGGATGCGATATTGGCTAGGTCGGCTGGTAATGCTGGTCCATCTTTAAAGGTAAAGGGGAGGAATAGTACTGAGAGATCATGGGTATATTTTACATCAGCATGAACCGTGATCTGCTCACATCGGCAATCAGCAGGTGGTTTCACCGGTGGATCAGGAGAGAGATAGAGGATAAGCTCACCTTCCTCTACTTTTGGGGTATCCCCCCAATGATCCCATTGGAATGGTTGATTAGGGAGAGGTGCTGGATAGGTGAATGTACGTTTTTCTTTTGGGTTCATGGTTACTGGATCAGAGGTCCAGATGATCTTATTATCCGGATATATCTTAAAGACAAAGCTGAATGTCTTTTGTTGATTGTAATTGTTATGGACCATTATCTCGATCTGATTCCTTTTTGCATAAGGATACCCAAAGATATAGGTATTTTTTCCTGCCACCATATCAAGACTACAATTCCATACACAAGGATTAATCCAAGCGGTCATATCATTTCCGTAGAGTGGATCATCAGGGTAGACTGTTTGAACTGGTTGATAGAGGCATTCGAAACGTAGTCCCTCCTGTTGATAGGTAACGACGACCTCGATAGGAAGGAGATAGCGGTAATATCCACATGTTTCGCCGATGAGAAAGATGATAAGGTATCTACCTTCTTGCTCAGTGGTTGGTCTCCATGAAAAGATGCTTGTAACCGATCCATACTCACAGTGGCAGGGTGTAAAGGTGGATCCAACGGGCATTGTTCTAACATCGACCCATAAACAGATGAGTCGTTCCGGTTGAGGTGGAGTCCATCGTACGGTTAGTTCAAGATCCCATTGTTCATCTGCAAAGATCTCATAGGTCTCTTGCGGTTCAAGTTCCAATGGAAAAACGATGACAGTGATGGTAAAATACCCGAATGGTTCATAACAGGATTCGCCTATGTAGAATACAAGATGGTATACCCCCGCTTGACCTATATATGGCGTCCATTCAAGTGTTGCGGTCACCTCGCTATATCCACATTCACATTCAGGAAATATTGCTCCAGGTGGTAAGGTCTCCGGATCTATCCAAATACAGATCTGTTTTTCCTGTGGTGGGTCGTAATAGACCGTTATATGTAATTTCCAATTGATCCCCTCATAGATATAATATGTTTCATCGATCACCTCTATTGTTATGCTTGGATCCGTTGGATCTAATGCGATCGTAAGATCATCAGACTCTGCATACATTGATGAATCGAAGTTCATATCGAGATTGTTTATTCGAATTGTATTAGTGTCCCCCGTGGGTATATACGTCTCAGGTTTGCCATTGTCTTCATAGATTTCATCGATAATTGATATCTGTTTATTTCTATCATTATTCTTTACTATAGCTACTGCTGGAAACACAGCAGCTGTCAATAACAGCATACACAAAATGATTTCTAGGATGCCTTTTCTCATTATTTCCTCTCCCAATTTTTATCTCTTTATAAAAGAAACATATAAAACCAACTATATTAATTTATTTACATTTATTAGAAACTTATGTTTCAATATTATTAAATATGAAACTATTATTTATTTTTTTAACGCAGATTTAAGGTCGATAAAAAAGAAAGATACGTAACATATTAAAAGTACAATGATAATGACAAGAGTGGATCTGGAAAGAAACATCCGAATGGTATCGTTTCATATTGGATAACACCAATAGAGATATCATGAAATTATATTCTTTTCTTATCCATCCATTTGAAAAGAAAGGTTCAAAGTGTACATCCCATCTTTCCAGATCCCTTACTCAAGGGTTTAAACAAAAAAATATTGTACTGTTTATTATGGAAAATCTCTCTACTCGATCATTTCACATACAGATATATGCAATGTTAGGCAACACCAATATACACCATGTATCAATGGTACACCAAACAATGGAATAGAGAGGCTATAAAGTCTTTTGAATTTCAAAAACGAGTCTAGATATACAACGAGCGTCTTTTCATACAATGATAAAAGATAAACGAAAAACCCATCTCCAATACGTACTATAAAAAAATTAGAAAAGAGAAAAAATAAAGAGACGAAGCCTTCAGGATGACGGATTGAAATATTGTAAACTAGCCACAGAACTCAAATGAAGAGCTTACATGAAACTCGTTTCAACAAGTTCAGCATGCACCGTTATATCATCCCCAATATCTAGCGAACAATCAGTGATCATCGCAACCTCTGGTGAATAATGATACATCATAGAGACATCCAGATCGTCCTTTACACCTTGATACTCTAGTACAACTTTATATGCTTCAAAAGTCCCACTAGGAACAATTACTTCTTCAAGAGCCGTACATACAAACGAGCGAGGATGCTTCAGAAATTCAAATTGATTTGCTATCTCTTCTAGCTCAAACCAATCACTGATATCAACGTCGGGGAGAAGTTGAGCATACTCACTCGGTAGGAATCCTTTACCAAAGAGTGAAGCGATCTTATTAATCCTGTATAGTAGTGTTAGATATGGAGAGCTTATAGTGCCATCGATGAATACTGTGGCACCACCATTATCCCAACATTTGTGAAGATGCAAAGGGAGATCAATAAATGATATCTCTCCTGTGATGATGGGTTCTACTTTAATATCAAACGGTATTGGTATTGCAAAGGGTAGATCACCTATCGTCATCTTTACTCGTCCTTTTAGATGAGCGTTGATATCTTGTATACTGAGATCATTTTTATCAAGGAAAAGCGTTCCATATATCTGTGCCGACCGAGAGAACGATGCTGTGATCTGAAGGCCAGAGAGATCAACGGTGACCCCACCGTTCACACTACCCCTCATCTCAATAGTATACGTTTCTGAACTAATATCTGATACGGTTAATCGTAGATCTGGGATGGATACATCGGCTATCGCATGAAGCCCTAAAGTATCATAGCGAACAATGATTTCATCGATATCATAGACCCAGAAATCATCCTTAGTCCACATATCGATAAGTGCTGCGTTCGTATCATATCCTTGTTTTCCTAGTTCATCGGTGACCGTGAGTTGAACAGTATGGATGCCGCGTTCCGAATACCGATGTGTCACGGTCTTTCCTATACCACTCGTTCCATCGCCAAAATCCCAACTATACTCAGTGATATCTCCATCAGCATCAAAGCTCTTAGATGCATCAAACGTGATATCAGTATTGACTCCTCCGGTGACTGTTTCTTTTATCGTTGCAATGGGTGCTATATTAAAGGCAGGGTCATAATCAACCCATACGATCTCACCTTTCCCAATATTCAGAGCACCATATTCAATATTGAAAAAACCATCATACCCCCAGTATGGTTCCCAGCTGTTCTTACAGATCCAATACCCACCATTTGATATCGATGTATCGTCTTTCCAACCAAGTATGACAACAACATGATTTGTAGGATGATTCCCGCTCTGTCTTGGATAATAATCAGTAGAACTTGTATGTGTATATCCCCATGAACGAAGATCATCGGTTATAGCAATCGGTGTAACAATAGGTCCTTTTGAAACAACATCATCCTTTATCTTTTGCCTATCCGTGGTTGTATCATGGGAGGTCCACCGACCTACGGCACTGATAGGGATAAGTTGTTCTATCCAGCGTTCATCTTTTTCTGAGCAGGATATCTCATCAGTTTCCTGATAGGGAAAACACCATTCAGGTATCGCACCATTATGATTGTTTCCTTGGGATGTTGTCTCCATCATATATCGAAGGGCCAGGTAACTTGATCCTCCTTGCATACTACCAGAGTATGGTAGACAAGAGAGTATGTATTGTTCTGAGAGATCAGGGTTCATCTCTGCATTGTTCTCTCTTATCTTTATCACACTTTCAAGGCTACTAAGAGCAGCAAACGCCCAGCAAGGTCCACTGAGCATCTGGTCCTTTACTGGTGTCATCCAATCCTTTCCTAGATGATCCCTCCAGCTAAACTGATCTGACATGCTTAAAGAAGATACCGAAGTATCATTTGCTTGATCAATTGATAATGTTGTACCAATTGGTATACTCACGAATAGTAGACTGCTTATAATCATCAATATCGCTTGTTTTTTCATAGTATCCCTCAAATTGCCTCCCTTACTGGCAATTTTATATCAAGATAGTTTTATATAACTTTTTCCCAATAATTCTTTTCTTTGGTCGATGATTATTTCTTATCGGTCTCGTTTTTACATAATTATGGACCTTATCTCTAAATTTTGCGCTCTAAATGAGAGGAACAGAGTATACCTATGTAAGATGGTAGAACAAGGAAAAGAAAGGAGAGTAAAGAAACGTAAAACGATCCAATGCCGTATGAATACGACGCTCGCTCGTATAATAGCATTGTAGCTTTGGCATACTAATGGTCAATGGGTCAGACCAATCACCTTCATATCCATGTTCGTCTTTTGCTTTCACAAAGATATCATATGAACCTTTCTCGATCCAAGTATGTCTTGTGACATATTGTTCCCCAGATTCTACGTATTCTGTCCATTCATCAACCGTTCCATCTCCATTCCAATCCCATCCATATTGGATTCTATCATTATCAGGATCAGTTGCTTGTGCAGTGAATTCATATTCATTATTCGGTTTTCCTTGAGATGGTCCAGTTGGTGTCAATGGTTTATAGGGGGCAGTGTTCAAATAGAGCTGTAATGATACATCAATTGATCGATCTGTTGTACCGATCCAAACACCAGAATCTGCATTCATCTGAGCAATGAACATTTCTTCAGTATTAGTGATCTCTACAGGAATCCCCTTATTCATTAGTTTCTCCTTTAACTCGTTTTTAATCTGTAAGATTGTTTTGCCGCTTGAATGGACAACCGCCCAGTTTTCATCAACCCATATCTCTGTATATCCTATCGAAGGATCTCCCGTGATGTCAAGAAATGCGTAGCCAAGAGGTAAAAGTGGATTGGTTGCTAAAAAGAAAGACCCTGTATCCATCCCTTCATCGGTGACGATCATCGGTTCTATTTTTGGTCCACCTGATTTAGGAAGTGCTGCTCCTGAGCCTTTGTTGTTTACTTTTCCGTCAACGGTGATCTTGATACTCTTGACGGTGTATTGTGGTCCATTTGGTTGGCCTTTCACATTGAAATCAACGATACCGTACCATAGTCCTTCAACCCCGTATCGACCTGGTACTACTTCAGCATCAAAATAATCACCATAGCTATTGTTTAATATGGTACATAACCAGGATGCAGCGGTGCTATAATCCGCTGGTGCTTGTAATGGCATAGATATTCGTATCTCTTTCGTACTGTTATCATCTCCTTTAAGTGTGATAGTGATATTGATCTCCACCTCGCCTCCTTGAGCTCCGCATATTCGAATTCGACCATCGTTTTCATCCTTTGTAGGTTCATCAGGTGGACTCCCTGAAACAGTCATAGTTGATAGGATCAAAGAGCAGGCCAGCATCAACAAAATAATTTCTCTTTTCATATTTTTTCCCCCAATTAACTCCCGAACTATATAATAAATAATACCAAACATATTTAAATATTTTTCTAATATTTTTAATTATTAAATTCAAATATAACTAACGTTTCAATAATTATTTTTTTAAAGAGTATAGTTAACCAATGATCCAATGATTTCTTGTAAGAACAAGGCTATATACTTTTGATCAGTTTAAGAGGTAAAAAGATACGAAAAAAAAAGTTTGATTAAGGATCGTCCCTATATTATGTACTAGATTTACAGTGTAGATAACCAAGAATTATTATGATATCTGCCAAACGAGAAAAAATTGTAAGTATAGACATACAGATAAGTTGAATCATACCACGCGTTCTCCTCTAATTGACATCTGTTACATCATGTTTAATAATATTTCCTGGAAAAATACCAATCACTCTATTTCTATTTAGCAATCTTCATTATTTAAAGAAGAATATGGTGAACCTATACATCTATTGATTGGTAATATGATCGTATCTCATCAGCTGGAAGCACCCTATTAAAGATCATGACCTCATCGATACTTCCGTCAAACGTTAGATACATCAGACCTGGATTGTATATTTCAGTGAGCTGAGCACCTATCTGTAGGGAGCCTGTTGTGACCTTTGGTAGTATCCCATTTGTCGCAATACTCCCATCAACTACTCCGTCGACATAGACCCATATGGTGTTTTGATCCCAAGCCCCACAAACATGATACCAGATGCCAGTATCTAGCATCGTTGATCCCTGTGCGATCCTTTGACCATCATTGAATCCGCACATGACCCGTTTTGTCCCACTGTAGAATTGAAGGGAATATGCTTCATCGGTAAATGATCTCAACGCTCCTTTATGGATGATACCAGCCCAGGGTTTATGGGAATCAATGTAGATCCATGCCATGATCGTACCTTGTGATGTGAGATCTAATGATGCGCTATCAGCAACACTGACATAGTTGTCGACCCCGTTGAATCTCAATGCGTTTCCTCTGACACCAGTTACCCAGGCAGGAGAACGTATCAACGTCCCATGATTTGCCCCTTTGGCATCATTTGCTGTGGAACCACTACCTTCATCAAGATGCCAAAGAGAAACAGGTCCTTTTGTTGTTGTAAACGATTTATCCGTGCCTGATATAACGGTCGAACCATATCGTAACTGAGCTTGGACCTGATATGATTGGTCATTTGTAAGACCTGTTAACGTGTACTCATAGACACCGTTCTGGGTCCTTTGCACCCAAGGTGTATACGTCCATTGTCCTCCAGTTAGTTTATATTGGAAGCAAATGTCCACAGAGGAATATTCTTCAAGAGAGTAGGTCATTTGAGCAACTGCGGATTGAAAGGTGATGCTTGTTGGGTTAAGAGTGACAACTTGAGGAATGGACCCAGGAGATGATGAACCCTTGCGGAGGTTTTTATCATAGATCAAACTATTACTTTCTATATCAACGACCTGTAAAGAAACAGATTGGGACGAGCCGTATGATTCTGCAAGTGCCCCAAGATCAATCAACAATGTTTCTCCCCCTCCCCATTGGCCGTCATCTATTGCAGATGAAGAAAGATAAGTGGAAAAATCAACAGGGTACGTAAGGTCGTTTACAGTCACTGATACAGTGGTTGAGTTAAAAAGAAGAGCGTGACCTCCACTCGGTGTAAGTGAAATGGTATCGCCATCAAGAGAGCCCATAAATGATACCGCGGGGGGTGCTGGTCCTAGTTGGATCATTGGAAGAATGATGAAAAAGATTGCACTTGCTAACGCAACAGTTAATACTACCATAAGAACGATATCAAGTATCCCAACAACAGCATACTTCTTCTTTGAAACTGTTTTCTTCATCCCAACCAATACGTAAAATACTATCGGCTGATTTAAATTTTTTGTATAATTTTATATACTATTACCCATAAATCTTTATGAAATTGGAATGTGATAAAATATCTTTCATGGTATTTTCACACCACTTATTTATATACAAAAAATAGAGAAAACGTTGTTAATAGAACCAAAAGAATTATGGATGGTGGATGATGATAGTACAAACTGAGGAGACCTTTGCTTGTAAGGAATGCGGGAATGCCATGAACAAGCTACCTGGAAGTATCCAATCGATTTATATATGTCCTAAATGTGGATTTTCCGCGGAAGAGGATATGTTATTCCCAAAGAAAAAGGAGAATACGACAAATCAAAATGATAACTGCTATCTTATCAAACGATTATTTACCGATCAATTCATGCTTAAATATACACAGTTTGCTAATTTCTCTGAGTTTCTTGGCTGTTGTAAATTCGTCAAAAAAGAAAACATTGACTCTATCTGTGATGTTATCGATCATATACCGAAACGCAAATGGAACGCATTTATCAGAAAGAACACCTGTTTTCAAACATGGGACCAAATGTTTGAGAAAGCAGTAGAACTTTATTTAAAGATGTAAGATAATATTCAGTTTATATTAGCAGTCACCGATTGTTTGATTGATGGTCAATACTGTTCTTTTTTTTCCTGCTACAAAAAAATACGATACAAGAGGATATATTTAAATAGATGTTACTCGATTTTATTTGTGGTGGAGGCAATATGAAAAAAACAATAATCATGCTTGGAGCACTCTTCGTGATGTTCCTTATGGTCTCAACGGTGACCGCGGTGCCGAAAACACAAAGCACCCCGCTTATGGATACGATTCAATCGATAGAAAAAGCAGAGGCACAGATCCTAGATATTCAGGCCTTAGACGACCTTGACCCGCAACCTACAGGGCTTTTTGACAAGTTGATAGAGTTCATCAAACTCCTCATCCAACTTATTATGAACCTTGTAACAATCATCCAAGCCATCTTAAGCATCATAGCACTGATAAAAGCAGTATTCAACGCCATTCAAGTGGTCATCCAATTGATCCAACAGATCCTGGATGTCATCTTTGATCCTTCGAACGACACCATTGTTGCATAAGGTTCATCCACCTCTCTTTTTTTTATCCATTTTATTCTACCAACATTTAAGACATACCCATGTATTGTATTAATGGTTGAAGGATTTTTGATCATATGGGATCTAAACGGATCAATCGAAAGGACCAACAATATATCACCCATGAGCGGATGGTCTCATTGTTCAGCTTTGCTGAAGCCCAGTACAAGACGAAGCATCCAGAACGATCTCAGTGGTATATGGACCATGTGTTGCGACTTTCTACAAAGAACCGGACCCCTTTGCCGGCTCAATGGAAACATCGTATGTGTAAAAGTTGTCATCATTTTCTCATCCCTGGCAAGAATTGCCGTGTTCGTATCCATCGGGAAAAAGTCATTCTTTTTTGTAATAATTGTTCACACTATCATCGAATTCCTCTCAGAAAACGGTGAAAAGATGCCGCTATACTTATATAATGCATGTTATTTACCGATACTACTTTCATGTAATGATTACCATGGAGTATGAAGAACCATGACCACGGTGTTTGATGTTCCAGCCAAAGAATTAATCGATGAGGTTGCTAAGAAACTTGAAAAAGAGGATGCTATTACGCTTCCTGAAGCAAACTTCTATTCAAAGACAAGTGTCGCAAGGGAGAACCCACCGGAGAACGAGGATTGGTGGTATATACGCTGTGCATCGATCCTTCGTAAGATCTATATCCACAAGAGCATCGGTATAGAGGTCCTTCGCGCAGAATATGGTGGGAAACGTGATAAAGGTTCGAAACCATATAAGGCTCGAGCAGGGAGTGGTTCTATTACCCGACGTGCAGTTCAACAACTTGAAAAAGCAGGATATGTGAGTAAGATAAAAGGAAAAGGACGAGTGATGACCCCTAAAGGTCGAGCATTTATGGATAATGCCTCTAAAGAGGTCCTTATGAAAGTAAAACACATATATCCCGAACTAGAAAATTATTAATTGATTAGAATAAATATAGAGGTTTATTTGAGCTATGGATGAAGAACTTGAAAGATTGCGCCGGAAACGCCTTCAAGAACTTCAACAGGAAGAAAACCTTCAACAGTCGTTGGAAGGTCAAGAAGCGCAACAAACTGAATACGAGGAACAAAAAAAACAGATCCTTCGAAGTATCCTTACACCTGATGCTAAGGATCGTTTAACAAACATCAAGATCTCACGCCCTCAGATAGCCGAACAGATAGAGCAACAGCTCATCATCCTTGCACAAAGCGGCCGGTTAAGACAAAAGATCACTGATGATCAACTCCGTCAGCTTCTTGCAAGGCTCATTCCAAAGAAACGAGATATAAATATTGAAAGAAGGTAGAACCCTATGTCATCTCACAAGACACTTGGTAAAAAGGTCAGATTAAATAAAGCGACGAAAAGCAACCGTCGTGTACCAGCATGGATCATGATCCGGACCAGCAGACGGTTCGTACGTCATCCTAAAACACGTCACTGGCGAAGAAATAAACTGAAGAGAGCTTGATGACTATGCCTGAGGAAACAGAGAAGATATTTGTTATCCCTTTAAAGACAAAAGGATATGCTTCATCAAAGGCTGCACCTATTGCTATGAAACGAGTGAAGCAGTACCTGATGAAACATATGAAGACCACTCACGACAACATCTGGATCGATGAGTCACTCAACAACAAAATATGGAATCATGGAAAGTACAAGATGCCTAGTAAGATCCGAGTGAAAGCAGTAAAGTTCGAAGATGGTGTCGTTGAAGCATATTTACCAGACCTTACATTTGAGAAATCCCGCCGTGAGCTTATCCTAGAGGAGAAATTAAAGAAACAACCAATCCTTCGTAAGGAAGAAGAAGGCGAGGAAGAAACTGAGACCACTGAGAGTGGAACTGAGGATTATGAGGTGGTCCCTGCAGCCGATGGTGATGTAAAGATAAAAAAGAAGAAACAACCAAAGGAAGAATCAGAAGAAAAAGAGACCACTGAGAAGAAAAAGACATCTCAAGATGAGTCGATAAAAGAACCAAAAGAGAAAAAACCATCGACGAAAAAGGAAAAAACCGAAAAAGAAACTAAAGAGAAGAAAGAAAAAAAAGCTCCTAAGGAAAAGACGGAAAAACCATCTGAATGATACACACTATCATCTATCCTGTTTACTTTAGGTCCTCCTATTTACGTAATATATATAAAATTGTATCTTCTTCTTTTCTTTGATATGTTGTCTGTGACCTTATAAGAGGGATATAGAATATGGAATTTGATGAATCATCTCATTTTCAACAACTTGATTTTCATGAAAACCCTAATGTGGGTGTGTTCTGCCGAGCCAATGATACCATCGCTTTTATCAGAACAGGGCTTACTAGAAAAACGATAAAACTCATCAAAGGCACACTAAACGTGGATATCGTTGAGATGCGTATCTCTGATGCTAATATCATCGGGTCACTTGTTGCATTGAACTCCCATGGTGCAGTGGTCACTGATCTGATCCTTGGGAATGATATTAAGATGATCACGGACAAAGGCTATGATATCTGTGTTATCAGAGATGTGTGTAATGCAGCGGGTAATGATATCCTTGTCAATGATGCGGGTGCTTTGGTTCATGTGGATATGCATAAAGATGTAGTAGATGCTATTGGGGATACTCTTAAGGTGCCTGTGGAACAAGGAACGATCGCTGGTTTGAATACGGTTGGTATGGCTGCGGTGGTCACCAATAAAGGTCTTTTATGCCATCCAAAGGTATCTGAGGATGAGAAACTACTGCTTGAGGATGTGTTCAAGGTTCCGGTCATGGTGGGAACAGTAAACCATGGTAATCCTTTGATCGGTTGCGGACTTATCGCTAACAGTAAAGGCGCCATCGTTGGGTCTCTGACAACAGGTATCGAGTTAGGTCGTATAGAAGAAGCTTTAAACTTGTAGAACCGTTAGAACCTCTATGAGTTTGGTTTATTTCTCTAGATATTTTTATCAATTGCTTTGTAAAAAAATTTATATATGGTATTTCATATTATTAGATTATAATTATAAAAATGGTGACTGATGATCTTATGAAAACGAAATCTGCACATAAGTTGACACCACAGGATAAAAAAATCGTAGATGTCTTTGCCGATCTAGGTATGCCTAAGAACCTTGCAAAAACATTGATGTTTGTATCCAATGTAAAGGAATGCCGTTCCGCAGATATTGAACGAGGAGCAAACCTTCGACAACCTGAGGTCAGTGTTGCTATGCAAGAGCTCACACGTCTAGGTTGGGTGTCCAAGCGCAATCAAAAGAAAGAGGGAAAAGGCCGTCCGATCTATATCTATAGACTTGAGTCGCCAATCGAGGATATCATCACGTATTTTGAAAAGGAGAAACTTCAGCAGATCCTTTCAATTAAAGAGGATCTCACTGAATTAAAGAACCTCCTAAAGACCCGTGATCAACCAAGCGATGATGAATAAACGATATCCTGAAAGGGGGCGGAGGAATGAACGGTATCACTTACGTTTATCTAATTTGAAAAAGGATAACTGCGATAAACAGAAATTATTAGGGGGGAAAGATTTAAATAATTACAACTTATATTATAAAAGTAGGGAATTTGTGAGTAATATGATCCTGAAAAAAAGTATCGCTATTGGTATCATAGCCCTCTTCATTGGTATGGTCTTCACACCAATAAGTGGAGCTACCGTAAAAGAAACAGAGACCATGATACCCGTTGAGTTCTCAGTATTGAATGCTGATGGGTCAATTGGGACGACCATCATGGATATTTCCCAGACCATGCTTGAAGAGCTGATAGACATCGTAGAGAACCTTAAAGATGGAAATGATGAGGATCTCATCCTTGAAAAACTATCAACGCTTTTCAGTAGCCGACAAGCTAATGGGTTGAAAGGAGTGATAAACCTTGACTTTCTTGATAACCTCCCTGGTAGTCCGATCTTAAGTTATGGAAAAGGTCGTAGTCTATTTTCCCGGTATCATGGGAGAGTCATGGTAAAAAGACTTGCCAATATTTGGAATTACCAGAGTAACCTTGGCGCAACCGTGATCTGGGGTGATGGGTTCACCAGTGCACCAACACAGATCCTCTTGAAACGTCAAATTGGGTTCATGGTTGGTTTTGTTGGTCTCTATATGTATATCCCACCATTTGTCAAAGGTATGCAGAGCAGTACCTTCTTTGTGGGATCTACCATGTTTGCCTACGGTATATCTTTATAAATCAATTGGTGCCTTGTATTTGGGTCACCATATTCTTTATTTTTTTATTGTTTGAATGAACACGTATATGTTTTGAACATCATTCAAAGGGACGTCGACTATAAACGATAGAACAAACGTCAGATTTATATATGGTCTTGGAGAACTATCCATTGTGATATATATGGATACGTTCATTTGTGACCAATGTAAAGCAAGATTCGTCATAAGAAAGAAGGCATGCCCCTACTGCGGCGGACAGGTATATCCCGTTTTAGACCATCTCTATAGTCATACGACCTAATCCTTATACAGCGGGTCTTCCATGCAACAACAACTCACCATCCTTAGTGACAAACACGGTCTTCATCCGACCCTTAACACTTACCCTAACTAGACCCATACGCTCAAGATTATGAACCCTTTTTTGTGTCGTCACCTTTGAGATAGTAAAATGATCTCCGATGCTTTGGAATGGTACTGATACGTTCCTTTGGTTCGCTTCATAGACAAACATTAGAAGATCATAGAGCTGCGGAGATATCGAGAGAGAATCCACCTTTTGGCTGGGAAGTACTCTAAATTCCTCAGAAAGGAACAATAGATCTTTCTCAGGGATCAGATCCGGGTTGATATGAAGAAGAAGGATCGCATGATGTGCAGAGACTAAAGAATTGATCCGGTATAAAAGACTGAGCACGTTTTTAAAAGAATATCGAACGATCAGATAATCAAGTCTATCGATCAAGACGACCGAGGGGTCATGATACTTTATGAATTCCTCTACTTGATCATATACATCGTCTAAAGAGACAATGGTGTTAACATTAGGTAATCGATCGTGGTCAAAGAAAAACATCGTAGTATCTAAAGAAGAGAAAATCGATTGAATGCTTGCTCTATCACCTCGACTGAGCAGTAACCCTTTGTATCCCTCGACCTGAAGATTGGAGAATACATCGATTGCTACCTTAGGTGATGCATCCTTGATAAGATACGATGTTCCTTTCAGAAGTCTTCCATGGATAGTAGATAGGTTAGTGATATCTTGACCAACGAACAAGACTCCTTTAATTTCTTTCTTTCCTGAACGAATAATAGAACTAGAGAATCGAACGATCCGTTTCCCTGTATCCTTAAGTGAAAAGATAATATCCTCTAACGGCGCATCATAACCTTCTAGCACACTTTTCATATAATCAATAAGAGCACGAGGAGCATCAAAACAGGGACAATCCCGTATATGTCTACCGATCATCTCTTTAGCCTTATAACCGGTGAGGTCCACTGCTGATCTATTCCACATCGTTATAATTAGGTTAGCATCAACGGCCATGATCTGTTCTGTGGCACTATCGATGATAGTTGTTAAATAATCACGTGCTTCGGTTATTTCCTGTTGTTTCATAACAAGATCAGTAACATCCCTAACAGTTGTGAATAAAAATCTTTTTTTACCATCCCGGAGAACATCAATATTCAAAAGTGCATGGTAAGATTCTCCATTTTTTCGTTTCAGTTGAACAAGCCAATCCCGCACGAATCCTTTTTCCTGAATTTCTAAAAGCAATCGGTTTCTATCGTCAGGATTCACATATAATTTTTTTAGATTGGTATTCTGAAGGTCATGAAGATTTGAATACCCCATGATTTCAATCATCTGTTTATTGGCATCGACCACATTGCCATTTTCATCCGATTTACCAATACCAACAGGTGCAAAATCAAAAAGAGCCCTGTATCGTTTCTCCGATTCATGTAACTCAGCGGTTCGTTGTTCAACCTTTTTTTCCAACATACCATAAGATCTCTTAAGTTCCCTTTCAAGTCTTTTTCTTTCAGAGATATCTCTAACTATCGCTATCGCATTCCATATATCATTAATCTGAACAGAGGAGAGTGATAGCTCGATCGGAAAACTTTCTCCAGTCTTTTTAAGAGCAACAAGTTCTATTGTCTTACCCATAAACGGACCATATCCTGTGTCCTTGAATCTGTCAAGACCTTTTTGGATTCTTTTATGAATAGTTGATGATGCAAGAAGTGCATGAGCCGGTTTTCCCAGTATCTCCTGTTGAGTATATCCAAAGGTTTTCTCAGATGCTTGATTCCAAAAAACAATATTGCCCTCGTTATCAATCATGATAATTGAATCCTGCGCAGAGGTTGTAATAGTTCTAAATTTTTCTTCACTGTCTATTAGTTCCTGTTCCACACGTTTTTGTTGTGTGATATCTGTGATGAAATTCAATGTCGCCGGCCGTTTCTCCCATTCAAAGAGAACAGCGCGTATGCTAACCCATCGGACACATCCTTGTTTATCGATGACCCTGAAATCATATTGTTGAGGAGGTATGTCACCCTTGAGTCTCTTTTGATATCTTGAAAATACAAGTTCCCGGTCGTCGGGGTGGATAAACTCGATGAAAGGTGTACGTTGTATATATTCAGTAGTGTGTCCAACCATCTTTTCAAACTGTGGATTGACAAGTTTTAAAACCCCATCCTGAGCGACCGCTATCGCTTCATTTGCTTGTTCGAACAATGCTCGATATCTCCCCTCGCTCACCCGTAGTTCTTCCTCTTTCTGCTTTAGATCAGTGATATCATTTGAGAGTATAAGCAAGAATCGTGTGTTATCAGGCATATCGATTGGAACGAAATCGGTTTTTAGATATCTTTTATCACGGACATCAAAAAATGATTGGATTGTATTTGTATCTAATACCTTACGGCCAATTTCATATCGTTTCTTATAAATATCCGGTGGTAATAGATCCTTCCAATCTTTACCTTTCAGTTCATCAGGGGTAACATTGAAATTCTTGGCCATCGTATCATTTACGAAAATGATACGTTCATTTGCTGAATCAGTTAATGAAATAGCAATCGGAGCATATTTAAAAATCGATTTATACTGTTCTTCAAGGATCCTTTGTTCGGTCACCTCTGAAAAAATAGTTAAAAGAGCTGGTTTGGAATCCCATATGATCTTTTTTGTGCGTTTTTCAATAATGTGAACCTTTCCAGCCTTATCCACAATAGTGAGGATTTGTTCAGTTTGATGTTCCTCTTGACCTAATATTGAGACATAATCACTTGATGGACCTTTACCGTCATGACCTTTTTCTTTTGATGATATACTGTTGATTTCTTCAATGGAATACCCAAGTATCTCAGAAAACCGAGGATTTGCTGAAACGATGATATCATCTTTTATGACAACAATTGCATCGGTTGATTCTTCAAATATCGTTTTATATCGTCTCTCACTCTCTTGGATCTTTTCCTCGAAACGTTTCAAATCGGTAATATCTCTAACAACAATAAGCAACTGTTTCGAACCATTAGGAAACGTAATCGGAATG
>JARVGL010000024.1 GCA_029762575.1 Thermoplasmatota archaeon | reverse complement strand
ACGTCGTCTTCATCAAAAACCCCCTCTTCAATACAGAGCCTGAATGCATCAGCATTCATAAAAGGCAACACGATGCCCAAAGGAAGTTCCAAAGGTTCAGGTATCCTTGTTGCATGTCTCTGTTGCGTCTCGGAGAGAAATACACCAATGGTGAGCTCTGTTCTCCCAGTAAAAAAACTTAGCAGGTTCATATCTGTACTTTCAATCTCGATAACGATATCCGTACTGATGTTCTGTTCAGTATACAAAGGCGCGTTATCTGAAGAGAAAGCACCAGCTAGGGGTGTGGTCTTATCCCAACGAAAAGACCTAGATCCCTCAAGATAGATATGCTCTGGTAACCTCCACAAACAATCAAACGGGGAGTTCAATTGGTCTAGACCCTCTCCAAAGTTCACATCTAGCGAAGTGATAGAGACATTGGCACCTGCGTTGATACAACCAAATACTGCGCGAGAAGAAATATCAAAGATCTGGAGGTCTATGTTTTCGTCGATGAACAAACCACGAATTGGTGGCGAGCTATCCATGTTAGAAACATCAAATGGTTCATCATAGCTCTCAGTCGTATTTATATCATAGGAGAATACAATATCGAGTGTTTGGTTAAATGATGATTGTTCAACGGTATCAATGATATGACCACTAAATGGTTGTAAGGTACGTGTATAGAGATCATCCCATGTGATAAGATTGTTTTTTGCTAAGAGACGAACCCCATCTGACGGCAGAGTAATGATGTTAGAAAACGAGGGAGGAAGCGGATTATATGGGGTGATATCAACTGATTCAGCATTAAGCACAACGGCCAATTGAGGTGTTTTAGGATTTTGGCATTGTATCTCAAATGTTGTCTTAATGCTCTGGTTACCATCCATTTTATAGGATGGATCAGTGCTCATCAAGCTCACTTCAGCTGTTCTCTGAGGTGTGTTCCCATCTGAGTTAAAGACCTTCCAAGTGATCTTTTCCTGTTTCACCGTACCAGTTGTACGTTTATATGAAAGAGTCTCAGGTAGAACAAACACAAAGGTATTGTTCCAACCAAAAGACGCTTTTAAAGGAATACTATAATTTATGACTGCGTCACAATCCAAAAGACCATTGATCAGTTCTGAGGCGTTTACGGTCTCATTTAAGGAAAAGAACGTTGGAGATAAAGAAACATGGTAGGAATCAGAGAAATATGGTGAACTAAAGAGGGGCAGGGCATTATCTGTTTTGATTTCAGAATCAGGAAACGATCCTCGTATCTGATCAGAGATCGCTGTCTTGATCGCATATTTTATCGCACCCATCGTTTCAGGATTCGATGTGGAAAACGTCTGGATGTCAGATTTTGTATAGGTATTACCACTCGCTGAAAGCGTGATCCTTTGAACGTCAGCAGTGACCTCAATGGATAATTGTGTTCCACTGATCATATCAACCGTAAATTCACAAGATACCCTATCATCAATAACATCAGCACTGGTGGCAACAGGTAAGATAAACAATGAATAAAGAACCAAAACTATGGTACAGATACTCGCATGTGATGGCCTCATCGCATCCCTCGATAACTAAGATACTGCAACAAATACTTATCGTATTATAAAAGCCTTTGTCCGAAAACCCTAAAAACATGCATTTTTTTCTCCTCCGCATATGGACATCATTGGTGGCAGCGCGTCATCCACAATCGCGCATGAAGTCTCACAGATTTTACATACACATCTGGTAAAAACCGAGATAAAACGCTTCCCCGATGGAGAACTCTATCTTCGGATCACAGAAAACATCAAAGATAGAGACATCGCTCTCATACAGACAACATCTCCTGATGAAAACATCATAGAACTCTTTTTGCTCCTTGACGCAGTTAAAAGAGCTGGTGCAAAGACGAGAACAGTGGTCATCCCTTATTTTGGGTACGCCCGGCAGGATAAACAATTCAAAGAAGGAGAACCTATCAGTGCACAGGCACTTGCAACGCTCATTAGCTCCAATGCAACCACAGTCATCACGATTGATCCTCATAAAGAACACATCCTCGATTTCTTCACAGTCCCAGCCCAAAGTATCTCTGCAGTACCCCTTCTCTCAGAACATCTCAAAGATAAACATATCGATGTGGTGTTAGCACCAGATAAAGGTGCTCTTGATCGTGCACAAAAAGCATCAGAGATATTACACTGTGATGTTGATTACCTTGAAAAAACAAGGATCGATGGGAGTACCATCAAGATAACACCAAAATCTCTTGATGTAAAACAAAAAAATGTAGCCATCATCGACGACATCATCTCAACAGGGGGGACGATGGCTGCGGCAATAAAACAACTAAAGACACAACACGCTTCAAAGGTCTATGTCTCATGTACCCACGGACTTTTTGCAGGGACCGCGATCAAAAAACTACAAGATGCAGGCTGCGATGAGATAATAGCAACAGACACCATTGCATCCTTGTTTAGTACGGTGAAGACAGCACCCATCATTGCAAAAGAACTTACAACCCTCTCTCGGTAAGGTATTTATAAGACTATAGTTTTACGAGTGTGATTAAACCCTAGGTGAAAGCAATGCGAAAACGTGCCCAGAGGAAAAGCATACCGCTAGATGAAAAACAGTCATCCAGTGAAAGAAAACCAATTTCAAAACCACGTATGCCTCAGATGAATAAGAAATGGTGGACCGCAGTATCCCTTGTAGCGATTTTTCTGTTGGTGTTGTTTCTAACCTCCTACTTCAATGTCACCAGCGGAGCCCCATTCAACCCTGAAGGAACAGGTTTTGACAAATATTACCTCTCAGGTCCTGATCCTTATTATAACATGCGTATCGTTGATCAAACGCTCTATGGACAAGATCCAGGGCATTACCCGTTTTACTCAGAGAACGATCCCTTACTGAATTATCCTCTTGGACGATCTGGTTCCAGAGGTCCACTTATGAACATGATGGCTATCATGTTTGGTCAAATGTTGACCCCCTTTATGGATGAGATCGATGCAGTGGGTTATGCAATGCAGTTCATCCCCGCATTATTTGGAGCACTGCTCGTTTTCCCTATTTACTATATTGGCAAAACGTTGTTTGATAGAAAGACTGGGCTGTTAGCAGCACTATTTATTGCATTTATCCCAATTCATCTTGGCTCAGGTCATGGTTCAGCGTATAGTTTGTTTGATCATGATTCTCTCAATCTCTTGTTAATGGTTACGACATATGCGTTTCTCATGAAAGCCCTTCGGGAGAAGGATACGATAAAATCGATGCTCTACTCGGTCCTAGCAGGTATGCCTCTTGCAGCGTTATCTATGGTGTGGGTCGAAGCTCGTTTCCTCTACACGGTCATCGCGGTCTATGCGATTGTCCAGATGCTCATCGATATCTATCAAAGCCGCATCGAATTGAAAGTCCCTCGTTCCATTTCCATAACAATGTTCACCGGTTTCTTACTATCAGCACCGGTACTTGCTGCAAGAACCTCTCTAATCTCAGGCTTACCGTTCTATCTTTGTATCGGGGTAGTAGCATTTGGGGTTCTGTATTATTTCTTTAAAATAAAAGATCTACCTTGGACCCTTTCATTACCGATGATCGCGGTGGTTGGTATTGGTGGAGCCATCTTCTTATATTTCATTCCCTCCCTTAAACAATCATTTCCTTTTTTAGGAGGATTGTCAACAATCTCAGGGATTCTCTTTGGAACCGGTGGGATTTATGCTAATAAAGTGTCTATGACGATTGCTGAGGCAGGCACCTATGGTATCAGTAGGACGGTGATGTCCTTTGGCCCTGCGCTCTTTTGGATCGCATGGATCGGGTTTGTGTTCGTTGGATACTATTATCTTAAGAGTGAGCATCGGCGGGATCATCTCTTCCTACTCATTCTCTTTATCATTGGGATTTGGTTCGTATCTGTAGCCGGTCGTTTTATGAATGATCTCGTACCAGTCGTCGCTCTTTTAGGTGCTTGGTTGGTTGTCTACATCATTGATAGGATAAATTATCCTGCGATGATAAAACGTATTCGTGGTGTAGGCGGCGGTTTACATGGTATACGGCGAGGCATAGGTTTCCTTCATATCGTAGTGGTTGTCATTATCGCTCTTTTAGTCGTGTTACCCAATGCATATCTCTCACTAGATGCGGCGGTTCCCGCTACATATAAGGAAGAGGTCTTTGGGGATCTACCCAATGGTGCCTTTGGATCAAGTTTTGGTAAAGAACAGTACTGGACACATGCCTTTTCTTGGTTCTCACAGCAAGATACAGAGATACAAAACCCTGTAGAAAGACCCGCTTTTATCTCATGGTGGGATTATGGGTTCTATGAGGTTGCAATTGGAGGCCATCCTACGGTTGCTGATAACTTCCAAGATGGTATACCGCCTGCGGGTAACTTCCATATCGCAACAAGCGAGCAAGCAGCAGTTGCCATATGGATCATCCGTTTACTAGAGGGAAATGCGTTTCATAACAACGGCGCTCTCGAATCAAATGTCAAAGACGTTCTCCGCCAACATCTGAATGATACAGATGCCAACAGACTCATCAACTGGGTCGAATATCCGGAGCAATCTCCATCTTATGGGACACCGATTGCACAAAAATATTCATCAAATGGTGCAACAGACTATCCTGTTGGACAACAATGGCCTATGAATGCGGTCTATCATGATGGATCAGATATGTTACTAGATATGCTTTCAGATGAAGAGATCACTATGTTATACCGAGATATCCAAGATGCAACAGGTACTTCGATACGGTATTATGGTGTGGAAGGATACGATAAACAGATCTTTAACATCTTTGGGTTTCTTGCGGACAGAAGTCTCCTGCTTGTCGCTGGGATGGGTGATGCAAAACCTGAAGATGATTATGTTGAGATAAAATATGTTACTCAGAATGGAGTTCAACTCTCCTATGATGAGCTTATGAATCGAACCGATTCCCAGAACCGATTAGACCCTATCGTTGATACAAGATCAGTATATAAACCAGCATATTATGATACTATGTTCTATCGTACTTATGTTGGTGTCGTCAATGATCAAGAGGGTACCTTATCGGAACCGGATTATCAGATACCTTGTTTGAATATGAGGCATTTCTATGCTCAATATATCTCCCCTTATCCTGAATACGCGTATTATCAGGGAAAAAGCGCGGTCGTCATCGCAAAATATTATGAAGGAGCAGTCATCAATGGTTCTGTGCTCTTTGATGACGAGACCCGGGATTTCAAGGTCGTAGTTCAACAGAACATCTTTCATTACGGCTCAGATGTCCCTGTTGACCATGATAGCGTTACTACAGTGAATGGATCATATCAAGTGATTGTTCCTGCTGGTGTCTCAACGATACAGGTGATCCGATACCCGGAACTAGGGGATAATGCTTTTGAGATGGCTAATGTGACCTTTGATGCTGAAGACATCCAATCACCTTTAGCACCGATCACTGAAACAGAAGCGACACGAAAAGGACCATATACTCGAACCATCGATATAACGATCGAACCAGGGGATATTCAAGGATACGTATATCAGAACAATGATAACGATACAGCGTTCAATGCTTCAATAGATATGCCTTTGGAAGACGTCACAGTTACACTCTACGGTATTGATAGTATTGATGAAACCACAGGACAACCAGACGCATATGATTTCACAATGATGCAGACGGTGACAAGCGATGGGGATGGATTTTACTCTGTTTCGGACCTATTGCCCGGATATTATCAGATAGTAGCCACCACACCAGATGGGTTCCAAATAGACAACACCCTTTATCCAGTGTATAGTGGTAATAATACATATGATATCGCTGAACCGAAACCAGGAGATGCAGAGGGAACTATCTTCTTTGATGAGAATGGTAATGGACAATATGATGCTGGTGAGGAGATGACAGGCGCAAAAGTCGATTTGATCTATACTATGACCGGTGAAAACATCCTTGTTGACACCATAACGACTGATGAGACAGGAAGATATAGTTTCTCCGATCTTGTACGAGGCGTCTACAACATTCATGTAACAAAATTACCAGCATATGATTCAACCCAAGAGATAACCATCGAAGTAGATAAGACCACAACATTAAATGTCTCTGTTCAATATGCAAAAGTAACGGTAACTGGTGTAACAAGAGATAAAGATACTATGGTGGCAGCAGCCAACATATCTATGACCTTTGCTCCAGATATAACAGTTGAGAACAATACAGCAGCTCAAGCAACAGCAAAATCTGATGCTCTCGGAAAGTATACTGTATCGTTAATGCCTGGTGTCTATAATGTGACCGTCTTAGAGAAGGTCATTGAGAATGGTATCAATGTATCCTACTCGTATTCAGGACAACTGGCACTTTCAATAGGCCAAGGCTCAAAGACATATGATGTCCTTCTCACTCGTGTAGAAGATTAACGCTGTTAAACCCCAGTTTCTCTCTTTCTTTTCTAGCCGGTCATCCGGCAGACCCATATTCTTTTTAATCTCTCTATTCATTCTTCTCTATCATGTTATCCTTATCTCAAGGAGAAATACTTATTTCCTATACGCGACACCTCGTTGAAAACCATGTGAAAGCCACATCGCTTCCAATAAAACCTTCTGATGCTTTTTTCCATGAACATAGAGGTGTTTTTGTCACGCTTCATAGATATCCAGATCTTAGCTTACGAGGATGTATTGGGATCCCTGAACCAGTTATGACGCTTGGAATTGCATTAAAAGAGGCAGCTATATCAGCGACACAAGACCCACGATTCCCTGAATTAAACGAAGAGGAGCTCTCCACCATCATTATAGAGGTAACCGTGCTTACCCCTCCACAACCATTGAAGGTCGGTCATCCGAAAGAATATCTTGAAAAGATCAAAATTGGGACACATGGCCTGATCATTAGAAACGGGAGAAAATCAGGATTGCTTCTCCCTCAAGTACCTGTTGAACAACAATGGGATATCGAAGAATATCTAGCTCAGATCTGTTACAAAGCATGGTTGCCGCCTGATGCTTGGTTAGATTCAGAAACTAAGTTGTCAATATTTACTGGGCAGATCTTTACAGAAACGAAACCATATGGTCCTGTTAAGGAGAAATCGTTTGCATGAGCCATGACATTGTTCTTGAGGGAAACGTGTTCATACAAGATTCTTTTCACCAATGTTGTATCGGTATCGATGACGGAAGGATCACTGCAGTAAAAAAGATATTAAAGGGAGATGTTCATCATCGTTTCTCAAAAAAGGTTTTGATGCCAGCGGGCTGCGATATCCATGTACATTTCCGAGACCCTGGGTTAACTCAAAAAGAAACATTTCAAACAGGTTCAACGGCTGCAGTATATGGAGGTATCAGTTGTATCTTTGATATGCCAAATACGCTACCGCAAACCACATCTATCTCAATATTAAAAGATAAAATCAATACTGCTTCCCGCTCTATGCTCTGTGATTATGGACTGTATGCAGGTATCACTGATCATAACTTCAAGGACGTCATTGAAATAGCCAGGATGGCACAGGGGTTTAAGATATTTCTAGGTAGCACCACTAACTCCCTTCTTCTCTCTCCCTTAAAACTACCTTTAGTCTTTGAAATGCTTGCACAAACCAAGAGACCGGTCTTATGTCATGCTGAAGATGCAAAGTGTCTTAAACGAACACAGCGAATGGAAAAGGATCTCAAGGACCATCATCGAAGTCGTCCACCTCTTTGTGAAACAACTGCTATCAAAGATCTGTTGCGCGCTCGAGCAGACCATGATGTTCCTTTACATATCTGTCATGTTTCATCAAAGGACTCCTTAGATCTGTTAAAGGATAGACCAACGAAGATCACCTATGGCATCACCCCCCATCATAGTCTTTTGAACATCGATTCACTCCCTCTCTCCGATACACGATATAAGGTGAATCCTCCACTTCGACCCAAAGAACACATGCACGCTCTCTTCGAAGCACTTTCAAAAGATCAAGCAGACGTCCTTGAATCAGATCATGCGCCACATCTTTTAAAAGAAAAGAACGAGGAATTCAACACGGCTCCGTCAGGCGTCCCAGGTGTTGAGACGATGATACCCTTGTTCATTTATTTAGCTATCAAAGAAAAAATATCATTTTCTCGTCTTATAGACCTCACCTGTGTCAACCCAGCGAAGCTTACAGGCATCAGAAAAGGATCATTAAAAGTAGGATTTGATGGGGATATCGCTGTATATGACCTTCGGCATATTTCCACAGTTTGCGCTGAGATGCTTCATTCAAAGGCTGAGTGGACGCCTTTTGAAGGATACAACGCTGTTTTCCCTACCAATGTCTTCATTCGAGGATCATCAGTTATTGAAGATGGGGAATGTATCCGTAGACCGGGGTTTGGGAACCAAGTGAGAACTAGAGAGGATAATGATTAATACAAAGCAAAGATATCTGTTTGTAAACGGCGCCCTGGAGAGAGCATGGTAGATCCAAAGAACATTATTCGACCTGTAACGATCTTTCTCAAAGGACTCTTTATGGGGTCCGCAGATATCATCCCTGGTGTCTCTGGAGGCACTATAGCATTCATTACTGGCATCTATGATGATCTTGTCAACGCATTACGATCGATACAGTTTCATTTCCTCATTTTTCTTCTACGATCCCTTGCAGATACATCAAATCTTCAAAAAGCAAAGAAAAGTTTCCTCTCCATTCATTTTTCGTTTTTGATCCCACTAGTTTTTGGTATCGCTGTCGCATTCGTAGGACTTGCTCATATGATCGGTTTCTTTCTTGAAAACCATGCAACGTATACATATGGTTTTTTCTTTGGCCTCATCTCAGCCTCCGCTGGATATGTCTTTTTATCAAATAAAAATGAATTCACCCTGAAAACAATACTCTTTTCGATCCTAGGTCTCATCATAGGGTATCTTTTAGTTGGTTTCCAGTCTATCCATATGGATCATTCATTACCTATCCTCTTTTTTTCTGGTTGCATCTCCTTCTTAGCCATGATCCTTCCAGGGATATCCGGTGCGTTCATCCTTCTCCTTCTCGGCCAATATGATTTCCTCTTATCTGTCTTACGTGGATTAACACGGTTCCAATGGGAAAACATGCCATTTGCAGTCGCGTATCTTCTTGGAGGGGTCGTTGGGTTACTTGTCTTCTCTAGATTCCTTGGGTATCTTCTTCAAAAACGCAGAGGCATCACCCTAGGTTTTATCCTAGGTCTTATGATCGGATCATTACGGAAACCAATCATGTTCATATGGTCTGACCCTCAGCATGGATTCATCACAATTTTCTCGATATGTTTAGGGTTCGTCATCGTCTCTATGTTCAGCTACTATGAGTTTGTCTATAAGAAAAATGTTCAGCATACCTCAGTCTACTGATACCTTTTTAACTTCTTTTACGATGGTTTTACTTAAATGGATGAACATATAAAGACTCTCTCTCAGCAGATCGTAACTAAGATTGATAGGAAGATCCGTAGCACGATAAAAAAAGAAGGCCACAAACTTGGGAAGACCGTGTCACTTGGTGCAGATGGGACCCCAACGAAATATATCGATAAGATAGCTGAAGACGTTGCAATACACGCTATTAAAAAATCAAAGATGCCTGTTAATCTTCTTAGCGAAGAGATAGGGTTTATCGATGCTAAAAGTAGATATACCATCGTTTTGGACCCAGTTGACGGAACAAGAAACCTCTACAGAGGCATCCCTTTCTATGCTGTTTCTTTAGCGGTGGGGGTTTCAATGCTCTCTGATATAACATATGGTATCGTTAAGAATATTGCGACAGGAGATATGTTCGTTGCTGAGAAGGGACATGGTGCTTTCTTGAACAATCAACCATTCGTCGTACCTGATGTACCAGCTAATGACCTTCTTTTATCCTTAACCCTTGGTAAGAACAGTGATATGTTGACCCAGAAGCTATCCCGACATCATGCTATCAGATCATTAGGTTGTGCAGCACTTGAGATGTGTATGGTAGCAGCAGGCGCATTGGATGGATATATCGTTGGTAAAGAGTTCATGAGGGTCACCGATATCGCTGCTTCGACGTTGATACTTCGTGAAGCAGGTGGCATAGTCAGCGATCTCTCTGGAAAACCACTTGATATGTTTTTGACGCTTGATGACCGTGTTGGGTTCATTGCAGCAGGAAACCATCTGCTTATAAAAAGCATCCTTTCCAAAAGTAATGGTTTAAAATAGGAGGTGCTGAATTCACTAATGATGACTCTTGCTGAAGATATCAAAACTAAGGTAGATCAAGGACCATTACATTTTGCACTCATCGACCCCGATAAACAGGATCCATTGGTTGCAGGAAAACTAGCTAAACAATCCGAGGATGTTGGGAGTAGTGCTATCATGGTCGGTGGTTCGACCCTTGTCTCACAAAAACAGGTTGATGATACAGTACAAGCCATCAAGAAATCCTGCAATCTACCAGTGATCCTCTTTCCTTCTGGTGCAAAATTCCTCAGTAAATATGCTGATGCATTGTTCTTCATGAGCCTCTTGAACTCACGGAACGTCGATTATATCATCAGAGAACATGTGAAAGGAGCACCTTTTGTGAAATATACGGGTCTTGAACCAATATCCATGGGATATGTTATTGTTGAACCAGGTATGACTGCGGGGAGGATGGGGCAAGTGGACCTTGTCAAACGAGACGATATTGAAACCGCAGTAGGCTATGCTCTCTCTGCGCAATACCTTGGGATGGATTTCTTCTATTTAGAAGCTGGTTCCGGGGCACCAGAAGCTGTTCCAGATGATATGATTCAAGCGGTGAAAAAGAATATTAGTATCCCACTCTGTGTTGGTGGCGGTATTCGAGATGTGAAAACGGCAAAAGATAAAGCATTAGCCGGTGCTGATATCATCGTTACCGGGACTGCTTTGGAACAGGACAGTAACATTGAAAAGACACTAGGTGCCATCATCCATGAGTTAAAAAGGTAAACGATCTCATGAAACGGATACTTGTTGGAATAAGTGGTGCATCTGGAAGCAGGTATGGTATTAGACTTTTAGAACTATTGCAAGAGGGAGGAATAGAGACACATCTCATCATCTCCCAGGGTGCAAAACCCATCATAGATCATGAGACAAAACGATCGATAGAGTCCGTTACCTCCCTTGCATCGTATGTCTATGATGATAAGGATATGAATGCGGGACCTGCAAGTGGATCATTTCAACTTGATGGTATGTGTATTGTTCCCTGCAGTATGAAGACACTTGCTGCTGTTGCACAAGGCTACGGTAACACATTGATGGCTCGCGCAGCTAGTTGCATGCTTAAGGAGAATAAACGTTTGGTTCTTACGATCCGAGAGACCCCAATAGATCTTGCAGGACTTCGAAATATGGTTTCAGCACGGGAAAATGGAGCAATTATTCTCCCTGCGACACCAGGATTCTATCATCAACCAGAACAAATTGAAGATCTTATTGATTTTATCGTTGGAAAGATCCTTGATCAATTCGACATATCACATACACTGTTCAAACGATGGGGATGAAGTATAAAGGATATGATACAATAGACTAGTTTTTGCAGATAGAGACAAAATTAGTGAACATCTGTTCTCCATATGCTGTATGTTCGACCTCCGGATGGAATTGAAGACCAAAAAACGGTTTTTCTTTATGGGCCATTGCTTGTATCTTACAGTCCTTGCTTTCTGCTAGATGGATAAAACATACCGGCAGAACAGTTACCTCATCATTATGGGATTCCCACACAGTAGATACTGGAGGAACATCTTCGAACAAGGGGCAATCAGATGTGAGAAGGGTGAGTTCCACACGCCCAAACTCAGGGGTCTTTGATGGTTTTGCATCACCACCATAAAAACGAGCCATGAACTGATGACCTGCACAGATGCCAAGGATGGGAAACGATGCTTTTTCAAGATACTCTGCGCAATTCCCCAGTTTGTTTTCCAGACCTATTCGTGGTGCTCCACCAGAGAGGACAAGTCCATCGACCTCTTCCTCATTAAGTATTTGGAACGGTGTTGTGTTTGGCAGGATCTTTGTGTCAGCACCCAGATATCGTAAGGTACGCCATTCACGATGTGTCCATTGTCCTCCATTATCGATAACATAGATCTTGACCATTTGGATCCAGCCTTTTTGATTGTTATTCCCATTCAATGGTTCCTGGTGGTTTATTTGTTACATCATAGACGACACGATTCACTGAATCACCGAGTGTATTTGTTATACGATTTGAGATGATGTCTATGACATCGGAGGGTATGTTGCTAAACGCACACGTCATAGCATCAATGCTTTCCACTGCTCGCACAGCGATGACATCACCATATGCTCGTTTATCACCATGGACTCCGACGGATTTCACTGGTAGAAGTACGGCAAAATACTGCCAGGGTAGTGTCATCTTGCCTTGTTCTGACGCTTTTTCGATTTCTTGTTCAACGATATAACATGCTTCACGTACGATCTCTGTACGATCCTTTGTTGCTTCACCTAAGATCCGTATAGCAAGACCAGGTCCAGGAAAGGGTTGACGCTCCGAGATACTTAACCGTAAAGAACGAGCAAGTTTTCTGACCTCATCCTTATACAAATCTCTCAGAGGTTCAATAAGCTTTAACTTCATTTTATCAGGAAGACCTCCAACGTTATGATGGGATTTGATCGTGTCTCGTAGCTCTCCACCGGATTCGATCCAATCAGGAGCGATCGTTCCTTGAACTAGATAGGTGAGCTTTTCGGTTTGAGCAACACGTTCAAAGATATCGATGAATTTCTTTCCAATAATACGGCGTTTCTCTTCAGGATCAGTAACGTTTTGTAATGCTGAAAAATATTCTTTGCTTGCATCGATGAAACGATGGTTCAAACCCATGGATTCCATAATGTTCTTCACTTGTTCAGCTTCATGTTTTCTCATGAACCCTGTATCAACATGCACAGCGATAAGACGATCACCAATAGCTTTATTTACAAGGGCAGCACAGACGGTGCTATCGACACCGCCTGAGAAAGCGATCAACGCTCTTCCTTTTATCGTCTCTTGCAAGGTCTGTATGCTTTCATTGATGAATTGCTCTGGGTTGAACATTCCTATCACGATTGCCCTAAGGCCTTCTTTCTCATTTGTTCACGATATATCTTTAATTCCTCTTGAAGCTTTTTATCTTTAACTGAAAGGATCTCTATTGCGAGTAATGCTGCATTATCTCCTCTGTCAAGTCCCACCGCTGCAACAGGGATCCCTGGCGGCATCTGGACTATTGATAATATTGAATCCAGATTTATCTTTCCACTCACTGGTACCCCGATAACCGGTTTTATGGTATGAGATGCAATAGCGCCAGGTAATGCTGCGGCTAATCCTGCAATACCGATAAAGACCCCGGCATCGTTGTGTTCCACTAGGTCTTTTACGACGTCAGGTGTTCGATGGGCCGATGCGATAGCTATATCGTAATCAACGGAGAATTGATCAAGGATCGTTTTTGCTTTCTCTGCAATGGGCATATCAGATTTTGAGCCTAGGATAAGTTGTATTTTCATTTTTACCACCAAAGGGTAATAGTGGTCATTAATTAATAGTTTCTGCGAAATGTGTAACCGTCAAACGTGTTAAATAGGAGGTATATGTTCATCTGAAAAAAAACGGTGCGGCTTGAGTGGCAATGAAACTAGTAATTTGTGAGAAGAATATTGCAGCTTCCCGAATCGCTTCCATTCTCTCTAAAGGATCAGTGAAACGTAAGAATGTTGGTTCAGTCCCAGTCTATGAGTTTGATTATCAGGAGGAACAATGGAGGGTTATTGGGCTACGAGGCCATATCATCAATCTAGACTACCCTGTTGATTATAATGCTTGGAAGAAAATTGATCCTAAAGACCTTATCTCTGTTGAACCTGAGAAAAAGATCACTGAGAAACATATTGCTACAGCTCTAAAGACACTTGTCGATAAAAACCCTTTTATCATCGTTGCAACGGATTTTGATCGTGAAGGAGAACTCATTGGTGTTGAGGTCCTAAATCTCATACGGACATATACTTCAGATTTTCTTGGTATTAAACGCGCTCGGTTCAGCGCGATAACTGGTTTTGAGATACATAACGCGTTCTCTCATTTAGCTGAGGTCGATTATAATCTTTCATCGGCAGGGGAGTCACGTCAGATCATCGATCTTATCTGGGGTGCAGTACTCACTCGATTCATCTCTCTTACCTCTAACAAGGTTGGAAGGGATTTTCTCTCTATAGGTCGGGTGCAGTCACCAACACTTGCACTCCTTGTTGAACGTGAAAAAGAGATCACCTCCTTTGTCTCTAAACCCTTTTGGAAATTGTTAGCCCGTATGAAGAAGGATGTTAGCTTTGATGCTATTCATGAAAAAGGACAGTTCTGGGAAAAAGAAGAAATCGACAAGCGCTATGATGTCGTTAAGGATGCGACAGAAGCAATTGTTGTTAAGGTGAATAAAGAGATAAAAAAAGAATATCCTCCACCACCCTTTAGTACCACGACCTTTTTACAGGCGGCATCACAACAGAACATATCGGCGTCTCAAGCGATGAGCCTTGCTGAAGAGCTCTATGTCAGCGGTCTGATATCGTATCCTCGTACGGATAACACGGTCTATCCATCATCTCTAAACCTTAAGAATATATTAGAGAAATTGAAACATTCTACGTTTTCAAAGGATGTCGAAGAGGTCTTATCAAATGGTCGATCATATCCGACAAGAGGTAAGAAACAAACAACGGATCATCCCCCGATCCATCCCGTGGGCGTACCATCTTCAGAACTAACAGGTGCTAAAAAGAAGATATATGAGCTTATTGTTAGGAGGTTCCTAGCAACTCTTTCAAAGGATGCTGTTGCTGAGATCGTTGAAGCAGTATTTGATATCGAGGGGGAATTGTTTGAAAGTCATGGATATGTCCTTGTTGAACCTAATTGGAAAGCAGTATATCCCTATTTCACGAAGAAGGATACGCCTCTGCCTGAACTCGTGCAATCTGAGAAGATCAAGATAACCCAGATATCAATAAAGGAGGATACCACAAAACCACCTTCTCGTTATTCCCAAGGTTCATTGATCGCTGCTATGGAACAGTTATCACTTGGGACGAAATCCACTCGGCATGAGATCATTCAAAAACTATACCAGCGGAAATATATCAAACTCTCACCACTCTCACCTACACCCCTTGCAATAGCAGTGATCGAGGCAATGGGGGATTGTCAGGTCGTTAAACCAAAGATGACGGCTCGCTTGGAGACAGATATGGATCTTATCGCTGAGGGAAAAAAGACCCTTGAAGAGACAGTTAAAGAATCCAGAGACCTTCTAAAAAAAGCGATGACGGAGTTAGAAAAACGAAAAGATCACATTAACAGTACCATCAATAAGGCGCATAGAGAACAGAATTATGTTGGACGTTGCCCGAAATGTGGAAAAGACCTTGTTATAAAGATATCAAGGAATAGAAAACGATTCGTTGCCTGTACTGGATATCCTGAATGTAGGAACACCTATCCTGTTCCAAATAGCGGTATGATCATACCAACAGATAAGATATGTAAGAAATGTCAAACACCGGTTCTTAGGATCAAATCAAAAGGAAAGCGGCCGTGGGAGATGTGTTTGGACCCTGAATGTTCTCGAACGTAACTAGCCCCTGTCGTCAACTTTTTTATAATTTCTTTATCCCTTCTTCTGTGATAAAACCTGTTACATATCGTGAAGATGTGACATCAAAGGCTGGATTTCTTACAGGTGTTTGGTCCATCATGATCATTGCATCCTTGTAATATCGTAACTCCTGGTCAGAACGTTGTTCGATGATGATATCTTTTCCTGTTTTTATTGATTGATCAAACGTGCTTATTGGTGCAGCAACATAAAACGGGATGTTGTTCTCCTTTGCTAGAACTGCTTTCTCATACGTTCCTATCTTATTAGCAAAATCCCCATTTGCTGCGATGCGATCTGCTCCTGTGATCACTAGATCGATATCACCATTTTTCATAAAGTATCCTGCAGCGTTATCGGCAATGACTGCATGAGGGATTCCTTCTTGGTAGAGTTCCCAGGATGTTAGTAGGCCCTGAAGACGTGGACGTGTCTCATCAGCATACACAAAGATGTTCTTCTTCTTATGGTGTGCTACTCGTATAGGTGCAAGAGCAGTCCCATAATCGACAGTTGCAAGCGCTCCAGCGTTACAGTGTGTTAGTAGTCTCATCCCCTCTTTGATGAGTTGAGATCCATGTTCTCCAATATTCTTACATCTTTGAATTATATCCTGTACGTATAGGTCGGCTGCATCATGTGGTGTGTCACCTGCGTGTATGCGGGAGATCATATGGTCAATGGCATAGAAAAGATCATAAGCGGTAGGCCGAGTTCTTTTCAATCGATCTGCTGTTTTTTCGATATCCTCTTTTCCAAGGACCATACCATAAGCTGCTGCTGCACCAATCGCTGGAGCACCTCGCACTACCATTTCACTTATTGCAAAAGACACCTGTTCAACGGTCGTTGCCTTAAAAAGCTCGATATGTTCTGGTAATTTCCGTTGGTCGATAAAATAAAGTGTATCATCCTTAAACCATAATGATTGTTGTTCTTTTCCCTCGATTTTCATTTTCTCTACCTCATATCTCTAAGCATTCTTTCTTTTATCTTATCGATAGTCTCTGCTGTTATGAGCACTCCTGTTTCTTGAATGTGGACTATAGGTTTATTTTGTAAGCTCTTCAATACTGTTTTTGCTGTATCTAGGATGGTTCTTCCCTGCTGCACTGTTTCATACATCGTTTGTGGTA
>JARVGL010000023.1 GCA_029762575.1 Thermoplasmatota archaeon | reverse complement strand
TTTTTCATTAGATGCATATGTAGATAAATATACGATTACACTAAATAGTTATATATCATAATAATAATTTGTCAATATACCAAAAAATAAGGATGGATGGTGAAAAATGGAAGAGTTATTGAAAAAAATTGGAAGCTGGTTATTTCTTGTAGGAATATTAGTCGCAGTGATTGTCGGTATTGTCTATGCGGCAAACGAAACATGGCTGAGCGGATATACAACGACAATAACTGCATTGTTAGCGGTATTAGGGTTCATTGTTGGTATACTATCGTTCTTTGCCCTTGGAAATATTACACGCGATCGTGTTCCTACGTTCTTAATAGCTGCATTGATGCTTGTAGGAATCGGAGCAACAAGCTCTTGGTTCAACAATCTACAGGTGATAGGCCCCTATTTCAGTTGGATAGCAGGAATGCTTGCAATCTTTGTTGCCCCAGCTGCGGGTCTTTTGGCCATCCGAGCGATATGGGATGCAGGCAAAACAGAAGAAATTGAACGGGTTTTACCAAAAATTCCAAAATAAAAAGGTAACCCTCTTTTTTTCTTTTTATTTTTTATTTTTTTGTCTTAAACATCATGTTTAAATGGTATCGTTTAGTCTCTGTAACACCCATTTATAGAAACTAATGATTGTCATTGTGAATAGACCAGCGACAAATCCAATTGCGATCATTGACATATCTATCATGGTTGATATCTCCTTTTCCCAGTTGTTTTATTATTATTTAATAATTCCTTTATATAGTTGGATACAGGGTTATTTATAATCTAAGCGTATCCTACCATATTTATATTATTTTAATAAATATATAAATGCTTCTAGTCAAAAAACCAATTATCATAATTCTTGTGTCCTCTTTCATCGAAAAGCATATAATGTGCAATAGGATTCATGTTATATGGTGATAGGGATGCAGAAAACATTGTTTGATTTTATGGATGAGGAATTTGATAAGCAACTATAAAATAGTTAAGCGCTCTTAGGTGACTGTAAGCTTCCTAATGTATTGTTTTCTATAGTTTAGGGTTCTTATTTTTCCATAAACGCCAAATCGCGACGAGTAGCAGAACAATACATACTGAGATACATACAATTGCAACATAGAGAAATAATGGGTCTTGATAGAGGACTTGTATCTCCTCCCCTCCGCCGTTGAACACATACACACCCTTATTAAGTATCTCTGTTGAGTCAGGTATAGATGGTACGGTCTCATTGACATCTAAAGTACCTGCGAGCATGCCATCGTTTGATCGATATGTATCAAAACGATTTTGGATGGTACCTTTTGCGTAAAGAAACATTTGAATAAGACCTACTGCAAGCGTCATAAATGCTATAGAGAACATAACAACAATCTTTGTATTCTCCGGATGAAGTAGACTTTCTCCCTTCCAGGATAATCGATAATAGACCCATTTATGGCCATCTCGTTCCTTTCTTTTCACAAGATCTGCTTCAAGTAACTTAGAGAGATGTTCATGAAGCGTGGCTTTATTTAGTTTTGTAGCACGACTTATCTCTGTAAGACTCATCTTTTTTCCATCAAGTGTACGTAGTATCTCTAATCTAGTATCAGATGCTAATGCTTTGAAAGCCTCTCTATCTAAAGTTACTTTTGTCATACTTATTACTTATGATTATATATCGCTTCCTTTAATAACAATTCCTTTTTTGTTTGGAAAAAACCAAATACTCCATTATTTGATAAAATATTTTTTGATAGGGTCTATAAAATTTCTATGAACATAATTATTAAAACAATGGAAAACATTCACCATATCAATATGTCAAAAGAAACACTCACTCAATTATTGAAAAACTGCGGAGCTCTACAATTCGGTCGTTTTGTTCTCACATCTGGTGCAATAAGTGAATATTACATTGATATAAAGAAGGCAAGCACTGATCCAAAAACACTTAAAGAAATAGCAATCGCTATGGCATCTTATACGAAAGGATATGATGTATTAGCTGGAATGGAACTTGGTGCAGTTCCGTTAGTTGTAGCATTGTCTCTAGAAACAAATATTCCCTATGTAATAGTTAGAAAAGAAAAACGACAACATGGTACAGGAAAACAAATAGAGGGCGTATCGATTAAAGATAAAAAAGTGCTCATTGTTGAAGATGTGACGACAAGTGGCGGATCAGTTGTAAAAACAATTGATATTATTAGAAAGAACCAAGGTTTTGTCGAAAAAGTACTCTGTGTTGTTGACCGGGAAAGTGGCGCTAAGGAAAAAATCGAATTATTGGATGTCACATTTGAACCGTTACTCTCTGTCTCTGACATATTAAACGGTTAATAGAGAAATGTACACCTAACATTGATGTTTGATGTATAAGTAGTAGGAGGTATAATAGATGAATGTTTTAATAGTGGGGGGTGGTGCTCGAGAACATGCAATGTGTGATACCCTTCATCGATCAAAAAATGTAACGATATTTACTATAATGCATAACAAGAACCCTGGAATCGCTCAGATGTCAAAGGATGTTCTCATTGAGAAAGAAACTGATGTCAAGACTATTGTGGACTATGCGTTGGACCATGAGATTGATATGACATTAATTGGTCCTGAAGCACCATTACAAATAGGCTTAACTGATGCATTGCAACAAAAAGGAATCATGGTATGTGCTCCAACAAAAAATGCTGCACGTATTGAAACAGATAAGGAATGGATGCGTGATCTTCTAAAGAAATATGAGATCTCCGGTCAGATTCGTTATGAAAGCTTTACAACAATACAGAAAGCAATTCGGTTTATTGATGATCTAAACGGCGAGGTCGCGTTAAAACCCATTGGGCTCACGGGTGGAAAAGGGGTAAAGGTCTCAGGGGATCATTTTAAGAATCAAGACGAGGCAGAACTCTATATAAAAGAGATATTTAAGAACAAAATAGGTGGACAATCAAAGGTATTAATAGAAGAGAAGATCATTGGTGAAGAATTCACGCTTCAAGCTCTTTCTGATGGTAGTTCAATTCTCCCTTTTCCAGCGGTTCAAGACCATAAAAGACTACAACCAGATGATAAAGGCCCTAATACAGGGGGTATGGGTTCTTATTCAAGAAAGGATGGTCTGCTTCCTTTCCTTTCAAAAAGTGATTATGAGGAGGCTGCATCTGTCCTTCAAGATATAATAGAGGCTCTTGGTCAAGAATCCTGTCCGTATGTTGGCCCCATCTATGGCCAGTTCATTCTAACTGCTGAGGGTTCCAAGATCATTGAGATAAATGCACGGTTCGGTGACCCTGAAGCTATGAATGTTCTCCCATTGTTACAATCTGATTATGCTGAGATCTGTTCAGCTATGATAAACGGAACCATTAATGAAAAGAAACTTAATATTCTTCAAAAGTCAACAGTATGTAAATACGTGGTCCCTAAAGGATATGGTTATAAGAGCATGGTTGATGAAAAGATAACTGTTGATGAAGACCATATAAAAAACACTGGGGCTCGTTTGTTCTATGCATCTGTTAATAAAAAAGAGGGGTATGTGACAACGACTTCTTCTCGTTCATTAGCTGTAGTTGGAATAGCTTCATCTATCTCTGAAGCTGAACAAGTTGCGGAGAGAGCATTAAAAGGGATACAAAGTGAAAATATCTATATCCGTCATGATATAGGGACCAATGTTTTAATCAATAAACGTGTGCAACATATGAAAGAACTTCGCGGGATGTAAACTAATGACGCAGGATATCTATCTTTATCTTATTGGTACTGCTGGGTCTGGAAAATCGACCTTGTCTCACACCTACTATGAATGGGCACAGATACAAGGTATAGATGCGATACTTGTTAATCTTGACCCTGGAGCAGAAAACCTACCTTATACGCCTGATGTTGATATTCGAGATTGGATATCATTGAAAGAGGTAATGGATGTTCATGGGCTTGGTCCTAATGGAGCACAGATAGCGTGTGCTGATATGCTTGCATTAAACACCGATGATGTGAAAGAAAGCATCTCATCGTTTAAGACAGACTTTGTTATCTGTGACACACCAGGTCAACTTGAATTGTTTGTCTTTCGACAATCTGGTCCGTTCATCATTAAAACGTTAAATCCAGGTCGTTCTATGATAGCATATCTTATCGATCATGTTCTTGCAAAAAACCCATCAGCCTTTGTATCACACTTGTTATTATCATTGTCAACTCAGCTGAGAATGGGTATACCTCAGATGAATCTTCTTAGTAAAGCTGATCTTTTAACTACAGAGGAAACTGATCAGGTTGTTGAATGGTCAATAAACCCTGAATCCCTCCAAAATGCATTCATGCAACAACAGCAATCAGTCTATAATCAAGTAAATGAACAAATCGCACGTCTTCTATGCGATTTTCCTTTTGCTGAATCGTTGATACCTGTTTCGCAGAAAGATTTTAAGGGAATCGAAGATATGTATACAATGATACAGTTATTATTTGAAGGCGGCGAAGATACACAACGAGATTAGACGTTGGAAACTGAATAGATGGTTATCGATTTTTTAGTAATCATAGGGAAACCAGTTCCCAAAGCAAAAACATAGAGGCTACCTTCAATATTTACTGATTCTCTATGTATAAAGGGTGCTTTGAACAATTGAACTGAACCAAATCTTATTTGTGGGTGTTTAAAAGGTACAAGAAAAACACTACAGATAAAACGTGATTCTGATGTATGGATTGATACTGAAAAATGAGTTGATTCCTCCACCTTCATCGGATACATAACATTGATTGTTGATTGATTCATGCCCTCTATATTGATAAATAAATGATCACTACTACCTATTGATATCGATTGAACAAATAATCTGACAATATAGATACCTGGTATAAATCCAGATGTATCAACGATACAGAGGTCGTCTTGTGTTTCCTCAGTTGAAATAGAGTAGGTCATCGACCATTCATTTCTAGAATCCACATCAGTTATAAAGCATTGATATGACGAAACATTGTCACCTTTTATCAATCCCTCTACCACGATTCTTTCATATCCACTATGTCTTATCTGTTTAATCCAAGCAATAGGTGGACTATGTGGTAGTATACCTAACGTGTTGACATCTAAAAAACCATACCCTTCTGTTAAACGATCAAGACCTAAGGATGTTGTCTGCATTCGAAGCGCCATGATAACTTCTAATGGAGACCATTCTGGATACTGTGCAAGATACAGAGCGCATATACCTGCTACATATGGCGTAGCCATACTTGTACCACTTAAAGAATGGTATCCTCCATCGATCCATGTACTTACCACGTCAACACCAGGAGCTATCACATCAGGTTTAATCCGTTCATAGGTATAGCTTCCTCTTGAACTAAATGACGCAATCTGTCCATTATTGGTTGTTGCTCCTACAGCGATAACATACTCAGCGATACCTGGAGAGGATATGGTTGCATATCCTGGTCCATTGTTTCCTGCAGCGGCGATCACACAGATACCTGCTCTCACCGCATTGTTTGCTGCTTGACTTAAAAGGTCATCACTACGTCCGTTAGGATCACCTGCGCTGATAGAGATGATATGGACATGATCTGAAGGATCTCCGTCTTGATCTGGGTCCATAGCATGATCAAAGGCTTGTAACATAGCTGAAACTGATCCTACGCCATTTTCATCCATTACTTTATAACTATAAAACTGTGCATCTGGTGCCACTCCACCAGTCCACAGCGTTTCATCAAGAGAACGCCCTAGTGCGATACCGGTGACATGAGTGCCATGACCATGATCGTCAAAAACATCAGTATCGTTATCGACAAAATCGTATCCTCCAATGAATTTATCCTTTAATGCGGGATGGGTATAATCAACACCGGTATCAAAAAAAGCAATAGTAATGTTTTTACCTGTCGATGTCAAAAGGGGTATGGTGGATGTTTGATTGTTAAAAGCTGTTTGATACTGGTACGAATCGATTGAATTGTTTTGGACAACTATCTGTTTTTCATCTACTTTGATATCTTTAATACCCGGTAGTTTTTTTAGAGCCTCAATTCTTGAAGGCTTTTTAGTTTCTATGATACAACCGTTGATTGTCCATGAAAGAAAAGATGAAAGAGTAAAAGTTGGGTCATCCTTCATTTTCGATAAGATAGATTGTTTATGTTCTTCTTGAGTTCTAGTTACATTAGAGAAGAGTTCTGTCATTTGAGCAAATGAATCATTAAGTGAAAAAAGATTTGATCTTTCTTGAGTATATCTATTGTCTAGTAATGTTTCCAAGACCGATGTTTCTTCAAAAAGGATAATATAGCGTTGTGGTCCCTGATTTTCCATAATTTCGATATGTGCTTGAGAGAGAGGAATGAAAGGAGGTATCAACAAAAACAAGGTTATCACTAACAAAAGGGATCTATTATGAGAATGAATAAAGAAAGATAACACGGATTGTGTTTTGTTCGATCCCATTATCAATATTTTTCTATTGTTTATTCTTATTAATCTTGCTGAACGATTCTCTCCTTTTTACGAGAACTGGAGAGTAATGTTACCCGTGAATCCTTTTTTTCTTTTGTAAGGGTGTATCCAATGTTTTCTCCAAGTTCTTTACTAAACGACCGTATTGAATCATGGGATGGCATATTAGCTAAAGTAAGATGCTTTCGTGATGAACCAACTAGTACAAAGGCTTTCGGTTCAATAAAATCCGGTGAAGCGATCTCATCAAGTTTCGCATAAGAGGATATATGTGTCTTATCCATATTCCATCCTTGTATCAATGTATGTCGGATAACGGTCCTTGTATCTAAAGAGGGGAGAAGTGAAAGAGTCTCTTTGATTTTTTCCCACCCATTTGATATAAGTGGGCTACAGATCTTTTTATAAAGATCTTCTGTTGGTGCAACAATGGAAACATAGAGTTGTTTTGGTAGAGGGTCAAGGTTTTTAAGTACTTCAGGAGTTGTTCCATTTGTCACAAGAAATGTGGTCATGTTCTTTCTATGACATAATTCAAAAAAACCACCAAGACCTGGATACAGCGTTGGCTCACCTGAAAGAGAACAGGCTACCATATTTGGGTTTTGAGCTTCGGTCCATTTATTCTGATCAGTTCGAGCATCACCTTTAAAACCTGTCAGTAAACGTCTTTGCGCTTGAATGGATCCTTCCAAAATTGTAAGTGGGTCATCTACGTTTTCAAAGCTCTGTTCGGTGAATCCTTGATATCTCCAACAAAAAAGACACATATGGCTACATTGGTTCACTGCCGGGGTCATTTGAAGACACTGATGGGATTTAATCCCATAGAACTCTTGTTTATAACAATGTCGATTATGAAGAAGACTTTGTTTCATCCAATGGCACAATTTAACTGCAGAATGATCTCCAACAAGTGCGTAATGTTGTTTTTCCAACCGTAAACGAAGATTCTCATTCATAACGAACCCACACATAAGAGAATTAGTTGATGTAATACATATGTATTATAAAAGTAAAACCCGCTGAAAAACTAGTAACATTATATGAATTGAATAAATTATATATAGGTGCCAAAAATATACTATTTATCGTTGTTTAGCGTTCAGAGATTTATTTTTATGGGGGGTATACCTATGAATAAGAAGGATCAGAAGAAACATATTTTCGTATCAATTATCATAGTTTACACAATGATTGTCGCATCAATTATGCCAAGTGCCCTAGCTAATAGTACTATCGATAATCATCCTGGTTTTGATAAAGGCGTAACTTGGAAACCGTTCATACCCATGAAAAAAGTAACCTTTATAGGTTATGATGATGAAACTCTTATTGATGATTATGCATATCTAGCTTCGATACCTGCTTCTGTTTTTTATGATGAAAAATCTGATAAGTTATTTTCTAGTCCATTATTATTCTATCAAGATGAGTTCTTATCAAGTGATCTAAAGAAAAGAACATTGAACGGATTTCAGGGAATATCATATTTCATGGAAGATTGGATGTCGTATGCAAAAGGATCATTAGATCATCTCTCCTTAATAAATATTCAACAAGATAAGATTCGGGATAGTTGGAAGACCAAAGAAGTGATAGAGATACAAGGAAATGACCCCTATCTACTTGCCCATAACATTGCACTTCAGAATTGGGAGTATTCAGATAAAGCGATACTAGCTGTGATACAAACCGATTATAGCATTCCAGATAATACCACTAGTAATATACTCTCAGGAACCCTTAACCCTGGAAACGGTGTTAAAACAGAACATTTCGAAGTTCCTCAAACAAACGAGGTCTATCCTATCTATCATGATTTCATCGTACCAGATGGGTATAAATTCTTAAAAGTCCGTTCATGGTATCCATGTTTTTATTTTGAAGCAGGCATACCAGGTTTTGAAGGAATCATCAATATGTCTATACCTGCAGGTGATCGTGATATTCAAGTCTATTGCGATCAAGATGGAGAATGGATGATGGCTGCGATAACAAGTGAATGGAACGCACAAAGTGGGATGGATGTCGATAAAACATCTGCATATGTCTATAAAAGTGGGCGATGGAGCGTTGCTCTAACCGATGTTCCTACTAAATCGATAGATTATTACAAACCATTGTTTACTCCAGGCTCTGATATTGAACAATCAGGTTTGGAGAGTCAGAAACATCGAAGTCTGCTTACATTTAATTGGGGTCGATATGGATCTATTATTGATGTGTTACGAAATATGCGCAAGGTGACCTATCAAATAGATGTTGAGATGTATCCAGGAATTGATATAAAGATCCCAGATACTCCACCGTATGGATGCCGTAATGTAAAGATTGATCTAAAATGGGATAATCCAGATATAGATCTTGGTTTTTCCTTGATTGGTCCCTCAGGTGAGGAGATACTATCAACTCGTGAACCAGGTGTATCAAGTACTATAGATGCTAGCATCTATGATGTTGGAATACCATTACCACCAGGGACAGAGACCGATCTAGCGGTTCATCAGATAGGGCAATGCTTACCAGATGAACATTACTCAATTTGTGTATTTACAATGAATGAAATGAAAACACCAGTTGATTTCACGATAGAATATTCATGGGAACAAAACTTTTCTGAAGCGCAAGGTGCAGGGATCGCATCAGCAACTGAGGCTGCGATACTAGCTTCAGAGATGAATGCTCCGCTCCTCTATATTAGTCCCGATTCTCTTTCGAATCACACCAGTGATGCTCTCTATACACTTGGAGTAAAAGAGGTATTGATAGTAGATATCGATAAATATCTATGTTCCTCTGTAAAACAACATATTTTGGATGCTTTCACCATCTCAATGTATTACACTTCATATACTGATATATATTCAGCCATTCGAGATATCTCAAAAAGTACAGACATTATTTTTTCAACTATTGATTCATGGACTTCTTGGTATGTTGCAACATTGGAACCAGAAAAAGAGATATATGGTGCGCGATCATTTGGCCCTGCAGCATATATCGCAGCACATCATGGCTCCCCAGTCTTATTAGTGGATAATCATCCGGAGCTCTCTAGCGCTGTTGCATGGCATACTGAACTCTGGAGACGTCACCCTGATGGGCACTCACGGCTTCCAACAGTTAGTGAGATGTATCTAACTGGGATGCGTGTGATCAATTTCTTAAAAGAATATGGGTTTGATAAAGAAGGAGAAGAAACAATTATTACGGTTGCTGGGCAATTTGATATTGGTTTTCCATGGGATAGAGTATTTGTGGGAAAGGGAAATCCAGGAAGATTCTTTGGTTCACCCGTTGATCTTTCAGTATGGATATCTAAGAATATTTTTTATCCGATGATTGTGTTTGAGAATCCTGCAATATCCAATCCTAATGGTGTATCAGTTATAAATGGGAGTAGTAGTAAACGACGATTCCCCTGGCGAGGGGCTTTAGGTTTAAAGATAACTAAACCTTCTGAAGAAATACAACTGAAATATCCTGTATTGGATACACTTGTATGTTATGATATAAAATTCAATAGCAGAGCCAGTGACTACTGGGGTTTTGAATATAAATGTGCTGATGGAACAATACCTGGTCGTTCTCAATCATTCGAACCCATCGACGAAGGTGTTATGCTTGCCGTTAACGGACAACCTGGTGGTTTTTTCCCAGACCTAAGTGGTTCAGAGGTACAACCCTTCTATCTACAACGTGGTGGTTATAGCCCTGTATTCTCAACTAATTTTGATGCTAATATGTATAATCTAAATCAAGGTGTCCTTTTATGGCTGGTGAATACCCATGGCGCACCTCTCGACGGAGGTATGTTTATGTTCTGGGATGTGAACTGGGAAAACCCAACAAAGGTTGGGTATCCTCCGATACCGTTAGCTGGATATACAAATGAACCAAATCCATGGAGAGGATATGAATGGTTGATGGGATCAACAGAAGAACCGGATACTATGACCATGGATATACATGGTCTTCTTCCTGCGTTAGTTGGTAATCCTAACCCAGTTGGTACTCGATTTCTGAATACAGGGGTTGATTGGGCTTTGGCAAAACGTCCTATTCGTGATATCCTTGGATCCATTGCCAGTCTTCCGCTCCTTCGTCTCATTACTCCTGATTGGCTTCAGAACACTCAGGATTATTATGATGGTGTTATCATCACGGTACTACTTGGTAGATTTGGCACATCATGGTACAATGGCAGCCAGATTGATGATGCTCTTGGAAACATCCATTCAGTAGGTATCAGTAGTGTCGCCTGTCTTCCCGCAGGGAAATATCTGCAGCTCACCCTTATGCGTCATGGGTCGGTCTTCCAAATAATGGATCCCTGGGCGACCTCTTGGTATTCAGATGTTTGGCAGAATGCTGTCCCTAGAGGTATTGCATTAGGTGAGACTATTGGAGAGATCTATTCAGAAGGCATATTAAAGGTTGGAATTCAGTATGTAAGCGATAGGAAACCTAATTGGTGGTGGGATCTAGCAGAGAACGTTTGTCTCTATGGAGACCCTGATCTTCGTGTATGGGTACCTAGTACAACGTATAGCCAAAACAATCATTGGACTACAGACGATATCACCTCTCTCAGATATGATCCATCCATCGGTCTCTCTATTGATGGACACACACCTTTTGGAGCGACAGCATATCCGCATAAAAGGACTCCTACAACATTGTTATCGCAATATGGAATTATCATCATAGCAATCGTTGTTATCATACTTCTTATAATAGGTGCTATGATTATCAATCATCCCAAACAACGATAGATTCGACCTAGTATGATGATGAAATGGTATCAGTTGATGATAGGCACGCTATAAGATGAAAGATGGTATCTTTTACAGATATCTTCTATCTTTTTGTTTATTTCTTTCATATATTCATTTGAAGGGGAATAGCGTTCATAATATAATTTCCCATAGCGTGGAAGCAAAGTTACATCAATATCGTCCAATAATGAGAAAACTTTTTGTTTTTGGTCACCCTTCAGTTCTAGATATTTATAGATAAGATATGCAGCATGGAACTGAGAAGCCATAGAGATGGTCTCTTCAAAAGAATTATCAGTAAGATACGGTAGGATTGGGATGAGGGCAATGCCTGTAGTAATATCATTATATGATAGTTGCTTCATCGTTTGAAATCGATCTTTAGGCGAAGGAGCGTTTTCTTCAAACAACCGAACGATACGAGGATCTATTGAGAGGATTGTCATTGTCACTCGTATATCGTTTAACCTTGTTAAAATATCGAGATCTCTTAAGATCAATGGTGATTTTGTAAGGATATGGGCGGGTATATCCTGTTCTTCGATTATTTGAAGGATCCCTCGTGTTAGTTCTTCTTTTTGTTCAATAGGCTGATAGGGATCATGAACTGAACCAATGATGATACGACCTTTCTCAAACAGTTTGATATCTTCTTTGAATGCTTCAATAGCATTTTTCTTAATATATATCGTTTCATCATATGAGGAATCGCAATATATACAACCAAATGCACAATTCTGATAGACATCAAGAGTATAGGCTCCATTGAACAAGACATCATTAAAGGTAATCTTTCTCAGAAGATGTGAAACATTGATTGATTGATAGTTCATACTCACATTTCCTCAAGAGCATCTATTCCTAAGATACAAAGACCATTGTTCAACACTTGTTTGGCTGAGGCTACAAGACATAACCGAGCGATTTTCAACTCTTTGTCAGGTTCTGAAAGCACAGGGCAATCTCGATAGAATTGATTGAACAATGATGCGATGTCAAAGAGATATGAAGCGATGAGATGTGGTTTATATGTGATGCTTGCTTCTTGTATGACAAATGGGAACAAGGCCATTTTTTTAATGAGTTGGATCTCAGAAGGATGCATGAGCTTGCTATAGATCTGTTTCTCTATACCTTTTATGCTTGTTTCATTCTTTGAAAGGATACTTGAAGCACGAGCATGGGCATATTGAATGAATGGAGCAGCGTTTCCCTCAAAGTTCAATGCATCCTCCCATTGAAACACCATATCTTTCTCAGGTTGAACCTTTATGATGTTATATCTTACCGCACCTGTTCCAATTTTTTCAGCAATCGTTTTCATCTCTAACTCTGAGAATTCATCTGCTCGTCTTTTTTTCACTTCTTCATATGCTCGTTGAACACATTCATCGATGAGATCATCAAGATAGACCACCCTGTTTCTACGAGTTGACATTTTTCCTTCAGGAAGAGAGACAAATGAGTAGAATACGGTTTTTGGTATTTTTTCTATCCCGAGAAGTTGAAGACCTATCTCTACTTGTTTTGATTCAAGTTTATGATCTTCACCTAAGACATTTAGGAGGATATCTGCTTGAGTTGCCTTCCAAGCGTGATACGCGATATCTCTAGTGGCATATAATGATGTTCCATCACCTCGAGTGATAAAGAATTTAGTGTTTCTACCTTTTATACCAAATGATTCAAGATCAAGATAATATGCTCCATGTTCCTCATGACAGAATGGTGTGTTTTTTAAAATATCTAATACTTTTTCCACAGAGGAATCCTTAACAAACGTTGATTCAGGGATATACGTATCAATGGTGATGTTAACCCGTTTAAGGCTTTCATTCATCCCCTTTAAAACTGGTTGATATGCTTCTTGTATCAATGAAATTGTCTGTATATCACCGTGTTCACTTTTCCATATGATATCCTGGATATCTTGTTTTACTTGAGGGTCCTCATTCATCAGGTCATTTGCTTTTTGATAAAAACCAACGGCTATATGATCGAGTTTCTTATTAGCTATTGATGCCTTTTCTTCTTTAGGGAGATTATTGATGCCCCAACAGAGGATTGCTACTTGTTTTCCTAGATCATCTAGATAGAACTGGGATTCACAGCTATACCCTGCAGCTTTCAGCAATCTAGTTAATGTATCTCCAATGATCGGGTTTCTTGCTCTACCTATATGTAAAGGTCCGTTTGGGTTTGCAGAAGTATGTTCTACAATGATGAATATGTTTTTTTTATCAAGATGACCATAAGATTGTTTATTTGTAAGGATTGAATGGACTGTCTCTTGTATCAACGGTGTTTCATCTATGCTAAAGTTAATGTATCCTCCATCAACACAAATATTCTTTATGAAATGGTTGGTCGATAGCTTTTCAGCAATTATTTTTGCTGTCTCATTTGGAGATTTTCTACTTATCTTACTAAATGAAAAACAAGGAAATGAAAAATCACCTAATCCTTGATCTGGCGGTCTTTCAAGTTTTATCTGAACTGGATACTTTAAAATTTTTAAAGCGGAAGTGATATGTGTTATAATCTCTTGTTGTATCTTGAAATAGATGTAATCCATGAGGTGTTGAAATATTGTTTTACTTAAATGATTTTGCTATACAGTTGAATTAAGTTACATTTTAATTATATCAGGTTATATGTCCGTATTGGTTTTTTGACGCTTGTTTCAACAGAAAAATGTGTTATCTAGTAAAAAGAGTTATAAACACCATGTTCATTTCCCAGTTTCTATTTACTATAATATTATAGAGTTGTGAACAATGGCACGAAAACCAGGTAGTATGTATAGATATGTACGAGGTCAACTGTCCACACGAAAGGAATATATGGGTGGTATACCTGCATCTCGTCTTACACAGTTCGTATTAGGGAACCGAACAGCAAGTTTTCCAGTTACATTATCACTTATTGCGGTTGAACAATGTCAGGTACGTCACAACGCATTGGAATCTGCACGTATCTCTGCAAACCGATTTATGGAGAAAAACGCTGGATCTGCGAACTATCGGTTAAGGATACGAGTATATCCACATGTTGTGTTACGTGAAAATAAACAAGCAACAGGTGCAGGAGCAGATCGTGTATCCCAAGGCATGCGCGCATCCTTTGGAAAGATCGTTAGTATTGCAGCTCGAGTAAAACCCAATCAGACAATCATAGAGATAGAGACGACAGCACCATTTGTCAAAACTGCAAAAGAATCACTAAGAAAAGCAGGTATGAAGATACCTTCACCCTGTCGAGTGACCTCCACTGAAAACTAAGAACCTACCTGATCAAATATTGAATCTTTGATCTTTTACAATATATTTCGATTGTTGGTAACTATTTATTTTTTTTGATGTTCAATCTTTTAAAAGTATTTAATGAACCAGGGGAAGAGTACGATAAAGAGTATTGTTAGGGAGATGACAAGGGATATCTTTTTAACGATCTGTTCTCGTCTTTCCTCTGTGATGTTTTTCCGTATCTTTGAGACAAACAATCGCAGTCCATCTGAGAAGAGGAATCCTCCATCTAAAGGTATCATTGGTAAAACGTTAAATAACGCGACAACTAGGTTAAGCCAGAAGATCCAGTAGAGCATATTTACCATTGGCCAAAAGACCGCTGGTGGAATAAATGAAAGTGGTCCTGAGATGATGTAGCCTTGTGTAAATGGTGCGACAAGTGGATTATAACCCGCAAGATAACTAAAGAAAGGAAGTGAATAGACTAGAATAAGGCCTTCAGGGAATGCAAATGTCAATGGATGCTGTAATGCTTTGCTGAATCCACTTACATATAGATTGAAACCGATCCCTAGAAAACTCTTATTGTGGTCAGAGGCATTATTTGTGAACGCATATTGCTCTGCAAGAGTAACAGTGGTATCAACAGAGGTACCTTCTGAATAGTATGTTATTTGTATTGTTTGATGTGCGGTGGTGTTCTTCATTATTTGAAGGAAACCCTCTACATCTGTTACCATTGTATTGTCTACTTTTGTTATGACCATTCCGGTGGAAAGTGATAGGTCGTCCGCAGGGCTCTCTGGGACGACATAGAGTACATGAACTCCGTCAATAGGTTGAACGGATCCCATACATACAGTTGAAAAGAGGAAGAGCACAATAAAGGCGATGGTAAAGTTAGACATAGGGCCTGCAGCGTATACGCGCATTCGGTTTTTGGTCTTTGTTTCTTTTAATTGTTCCTCATCAGGTTCACAGAATGCCCCCAGAGGAATTATTAGATAAAGCATACCTAGTGATTTGACTTTCAGATTATGTGCAAAGGTGAGGATTCCATGGGAAAACTCATGGACAATGACTGCAACTATCAACCCAATAAGGATATAAGCGAGGTATTCAAGAGGAAGAATAGGATTTAACCCGGGGATCACAAGTCCAAATTCTATGCCCGGCAGTTGTTGTTGTTGTTCTGGTGTGAAACCAATGACGGTCCAAGTATTGATGATCAATAGATAGACCATCAGTATCATCATGATAAAACAGAAAGCAATTCCAACAGAACCAAACATCCTCCATGCTCGTTTTGGTGAAGAGATCTTCTTTAGAAAATCGATTCCTTTTGTCGTTCGAAATAATAATGCAGGCCCATAGAAAGAAATATTGTATTTTTCAAAATATCCTTTTTTACTAAGGAACATAGTCCCTAGGCCGTAGCTAAGTATGATAAAAGCTAATATTGATAGAGTTTCAATGATGGTCATAGTCGTAAGATGTGCATGGTCAATAGATATATTAAAGTAACTATCTTGTTTGGGAAAAAGGAAAATAAAATAAGAGGAAAATGGATGTGTTAGATATCCATTTTATATAAGACAAGACCTGATAGCATCTTAGGAAGGAAATACGTTGATTTCTGAGGCATATGTTCTTCTGCCTCTGCAATGGCTTTTAACTCATCGATTTTTGTTGCGTTCATAAGAACAGAACAATCATACTCATCCATATCGACAAAACGGACAGCCTCTTCATCATCACGAGTATATGTAATGTGGTCTTCTAATGTCTCTTGGGTTATTCCAAGGATATTTTCGATGATTATCTTATGAAGGATGGATACATCAAGTGTTCGCCATGTTTGAGAGTATTCTTTTGCAAGAAGATCCATAAAAGATTCATCTTTTAGGGTAAGTATATAATAAGCATCCTTAAAGAACAGGCAGAATCTATGAAGAGTTGTTGTCTGTAGTTTATCTTTAATGGTGTTCACAAGATGTGACATATCTTCTTTTCCTCGAAGGTATGTTTCAATTATAAAATACTCATTGAGTTTAGATAAAAGATCATTTTTATCTATTGGGATCTTTAAGAGTCGATGGGTGGGAAGAATCGATAGTCCTTTGTCAAACATGTTAACAAAAATGATCATGATATAATTAAACGGTGCATCTTTAGAAGTGATCCCAGTTTTTTTCTTCATTTCTTCAGCGAAATTAATAGCTGTTTGATATCTATGATGTCCATCAGCGATGAAAACGATTTGATCCTTTAAGGTGTTTTTTACATGGTTAATGAGGTTTTCATCAGTGATCTTCCAAAGAGAATGATCAAACGAGTCGTATCCTTTCACATGCATCAATGGTTCATCGATACATTTCTCTTGAATTTCTTTTTGTAATACGTCTTTCTCATCAATGTAGAGGAGTTGTATTGGTTCAAGATTTGCTTGACAGGTTCTCATAAGATCAAGGCGATCTGCTTTGGGTTTTGATAACGTTTTTTCGTGTGCTTTCACCTGTTTATATTCACTGTCTAACTGTAAGAGTGTGAAAAAACCGTTCATCGTTCTCTTTTGCCCATCTACTGTGTACTTGATCCTGTAGGGGTAAAGTGCTTCTTTTTCTGATTTGATAAGGATTGATTGATCAATCCATGTATCAAATTCTTTTTTTGCTCTTGTATATCGATTGTTTGATGCGGTATCATCTAAAGATATTTTTCCTAATATCAAACGAACAAAATT
>JARVGL010000022.1 GCA_029762575.1 Thermoplasmatota archaeon | reverse complement strand
TCTTATTCAAAAAAAGGATAACTTGAGACTATTATGTGAAGGGAGTGGAAATGACATCAATGAACATAGATAGAATAGAACAACGCTTAAAAACCCGCAGCAACATTCAAAATCCGCGGCTTTGAAACCCAGTCAAACCCCTTCAGAAATCACGACAACTCATACATTCATCAAAACATAACATGCCACTATCTCGTTCATTGATCAACGGTGTTCAATATACGCGGCATATTAATCGCATCAATAGCATTCAAAAACCACGGCACAAAACATTCCCTTATAAAAACGTTCGTTCAATATCTGCGGCATGAATCGTTTTCAGAATACGCGACATTACACTTTCAGAATCCAAGACATTACACTTTTCAGAATAAGCGGCTTTCACTCATACAAGATCTACGCATATATCTTTTTCAAACTCCTTAGCGTAAACTTTTCTTATATGTCAGCGACTTTTCATTTCTCGATAATGCTTTCATCTCGGTTATCGTTAATGAGATAGTATTGAATATTCTTCTTTTTGCCAAAGAGAATTTAAACAGATAATCGTTCAACCTACTAGGGTTTGTTGCCATGAAAACATATTTAGAAATAACGTTACTATCAGATGGAGAGAAAGCATCAGTTATCACATCAAAACTCATTGAGATAGGCTTTCAACCAGGCTATGGACAACATGATTTCGTCTACGAATGGAAAAAAAATGTGCTCATGCCACAATTACTTTATTTCATCGACCATGTACAAGAGAAACTAAAGGATTCAAAGGTCCTCTTGAAATTCCAAACGATCTGAACACAAGATCTTAAAAAACCCCCTTAACTTACACGATATCATACAAGCATGATCTATCTCGTTTGAATACTTCTAATCAATTGGTATCTTCAAGGTATACTATTTGATACAACGAAACTGCATTTTAAAGAAAAATCCACTATCTGCAAAACCTTTTAAGGTCTGTATATCTTTTTGTCTCTTGTGATGAAAGAGTATAGAATATCTGAAAAACAAAAAAAAGAATTGATACAAGGGATAACAGGTATCCTACAAAAAAAGGATGGTATCATTTTTTCTTATATACATGGTTCATTTTTACAAGAATGCTTTCATGATATTGATATAGCGTTATTCATAGATCCAGATGAATATTCTAAATCAAGATACATTCGAAAGGAGATAGAAATCGAAGTGGAAATGCAAAAATTATTTGGATTTTCTTTTGATATACGTTTTCTTAATAATACTCCGTTATCATTTTGTTATAGCGTTATAAAAAAAGGTCATGTCCTTTTCAGTAGAGATGAACAAGAACGATCTGATTTTGAAAGTCGAATATATGTCAAATACTTTGATTTCTCGTTCTATAGGAAAAGATATATGAGGGATGCTCTTGGGATACATATTTGATGAACATAAGATCAGCAAGCTTTCATCTGAGATGCTTCATGCTTTATCACAGTTGGATTCATTAGCACAGATGGAAAAAACTGATTTTATATCAGACCCTATAACAATTGCCGCAGCAAAATATTATTTGATCGTTTGTATAGAAGCAGCTATTGATCTCTGTAATCATATTATCTCAAAGAATAAATTACGTGCTCCGGACGACTATGCAGACGTCTTCAAAGTGATGGGTGAAAACCACTTCTTCCCATCTTCTTTCGTAGACCGTCTCATGCAAATGGCACGTTTTCGAAATCGCCTTGTTCATATCTATTGGCAGATAGACGTTGATATCGTCTATACCATCCTACAAGATGATCTGTCAGATTTTGAACGATTCTTAGAGTATCTTAGAGAAGCATTGAACAACAAAACCTCTCCGTAACATAATCAGGTCTTCAGCTCTATATCATCTTTATTCATCAGGTTCTTCTTGTTCAGGGTCCCCTGATAGAAAATCCAATGCAGCGGCAAATCCTGTGGTAAACATTGCTCTTGCAAGTTCTTTTTTTGAAAGAGTGGCTTTTTCTTTCTTATACTCTTTCCAGATAAGGGGGAACAAGTTTTCCGTTGCATCCTCTGCAAGATTGTCTATGAAATCACACATTGGTATATCAACATGAATATCCTTAATACCCTCCTCAGGTTTGATATCGCCATCATTGATCTTTTCATAGCATTCACTACAGCAATGATCTTCTATATGCTGCATAGCGCTAGGGCATTCAATATCCTTGCCGCAGAACCTACATTTCACCTCAATGATCTTCTCATCCATACAAGAATAATCACCTTGATACTATAAAAAAACTTCTTAAACTAAAAAAATAGAGACGGTCAAAGCCTATCTCTTAGCATCGGAAAGATATCTATCCAACTCTTTCTTTAGAATATCACTAATAATTGCTCCATCCACTCTTCCTCGGAACCTTTTCATGACAACACCCATCAAGGGACCTAATGCATCAATTCCTCGTTGTCTAACGAAATCAGCTCGATCAATGATAAGATTGCGAGTGAAATCCTCAACCTCTTTTGTATCTACACTACTGATACCACTAGCTTCAACTGCTTGCTTGATCGTTGCAGAGGGATGATCTAGGAGATACCCTAATATCGTGGGCACACCTTCCTTTGAGAACAATGTATCGTTTAAAGCATTTAGAACATGTATAATCAGTGTCTTTGAGAGACGTTCAACAGGTACTCCTTTCTCTTTTAGTTCAGGTATCGTGTTCAGATAGATACGGACAATGACCTGTTGCAGATCAGGATAAAGAGCGACTAATTCCTCGAAATCAGATTCAAAACCACTTGCAAGAAGCTGTCGGATATGATCTATATTGAGCTGATACTGTTTAATGAACCGAGTTAGTTTCTCATTAGGCCGTTCTGGAAGATTTCGTTGTAATCGTTCAACACGTTGCTTTGTGATCCGTATCGGTCTTACATCGGTCTCTGGATACATCCTAGCTGCACCGGGTAGAGGCCGCTGATACTCGGTGGAATCATCAGGTAACGCCCGACGTACCTCTTTAGGAACACCTTCATAGGCATATAACGCTCTCTTGCAGACTGCGTCAAGAGCGATATCCACCATGGATCCCTTACCAAGAGCGATGACGAATGCATCCAATGTATCGATATCAAGCAAATGGCATAGTCGTACATACTGCTCCTCAGTCATACCATATCCAGGGAGCTCATCACTATGAATGATACCACCAATACCTGATGCTACCTTAGCATAGCCCGCTAGCTCTCGACCTAGAGTAAACCCCTCTTTTTTCAACAACCCTGCAAAACCTGGTAACTTGACCGCTTTTCCCACACCGTGTTTCAATAGTTTTGATATCATCTTAGAATCTATCTCTAAAAGCATCTCTTTAACATCAATGACCGTTGGTCTCTTAAGCACTGAGACATCCTTTCCTCGCTCTTTAAGGATCCTTTTACAATCAACAAGCATCAGCTGCCGATTCGTCTCCAACTCAGCAACACGCTGTATCGATGACAAAGATTGTATCCCTTTTATCTCAACCCGTTCCCCATCTCTTATCGAAATGTTAAGATCTTGACGGATGGTCCCTAATCCTCGTTTTACTTTCCCTGTGGCACGAAGCAAAAGACCAATATTCTCTGCAACATCACGAGCCTGCATTGGATCTTTCATATCTGGTGCAGTCGCTATCTCGATAAGAGGGATACCTAATCGGTCTAGACCATAGGTAACCACTTCAGCCTTCTGATCGATCTTACGAGCAGCGTCCTCTTCTAATGCAATGGTCTGAATATGAACATCATCAAGAATACCGTTCATAGCGAGAAGACCAGTTCGTTGGAAACCACTAGTGTTAGATCCATCGATAACGATCTTTCGCATGAAATGGAGCTCATCAACGATGACCGCTTTACATAACAACGCCATCGTAAGACATACATCGATAGCATCCGTATTAGGTTGATGTGGTGGTTCCTCATCAGCCTCTACAAGACACGTTGACGCATCAGATGCAGTATAGAGGAATCGACGGTTTCTTTTTGCTTCAGCAAGCGCTGCTGTATCGATATCTCCTAGCTCGCTCTGCGTTGGTCGAAGGATCCGTTCAAATGAATAATCTAGGGTATCAGTTATCTCTGAAGGACACATACAAAAGAGTTTATGTGTATCTAACTGCTGATGGATCTCAAGACCAGCCTTGAACCCCAACATTTTATAATCCATACCAGGACAACAGATAGACCATTGGTTTAAATGGGTTACGACCAAGAATATTGAAAGAATGAAAAAAGACAGATGTACCATACAAGAAATAATTGTTCATCCTACAACGGAATGTTCCTGAGTAAGATTTGAACCTTCGAAACGATCCAAGTTCAAACGATCAAGGATGGGGGATGTCTTTTCATATGCGATGTATTCTGTGAGTAGTTTTGATACCATTGGTGATAACATGAACCCATGGCCGCTGAACCCATGGCAATGGATAAACCCTTTCACAGTTCTATCCTCTCCTAGGATCGGTCGAGCATCAGGGGTGACATCATAGAAACCCGTCCAATGACGTAACATGTTCACATGTCTTAATAAGGGTACATAACGGGTGAGCGTCTGGGACATATGACGTAGGAATGAGAACGTCGGAGTCTTATACAGGCCAATCTGTTCATGGGGGATAGGGATACCGCCAACGATCTGGCCCTCCTGTTGTTGACTAAAATAGATCCCATCAGTAAACGATATCACCATTGCTTCGAACATTGATTGCAGTCTTTCCGTTGCCAAGACCTCTTTGCGATAGGGTTTGTTTGGAGTCTTGATACCCACCATCTTAGCGATATCCTTTGAGTAGACCCCTGCAGCATCTACTACCCAGGATGTATGAATAGTGCCTTTTGATGTCTTAACAGAGGTCACGTGTTGATCTTTTGTCTTGATACCGGTGACTGTTGTATGGGTAGAGATCGTTGCACCATGTTTCCGTGCTGCATTGGCATACGCAAACGTGGTAAGAAATGGGTTTGCATGACCATCGGTGGGACAAAACGTTGCACCAACTGCTTTTATCCCTTTTAGATCAAGGACGGGGACGATACTAAGTATCTCTGAAATATCAAGGAGACGGACATTTAGTCCAAGGCGTTTCTGCATCTCTACGTTTTCTTCTGATTGTCGTAGCTCTTTTTCACTATGATTGATGATAAGATACCCACCTTGACGAAACTCGATATCCATGCCAAGATCTGAGCTGAGATGTTCAAACATTTGAACACTTCGAATCGCTAGCTCCGTGTTCTCCGCAGTGGACCATTGCTGTCGTATCCCTGCTCCGCATTTCCCTGTTGCCCCAGAACTTAGATAGTTCTTCTCAAGGACTACGACATCTAGACCTGCTTTTGCAAGAGCATATGCAGTGGCTACCCCATTGACCCCGCCGCCGATGATGACGACATCAGCTTTTCGTTTCATTCTCTCCCCTAGTTTTTTTCGCTAGAGCTCCTAAAGAGATGGGTATCACAGGTGGTCGACTAGTTGGATATGATTCAACAGAAACTTTTTTCCCAGTCTCTTTCTCAAGAATCTTTTTTACTAATGAAATACAGACCCGTCCTTGACACGGACCCATACCGATACGAAGCTTTCTACGTAATTCCTCTAGATCAGTATATCCTTGATGGATTGCATCGATGACATCTTGTTCTGTGATATCTTCACATCGACAGACGATCGCATGATGTTTCATAGTTTTTTAACCTCAAACACGGATGTTACGTACATCCATTGCATACTTTTTCTCTACAGAGACGGTGATGATACTTGTTCTACCTTGTTGTTTGACTCGTATGATCTTCCCTTTTCCCATTGTTTTTCCCGCTCGGTCTAAGACCGAGACGCTTTCTCCTTTCTGAGGGCGGGGGAGAAACTCATAGGGTAACGTGATAAGCGCTTGGTCCCCTTGTACTTTCACAACGAAGATGGCTAGACCTGGGCAGACACCAACACATCGTCCACAGGCGATACAGGCATCATAATCTACAACAGGGAGTGCATTGATATCCTTCATCGATATCGCATGGACCGGACAGGAATCAACACAAGGATTACAAGGTATCCGTTGGATACATTCTGTGATCGCTACTCCTTTTTCTAATTGTTCATTTGTTGGAAGTACGAGATCTGAAATGGATAGTATGCCGGTGTTCTCGAAATCGCTCATGGTCTCTTTCTCCATAATCGCTGTATCCGTTGTTTTGCATCTCGGGGTTTGGCACCAAAAGGTCCTGCACGTAATCGTTTCAATTCCTTTAAAAATCCCTCGTAAGCAGTCTGAGCTTTCTCTTGTTGATATCCAAGTTGTTTTGCAGCCATTGCCCCAGCTATCTTTCCTTCTATCATCGCAGTTGATGCTTCTTCGATACCTGAGGAATCCCCTGCGACATAGACACGAGGTACTGAGGTCTGCATACGTTCATCATGAAGCGCGATATAGCCTCCTGCCTCTGGTACCAGTGCCATATCAACACCTATCTGTTCTAGAAGCCTTGTTGATGGTGTCAAGCCTACCGCTAGACAGACCGTATCACAGGTAACTATCTCTTCAGAACCCTGTATCGGGTTCCAATGATCATCAAGTTCCACAACGACTGCTCCTTTGACACAATCCGCTCCAAAGACCTCTTTGATGGAATGACGTGTATAGATAGGTACACTGCATCGTCGAAGTTTAGCTGCATGGACATGATACCCTCCAATAGTTGGTGCCGCTTCCACCACCCGGTCTACTTTTATACCGGCTTGAAGAAGCTGATATCCTACGATCAAACCAACATTACCCGCTCCCACCATAAGCACCCTTTCTCCAGGTTTCACCCCATAGACGTTCATCAAGGTCTGAACCGCTCCTGCACCATAGACCCCTGGGAGATCATTACCTGGGAACAAGAGCATGTTCTCCATAGCGCCAACAGTAAAGATAACTGATCGACAGACGACCTTGATAAGTCGACTCTTATACTCTTTTCTAGAGATGACGCCAAAAGTATACCGATCCTCTGTATCATCCTCATAGAATCCAAAAACGGTTGCATCAAGTAACACATCGATCTTATCCTTAAAACGGTCATCACAGAGTTGATCCTCAAGGTCTTTAGCGATACTGATACCTCTTGTACCTGCTTTTTCCTCTTTAGATCCAAAGAACTTATGGGTCTGTTTGATGAGTTGACCACCGACCCGTTGATTCTCATCGACAAGAAGTACAGATGCACCAAAGGTAGCTGCTTGAAGTGCTGCTTCCATACCTGCAGGACCTGCGCCTACGATCAAGATATCAATATCTTGCACTGTTGAAACAAAAGCATTATCCGTATTGTTCTGAGGCCATGATGCGAGGCGATCCTGCATCCGTACAGCGACTCCTTCTAGTAAAGGAGCGATACAGGTACGCACATTCGGGATACCATTGACCTCCATAAGACAGGAGGAACATTTCCCTATACCACAGAAAAATCCACGTGGGGAACCAAAACGAATGCTCTCTGAAAAAACCTTTATATCGTTTGCATGTAACGCTGAGGCGATCGTATCACTACTATACCCTGATAAATGTTTCTCATTAAAAGTGAATGAAATTTTTGTATCCCAGTTGAAATCAAGGATAGGATGTTGTTTGATGCGCAGAGGTGATTCCCCCTATGTTATGTGGTAAGAGCAAACCCTATTTAAACATATGATACAAAGAGCAGCCATCCATAAAGAACAAAGGTTCCTCTTGGATGCTTATATCCTATTTGATCTGGACATCTTTGAAGTTATGATGACGTTGCGCGAGTTTTCTGATGATATCGATGTTCTGACCGTTCTTTCCTATCATCTTACTTTTCTCCGAGGAAGCTACACTGATACGTGCAACAGGGGCATCCTCAGGTCCACTTACTGCTATGTCTTTTACTTCATAGGGTTTGCAGAGGTTACGGATGAATTGAAGTTTATCAGGGTCCTCTTCAACAAATTTAATAGTTTTCTTAAATAACCCTCGTAATCGTTCAAGATTCTTAGCTTTTTTACCGATAGCTGCGCCTAATTGTCCTTTCCGTACAACAAAAACAAGTTTATCCTCAATGGTCAAACAATCAAGGATGTCAACATTGATCAATTGAGTCGCCGTTCGGATATACTTCATCGTTTCCGTAGTTAGAGAAATATCCGTCATACCAGCTACCTTTTCTTCAATAGATGCATTATGTTGTCACCGCCATCATCGATGATGGCAAAGACCGACACCGCGTATGTTTTTCCGCAGAGCGCTCCCAACTCCACACTATTCACCTTTGTTTTATAGATAGGTATGTTCTTTGACTCAGCTTGGGTCTTTACCGTATCCATAAACGGGCAGTTATCTGAGAGGACCACGAGTTTTGCGTTCCCTTGATCAACTGAGATCTTTGTCTGCCGCTGTCCAAATACAACTGATCCTTTTTTAACGATGTTCTTAAATGATTTTTCTATATCAACCATGGTTTCTCTTCTCCTACTCCTTCTTTGCCTTCGTCCTTTTCATCACAAGCTCAACAGCACCAGTACCTAGATTCACTGGTTGTCCAACGATAATGTTCTCAGCAACACCGGTGAGGCCATCTGATTCGCCTTTACGAGCTGCCTGCAAGAGATGATTCACAGTGATCTCAAATGCTGCACGGGAGAGAACAGAGGATTTTTCACCACTGATACCATGCCGACCGATAGCCTTTACCTCTCCATCGGAGGTCATGATATCTGCAACAAGCATAATATGACGAAGATCAACGTTCAATCCTTGTTCAGAGAGCGTGTTATGGGCTTCATGGATGATCATATTGCGCGCTGCCTCAATACCAAGTACACGTGCAACAGCTTGGATATCATTAGTTGATGTCCTTTTTTGATCGACCCCATCTATCAAAAGCACTTCATCTAGGTTACTTCCTTCACTATAGATGACATATCCTTCATCTTGTTCCTTTCGGACAATGATACGGTTGATCCCATCGACCCCTTTCACCTTTAAACTCTTCAATTTCTCATTTACATCAAGAAGCATCTTATAGCTTGGGTCATCAAGGGAGACAGTGATACTACCATCCTTGTTCGCTTTTGCCTCTGTCTTACGAATCTTGCCTAAGACCTCTAAGAGATCATCAATGCTTATGCCTTTGTTCTCAATGACCTCTTTATCAGGCCGCACGGTTATCATAAGATTGGTAAGGTCCGCTTCGATCTCAGCGATCTCATTAAGCACGGTTATCTCTATCTGATTAGCAACTTTCTTTGCAAGATTCTGATCATGGCGATACTCTTCGTTCAAAAAAATGTTCATCATTGGTGTGGACGGAATTGATCGTGCATCAACGATCTCAATGAGTCTAGGGAGACCGAGTGTCACATTGATCTCAGCTACTCCAGCATAGTGAAAGGTACGCATCGTCATCTGAGTACCAGGTTCACCGATACTCTGCGCTCCAACAATACCACATGCTTCGGCAGGATCTATCTTGTTCTTTTCATAGTCAATGAGTGCTCTTTCAACGATATCCTTAGTCTTTTTTTCCAGTTTTTCTATAATGATCTTACTGGAGAGTTCCTCAATTATCTTAAAAGGAAGGTATCTACCTGTTAGATATTCATTTATCTTAAAGATACTCTTATCCTCTGGTGTCTCTTTTTTAGGAACACTCTTTTTCTCAACAGGTGCAACGATTACTGTTTCCACAGGTTCCTTTTTTAATGTTTTTTTACTTTTAGAAGATTTCGTTTTCTTCGCAGGTTCTAAAGGGAGGGTATCAACAGTTTGTTTCTTAGATGTTGCTTGATCTTTCATTGTTTTCTCTTTTGTATCTTTAGCTTCTTGCATCTTGACCGGTTTCGTTTTTGAAGACGCCTTCTTTGAAACAGCGGCCTTTGTCGGTGTTTTCTTAGGCATGGTTATGCCTCCTCCTTGATATCTGCGATGATACGATCAACATCCACTGCTTTTCCATTAAGACTTCGGGTTGGATCGATCCCATCTTCTCCATAGATGAATTGAATGACCTGACCACCAGCCTGACGAACCGTTCCATCATATTCAACCTTAACATCCTCAAGTGCATTGATCAACCGACGTTGCATATACCCTGATCGAGAGGTACGAACTGCGGTATCCACAAGACCTTCACGACCACCCATCGAATGGAAGAAATACTCTGTTGGATTAAGTCCTTTTTTATAGCAACTTGCAACAAATCCTTTTGCACTAGCACCTAGATCCCCTTTCTTGAAATGAGGCAACGTCCGATATTTATATCCTCGATGGATCCGTTCCCCTCGAACAGCTTGTTGCCCGACACAACCAGACATCTGAGAAAGATTCAGCATACTCCCACGAGCACCAGATTTTGCCATGATGACCGCACTATTCTCAAGACCGAGATGTTCTCCTGCTATCTCACCAGCCATATCACGAGCTCTCCCAGTGACCCGCATGATCTCCATCTCAAGGGTTTCCTCAAGACTTCTCCCAGGTAAGGATTCTAACTCTTTATCTTCATAGGCTTTAACGAGGTTCTTGATCTTTTCCATAGCCTTATCAAGACCTTCAGCGACCTTTAACCTTGCTTGTTCTGGGATATCCTCATCATCAATACTTGTCGTAAACCCAAACATCGTTGCAACAGCGATACCTAACCGGGTCACATTATCGATGAACTCCCGACCAGCCTGCATACCATGATCCCTGATGATCCTATCAAGGATGTTACCCTTGAATGCGCCAACACTATTCTCATCAATGGTCCCTTGCAATAACCGACCATTCTTGATGATGACAAAAGCCTCTTCTGAATCCAAGCTCTGATAGGTCTTAGATTTGAACCTCATGTTCATATCTTTAGGTAACAACGTACTAAAGATATCCCGACCCATCACATACCGTCCGATTCTTTCATCATCACAGACCGTAATGTCGCCTTTGTATCCAACAGCACCTAAGAGATATGATGCGATGGCGACAGGGACCTTTCGTTCCTTATTTGTTAAAAGGAAACAACCTGAGATGATATCATGGATACCACCAATGATAGCCCCACCGAAACGAGGAGATAAAATATTCTCCTGGACCTTCATAAGGATCTCAGCTTCCGCCTTTGCCTCTTCACCCTGGATGATATGAAGGTTCATCTCATCCCCATCGAAATCAGCGTTATAGGGGGGACAGACACAGACGTTGAATTTAAAGGTCTTCCCTGGAACAACCTTGATCCGATGGGCCATCATCGACATACGATGAAGCGATGGCTGTCGATTAAACAATGCTAGATCCCCTTCCATGAGTTGTCGTTCAATGATGGAACCTATCTCAAGGCTCTCTGAGATCATCTCTGCATTCTTATCGGTTATCTTGATACGACGTTTGACTCCTTCAGCATTCTTAATGACATAGTTGACCCCAGCGACATAGTCCTTCTCTAAAGAGCTAGGAGCATATTTTGCTATGATCAATTCCTTACACCACTCGATGTTATGAACGGTCACTCGAACAGGGACCGTCAGCTCTTCAGCGATACGATGAGGCACACCGATCTCATTGATACTTAGATTAGGATCAGGGGAGATGACGGTACGCGCGGAGAAATTCACTCGTTTCCCTGAGAGATTACTCCGGAATCTTCCCTCTTTTCCCTTTAATCGTTGCGCAAGGGTCTTTAGAGGCCGGCCAGAACGATGACGAGCAGGAGGGATACCTGATGTTTGATTATCAAGATATGTGGTAATATGATATTGTAATAATTCCCAGAGATCCTCAACGATCAACTGAGGAGCACCTGCATCCCTATTCTCTTGTAACCGTTGATTGATACGAATGACATCAACAAGCTTATGAGTGAGATCATCCTCTGATCGCTCTCCTGATTGCAAGGTAACCGATGGACGAACGGTGACAGGTGGGACCGGTAGAACAGTGAGAACCATCCATTCAGGTCTTGCAGATTTTCGGTTTATCTCAAGCAATGGGAGATCCTCATCACGGATCTTCTCCAACCATTCCCGTACCTCAGTTGGAGTCAGTTTTTTCCCGTTTTCCCGAAAAGAAGTTGGTTTGTCAAGTTCGATTTTTCCAACCTCTCTACCACAATGAGGACACGTATCTGATTTCCGAGCAGTGGTAATGATCTCTTTATAGAGATAATTGATATTGCGTCCTTCAATGGCATACTGACCGATCTGATCGATGAAATCATCTCGTTGTTTATCATTTAACAAAAGATGACCGCAATCTCTACAAGTAGAACGCAGACAATCACGGATCGTTTTCACATGACCCACATGGATGACAGGCATCGCTAGATCAATATGACCAAAATGACCTGGGCATTTATCTTTTCCCACACGCTGACCACATGTCTTACATCGCAGACCTGGTTCAATGACCCCCATCCGTGGATCCATTAGACCCATAGCGATGGGAAATCCATCCTCATCATAGGTATCTGCGGTGATAACCTTTGTGGCACTCATCTTTCGGATCTCATTAGGTGATAATAAAGTAAAGTATATCTCCCCAATCTTTTTCGTGATACTGTTCACTCGTTCCATGTCATACACACCTCACACCAATGATTCAAGCTTCAACCGTGGAGCTATACCCAGTGATTTCAGCTCATCGATCAGTAATTTGAACGCGTAGCTCATCTCCAATGGATAGACATTTGCTTTATCGCTACAGACCGGGCAACGGAGGCGTCCATGTCTATCCTGTATCGCAATATGGCCACAGTTATTACATACATATTTCACGGTCAGATCCGATTCATCAAGAAGCCGGTCCTTGATGACCATTGAAGCACCATGGCCGATGAGACAATCCCGCTCCATCTCACCGAATCGAAGACCTCCCTCTCGGGCACGACCTTCTGTTGGCTGACGGGTGAGTATCTGTACCGGTCCACGACTTCTCGCATGGATCTTACCTGCTACCATATGATGAAGTTTCTGATAATAGATACAACCAATGAATATATCGACCTCGAGTGGTTCACCAGTGGCACCATTATAGACCAATTCCTTCCCATGATGTTTGAAACCATTTTTTACCAGTGCAGTTCTAAGTGACTCCTCTTCTTCTCCACTAAAAGCAGTCCCATCGACATGTCGGCCTTCCAATGCACCGACCTTTCCTCCGATCATCTCAAGTACATGACCAACGGTCATACGACTGGGGATAGCATGAGGATTGATGATAAGATCCGGGCTCATACCAGATTCATTGAAAGGCATATCTTCTTGAGGAACGATGAAACCTACGACACCTTTTTGACCATGTTTTGATGCGAATTTATCTCCAAGCTCTGGGATACGTTGTTCACGGACCTTGATCTTGACCATACGGGACCCGTTGACCGATTCAGAGAGCATGACCTTATCGACGGTCCCTCCTTCTCCATGTTGAACGGTAACTGATGTCTCCCTTCGTTTCTGAGGGGTGAGAAAATCAGTGGGTTCTTCAAGAAAACGAGGGGGTGATGTTTTCCCAACAAGGACATCGGAACCATTGACATCACATTCTGGTGATATCAATCCATCCTCTCCTAGATAACTATATGCTTCCTCTGTTCGAACACCACGGCATTCAGGATCAGGGATCTCAAAATGATCCTCCTGACCACCGGGATATCTTTTTTCCTCGCTACTATAGGTCCTATAAAACGTACTACGAGCAAGCCCTCGTTCGATGGCAGCCTTGCTCATGACCAATGAATCCTCCATGTTATATCCTTTGAAGCATGCGACACCGACAATGAAGTTCTGACCTGCAGGTCGTCTTTGGAACTGAAGATATTTCGTTGCGTGGGTCCGCACCATTGGAGCCTGTGGATAATGCATGAGATGTTCTCTTGTATCCGGTCGTATACGATAGTTTGCGGACCCAAAACCTAACGATTGTTTCCCCATCCCTGCACCCATTGTGATACGAGGTGAGGAATTATGTTCTGGATACGGTACCAGTGATGAACCGATACCAAGGATACACATTGGATCAAGTTCCATATGAGTATGGTCTTTGGTGATATCCTCCTCGTTTAATGCGATAATTGTGTTCTCCTCTTCTTCAGCATCGATGTATTCGACCAATCCCTCGTTGATGAGATCTATCCATCGTTTTGATCCAGAATTCATTTTCTTTAGATATGTTTTTGATAAGAGTAATTTCCCACCGCTGACAACGGCAAGGGGACGACGTAATCTCCCTGAGTCACAGTTAACGATAACATCGTTTTCATCTTCATAATATGCAACATTGACCTCATTATGTAACAATCCTTTTCTCCGGCGATCCCTCATCTGGTCAACGAGTTCCTTACCATCATGGTACATACCAATAAGGTCACCGTTCAAATAGACCCGAGATCCTTTCGTGCTCTTTGTCACCTCTTCGATCCCTAGATCCTTAAGAACGCTCTCCACCTCATTCTCAGAGAATCCTTCAGATATCTCAACAGTGAGTGCAAGGTTCTTCACAAGACCACAATTCGGTCCCTCTGGCGTCTCGTTTGGACAAAGTCGGCCCCATTGGGTTGAATGAAGATCACGAGCTTCGAAATGAGGCTGAGATCGTGTCAACGGAGAGGTCACACGACGAAGGTGACTAAGTACTGCAAGATTGCTCGTTCTATCCAAAAGCTGGGATACCCCGGCTCGACCACCGACCCAGTTCCCTGTTGCAAGAGCATGATGGATCCTTTGGCTCAATACATCTGAACGAAGACAAGAGGAAATCTTTATCTCTTTACCTTTTGCATGGACCCTTTCTATCTGATATTTTAGATCCTTACATAACGCGGTGAATGAGACTCGGAAGAGGTCTTCCATGAGATCTCCAGCTAGTTTCAATCGTTTGTTCGCATAATGGTCCTTATCGTCCTCTTCTCTTTTGCTAAGGGCAAGTTCAAGGACTGCCATGCCCATACGGGCCATAAAGATAGCTTTTGTCAACCTATCAGTTGATTCATTACCTAGGTGAGGTAAGAGGTTCTTGTCAAGTAGTGTCTCCACCCTTTTGATTCGATATTCCTTTGCCTGGCCACCTGCAAATTTCTTTCCAAGATAAGCAACTGCTTCATCTTTTGTGGTGATACCATATTCGTTTGCGCACTCTTCGATGTTTGCAAGAACATACGGTTCCATCTTTGGGTCGACACTGATGACGTCAACGATCTCCTCATCATTTTCCATTCCTAATGCTCGCAAAAGGATCATCAAAGGGATCTGGCCATAGGTTGTAGGCAATGACACCATGAGCATACCATCGGTCTTCTTCTCAACAACAGTGAGCGCTCGGTATCCTTCTCGTTGTGAGAATACCTTTGCTACTTCTATCTCACGACCATAACGACGGCTTTTTTCTACAAGCACTCGATTTGGTGCTAGATCCTCAACAGTTATCAACACTCTTTCTGTTCCATTGCTGATAAAATAGCCACCAGGATCCAGTGGGTCTTCTTGAAGGATCCGTAGTTCTCTAAAATATTCCTCTTGATTTAGTGGTCGTTCATTCTTGTCTTCAATGACCCGTTTTGCAAGATTACATGATTGTGATTTGACCATGATGGGGAGTTCACCGATCTTTACTTCCTCAGGTTCATACTCCACCTCATCTTTGATTGGTATGAATTCAAGACGTATCGGTGCCTCATACGTGAGATCTCGTAATCGTGCTTCCATTGGTGTAAGGGATCGCTCTGTTCCGTCAGCTTCTTTGACGATCGGCCTACCTATCTTTATATTACCAAATTTTATTTTATAGCCTTCTATCTCAGGATAGATATATCCACGTTCCATCTCCTCTTCCTGACCAATGACCGTGCTATCAACGATACTTTGCAACCTTCGATTCAAAAAATCAGTATAGGATGCGATTTGATGATTTACGATACTTCTATCCCTATAAAAAGCATCAACAAGTTCTCTCATGTCATGACACCTATTATTTACTACTTTCAACAACAAGTCTATATGATACTGCTTTGTTAGCGGTATGGCTTTTACGGGTTATCTTAAGAATCTTCCCTGGTTTGGCCCCTATATGTAAACATACGGGGTCAGTATCAAGTATCCGGGGGAACTGATTCTGTTCTAACTGGTATTTCTTTAGGATATCTTTCTTTTCCTTATCTGAAAGGATTATATGCTCTGGGACGAGCTCATGTTTTGTGATGTCTTCCAATGTCTTTTTCTTTGTGGCCATGATCCGCGGATACCTCCTAGTTGCAAGAGCTTGCTGTAGCGGGCTTGAAGGGATTCGAACCCTTGGCCGCCTGGTTAAAAGCCAGATGCTCTACCTAGCTGAGCTACAAGCCCATCAATACTAAATCCTATATATACTATGCTCTCTTCATAACTTTTTATAACTTGATATATTGCAAACTCCGTAAATACAACTGTTGAATATCCTAGCGGGTATACTAATTCCTCTATAAATACGTTATGGGGCTGTGAGGAAGAGCAACAGATTCATCTTTTTTAATCTTCCGTTCATTTATTCTAGAAATCAGATGGATATTTGTTCTGGATGGGCATGGTAAATGGTTTGAGTATCAGTTGATGTGATTGTTTTCGAAAGGTGATCTCATAATCATCAAACATAGGGGATCTTCCAAGGAGGACAGGTATATCTTCACGATCTGATACATAGATCTCTTTATCCTTGTATAGTGTGCAGCTTTTCTTTGTTCCAATGATCATATCGACAGTAGCTTTATAGAGGGTTGCTGTCCCTCCGGCGGTATCTACATCACATGCCGGCTCTAGTTGCATCTGTAGGAAAAGAGCTATTGGCATTGGTATAACGATGAAATCCCCTCCAGAATCTAGCAGTGCTTCGATGGTCGGTGTTTTTTTTCCATTGTATTTGAATTTCACTGGTACGATAGGGTAGTTAAAAAAATCAAGCTCGATTAAAGGCGTACATCCAGGTTGCATATTATTTCACTCCAATTTTTCTTCAATTATCATATATTTCCGAATCGATCAGTTTGATGCCCGTTCTAATTGTAGTAAATATTATATATTTGAATTGGTAGGTTCTAAATAAACGATATATGTACTTTTTCTGTTTTCTCAATGCTCTCTTAGAACCTTACGGCTCCTAGATCGAATACTTCTCACTTCATGTACACATAAGGGTCTATTTGTCTAACAGTTGTTGACGTGGGGTTCCTTGAAAGATCTTTGCGATTTTGATTTCATCATTTGGAAAATGATTTTCCGGAAATTTTTTTTCACAGACGTGCAGGATATCTTCAACATTTGCACTATGATCAACGATCTCATCGTTAAAGAGAAGGATCCATTCACCAGGATATTTTTCATAAAGTATCTTTTTATCCATGATCATCACTTGCTGTATAGATGCTATAGTAATTGCAACATCACCTATCATCTATTTGTTTTTAAAGTCTCGTATATGAAAAAACCAAAATCAAACAAAAAAATAGTTTAAAACGAAAAGTATTTATAATTGAACCTATAAATTACCTGTAACAATAGTAGAAGAGCGAATAATTCACAGATTGCATGAAGAGGTTTGTTTATGAGTATCATAACACTGGATGATTTATCAAGAGCGAT
>JARVGL010000021.1 GCA_029762575.1 Thermoplasmatota archaeon | reverse complement strand
GACACCATAATCAATACCAATACCTATCATGATCGATGCAATTGAAATGGTGATAACATTTAAGGGGATATCAAAACCAACCAAGAATCCTGGTTCCCACATCAAGACAAACGCAACAGGTACCATGGTCAAGAAACCATAGAGCGAAGACTTAAAGATATAGATCAGTGCTGCAAGAACTAACAGAATTGCGATGATCATCGATTGAGTTTGTTCATCAGTAAGTTTTTTGTTAATAGCTACGTTGATTGCATCTTGTCCTGTCAGTTCAGAGATACGCCCATTACGAGGGATCTCGGTCTGTTCAGCAATAGTATTTACAATGTTGACCTTTTTCTCGATATCCTCCATACTCAATCCGGTAGGGATATAGACAAGGATGATTGTTTTTGAAAAATCCTTATCAACTAATCCTTCCTTTGCGACCCTATCAAATATGATCTCATCGACACCTGCATACTCACTAAGGCTTGAGATGATGTCATTTCTTTCAAGTATATCATTGATCTCTTTAATGCCATCTGCAACTGAATAGAGATCGATACCTTGATCTCTCATCTCTTTTTCCATATCATAGATCGCATTGATAACCTCTGGATAGGTCAATCCTTGAGGCTCCGTTTCAACCAATAACGCATTAAAGTTAGCACCGCCAAAGTTTTTTGAATAATCTATCAATTTTTCCACTTCAGGGATTCCCTGTGGAGCAAGATCGAGATAGTTGACATCGGTCTTGGTCTGAGGAAGGACCATTAAAGACATAACTGCAAAGAATACTGCAACGATAACGATTCTCTTGCGGTGTTCTAAGACGATATCAGCTAGTTTATCCCATCGTGGGATCTGACCATCCTTCCTATATTTTAATAGTACCGATAAAGAAGGTGTTAGGATGATGGTGGAGACAAACGAAAATAATATACCAATCGCACATCCAAAACCAAACAATACAATTGGAAACATGCTAGATATCATAAGTGATGCAAATCCGATTATTGTCGTTATCGTTGAAAGTAATATTGCTTTTCCAGACGTCCGTAATATCGTTTCGGTTTGATCGATGACATCGGTTGCCTTCGATTGTTCCTCAGCAAACCGATTCATCAAATGAACAGAGTAATCGACCCCAAGTCCGAGAAGTAATGCAATAATCGAAATGGATAGTAACGTTAACTCAGGTTGTATCGAACCAAGTACTCCAAAAGTTAAAGCAATAGAGTAGGCAGTTGGGAATAATGCAATGATAATACCTTTTATCGTTCTATGGAAAATAAACAATACTATAGAGACAAAAGCGATTGCAATGATGAAAATGAGTTGGAAATACTCCATACTTTGATCGCGGATCGCGTTTTGCATCGCTGTGGTCCCTGTGATGGTCATCTCTGTGAAAAAAGTCCCTCTGCGAGCGATTGCCTCTTCGATTCTTCCTTGGATCTCATCATAATCCGCTGTTTCTGAAAGCTGTAAAAGGATCACTGCAACCTTGTAGTCGTTTGTAAATAATGTTCCTTTTATCTGTTGGATCGTCATCCTTGACATATATTTGAAAATAAGGGCGGGATCATCAGGAACTTCATAAACACCCGTTCCACCAAGACCTCCAGGAATCTCAGGTTTCCCGTTTTCCTCTTTGATATACTGGGCAAGGCTTTTCACAGAATAGATCCCATCGTAAACACCATAATCATTCTCATATTTATTTACCAAAGAATATGATGATACTCTATCCATCTCTTGGAGTACTTCAGGCCGTCGTATATCATCTGCCTCAACATAGATAATGATGATCTTGCCGATTTGGAATTCATCATTGATCCTCTGCCATAATCTAACAGTTGGATCGGTCTCTGGAAGAAACGAGGTCAAGTCAGATTCCATATAGATATTGGTCGCTTTACTGGCAATAACAATAGTAAGAAGCGTGTAGACTATGATGACCGTACGTGGTCGAGTGACAAGGAATTTTGCAAGTGGACGAATGTTCATTTCATCATTTCTCGATTAATTATTCTAATTTTTACAGGTTTATATGATTGATGTGGCGGGGTCTTTTGAGAAGCAAGAGCTACGATACTATTCAATCGATCTTCGACTTCAGTAGCATATCGTTTGATGAGATCGATGGGTGGGAGCGGATAATAGAGAAATGGGTTCTTGCCTATGTTATCATTCTTTTGTTTTTTTCTTAAAATCACTTTTTGGGAATGCATTTTAACTAGTGTCTCTCGTACGGTACTAGGGTGCAAACGGGTTCCTTTGATGATATCTTCTGTTTTCGCACCATTTTTCCGTAGAAGATACAGATAGATCCTTGTTTGAGCTTTTGATTTAAGTATATCGCGAATTGCGTTTTCGAGATGTTTTGTTTTCTGCATCCCAACCTTTCCCATTCTTTAAACACCTAATTTATTAAATCAATTTTATAAAAAAATGTTGATTTGTACATTTAAATACTTTTCCATTTTGTCGCCAGCAAAACGACAAAACAGTTATCGTATCACAGAACCATCTATAATAGAAGATAACAGAAGTAAATCAGTATAAGCATCCTAGTAATGTCGGATAGAAAACGATGAAATGATACATGATTGTCAACTAATAAATAAAGAAAGAATTATCGGAAGGAAAACGACAAAAAAAACTCATGATATAACATAATCACAGCATATACGAAGAGAGACCAATCGGTCCTAGATAATCGTAAAATAAAAAACATGTATATACAACCAGAGATGCATCTAGAAAAAACTGGTTACACCGTTAGACAAAAAGCAACAATAGACTCATTTGGCTCGTAGAATCAAAGAGGTACACTATAAATTCCTTCTTACTAACCCTATGATCAATTCATTACATCGTAAACTGATACAAACATACAAAACCATCTACTTGTTCTATAATTTGAGACCATATGGAAGAAACAACACGTATCCAAAAAGACATCGAGATGTTTGAGGAGAACATACTGTTACTTAAGGAAAAAGAGAAAGAACTCTTACATCATCCATGTATCACTCTTGCAACACAGTACTATGAAGATGCGAAATATTATCTGAATGTAAAAAAGGATTATTTCACTGCATTTGGTTGCATAAACTATGGACATGGTCTGCTCGATGCGCTGTTAAAATTTTAAACGATAGATGCCTTCTAACCTTTTGATCAAGAGACGTCTAGGTCCTTATCAGTATCATTCAACGCTCTATAAACAACAGCAATTTTAAGATCATCATCTCTTGTAACATGAAGAGACTCTGCAGCATTCCCTTGGTTTATACTGATCTCTAGAAGACCACTACTACCAAAGGTACAAAGAAGAACACCAGGATTAAGAGAACCATACGTATCCACGAATTTCAACGAACGTTTTTGTTTACCAATATAGATAGTAATATCTCTACCAGATGCAAAAAGATCCCCCATGGTATCTTGTTCGATGTTGGTGATGATATTTCCAAAATCATCGACGAACAAGACCTGAGCATCAATGGTATCATCTGTATTCCGAACGGAAAGAGGGAAACGAAAATCAACAAAATCATGTATCTGAGACCCTATCGAATCAAATGATATTCCTCTTAGGATATGGGCAGCGACCGGTGCAAAGATGTCCCGACCATGAAAGGTATGGGAAACAGATTTTCCTTGATAGTGATGGTTAGTTATCTCATAGACACGAAAAGTACCAAGCGATCGAGCAGCAGGTATCAACAATCCGTTATCCGGCCCAACGAATATCTGTGTCTGTGTAAGAACTACGATCCCACGTCTCTTCGTACCAACTCCAGGATCAACCACCGCAACATGGACCGTTCCTGTAGGGAAATAAGCAGCAGCATTCATCAACACAAAAGCCCCAGCATGGATATCATGGCAAGGTATCTCATGAGTGATATCGATACATCGTACCTGCGGCATAATAGTATTTGCAACCCCTTTCATCTGAGAAACATACCCACTTTTCATGCCAAAATCCGAAAGAAATGTAATAACATTCATGAAATATCTCCTGATAAACCGGGAAATGACATCACATCATATTAATATAGCGGCCTGAACGTACTAACGATACTCAAATGAACAAAAAAACAAACATACGCCAAATATTAACGGACTAACAACCAAATCTTTCCAAAAAGTATATATCAAAGAACATACCAAATGATTAGTAAGAAAATATGAAGGGTGTATGGTGAATATATGGATCATGATGTGAGGAAATCACGGATTATCGCAGGAATATTAGATACTTCAGAAGAAAACGAGATGACCTGTCCTCATTGTGGAGGGGACCTGAACATCACAAGACTCCGACCGATTGAAGATTGGTCAAAATCCTTCCAGTCATATGACACGATCATAGAATGCTCTAATTGTTTCTTTGAAACAAGGGCTTCCTCTTGTACAATGACGGGGAGTGTTACAGATTTTGACTTCAAAAACATCACAATAAGTAGTTGGTGTCCCTCCGGCAGTCGTGTCGTCACCAAACTTGAACATCTCATGGACTATGAAGAATTAAAGGAGCTGAAAACAGGAAATAAACTCGTTGAATTCTTGGTCGTTGATGACCACGTTGTCAAGCTCATAAAATAATACAATGAAATGATCTATCCTTTGATGTAAGTTTGAATGGAAAAATCCCACCGATAATTTATATACGATAGATATAAGACCATATATAGTGAGGATGGTATATGACAACCATTACTAAAAAAGGAAAGAAACATATTCCTAATGAGATAGTTATCTCTTGGGTTAATGTCGTTGAAGATTATTGTTAAATAAACATGTGATCATCATCTTTTTCCTTTGGAATATATCGTTGAGGACGACGATGATGTTTGATGAATTTCTTCTGACGTTTCTTTGAGACGATCTTGATGTCATGACGTATCAATCGAATATAGGTCATATCAGGTAACGGTTCCAACTGTATGATACCTTTCACTTGAAATCGTTGCAAGACCCGCATAATGACCTCATAGGATAGATGCAATCGACGTTGGACCTCATCCACCGTGACCGGATAGGTGTTCTGAAGGATATCGATGATCTGTTCTTCTGTTGATCCACCTACGATCTCTATCATATATCAGTAGAAAGAAACAAGTAGTTGAAAAACTCTTTTATTCTTCATATGCCCGTTTTCCATCCGTATCTTTCATATAGAGATCAAGAACGGTTTTCTTTAGATCCTTTGGGTACCCATCAGGGAAATCAACACAACCCTTACAGACAGAAAAACCAATGACCTTCTCCAGATCATCACTTTCGATATATGCAAGAGAATCAGCACCGACGTCCTTACAGATCTCTTCCCATGTCTTGATGTCACCATTTTCATTTCTTGCTAGAAATTCCTTTCGACTTCGCATATCAATTCCTAGATAACAAGGAGCTATCAGTGGTGGACATCCGATACGAATATGAACCTCTTTTGCCCCGGCCCTACGGACACCATTAACTAGTCTTCGGACATTGGTACCTCGAACAATGGAATCATCGACAAGGATGACCCGTTTACCTTCCATTACCGCTCGTAAAAATGAAAGACCTTCTTGAACGACCCGATCGCGGCTCTCTTGTTTTTGCTGGATGAACGATCGTTCAGCCTTATCCTTCATGATGCCTTCATCCAACGGGATCCCTGATTCCAGTGAATATCCTAACGCATAACGACGACCGGATTCAGGCACTGGGACAACGATATCTGCTTTGATCGGATATTTTTTAGCAAGATTGCGACCAAGTTGGACACGGACATCGTGGACAGAGCGGCCACGGATCCTTGAATCAGGTTTTGCAAAATAGACAAACTCAAACATACAGGGAGTCTCCTGTTTTTTTATGAGCTGTTTCTCCCACACATGACCTTCAGTATCAATGATGATTGCTGAACCACCCGGAATATCTTTCACATATTCAAAATTCGTTTTTTTAAAAACCCGGGTCTCTGAAGCAAGACAATACATCCCATCTTGCTTTCCTAAGACAAGTGGCCTGATCTTATGGGGATCAGTGATAGCAAAAAGATAAGGAAAATCCCCTGAGTCAGCTAAAAAAAGACTCGAGTAGCTCCCTTTTACCTCCAACATAACGTTTTTACATGCATCAAAAATGATCTCAGCAGATAATTCCTTTTTATATAATTGATCGGCCATCGGCAACAATAAACATTGAATATCACATTCTGTACGAGGCTTTCGGGGTGAATGATTCTTAATCTCACCGCAATTGATAATGTTACCATTATGGACTGCAGCTAGAAACGGATTGACAAGATATTCAGGTTGAGCGTTTTTCTTTAATGATTCAACATCATCCATCCCTGCAGTAGAATATCGCGTATGCCCAAGACCAACATTTCCAGGTGTATCGATCTTTTTTTCATCGTTAAAGATATCACGGACCAATCCTTCATCTTTAGTCACATGGATGTTACCATCATATGTTAATTTTCCTGCTGATGACTGACCACGATGTTGGATCGCAAATAAACCATGATATATCAATCGTGACACAGGTTTATGACCAATAAAGCCAACAATACCACACATAGGAAAACGATATGAATAAGGCTTATTTAATGGTTATACATCGAGATTACACAACAAAAATCCCATTCTTGAAAATTATCTCATCATCAGCAACAACTCTGCCAGCCTTCCGAAGATCGATGACCATATCCCAGTGTAACCCTGAAGTATTACTACTACCTGTTTCCGGATAACCACTCCCAAGAGCAATATGCATGGTGCCTCCGATCTTTTCATCAAATAATATGTTCTTTGTATAGACGTTGATCCCATAATTTGTCCCAAATGCGAGTTCACCAAGCCGTTTTGATCCATCATCCATTTGTATCATCGATTCAAGGAAATCCAATCCGTTTGCAGCAGTGGCCTTTACGACAACGCCTTCTTTAAACCATAATTTGACATCATCGACCCGTCTTCCACCATAGACCAAAGGAAAGGAAAAATGAATATAGCCCTCGGTAGAATCCTCCAAAGGCCCAGTGAAAATCTCCCCATCAGGAAAATTCTCCTTTCCAAAACAAGATATCCATTTCCGCTCTTTGACGTTGAAGGAGATATCGGTATCATCAGCTATTATTCGAATCGTCTCCTTCTTCCCAAGTATCTCTTGTATATGTCTCTGTTTTTTCTCCATATTCTTCCAAAAAAGGATAGGGTCAGGTTCCTGTACCTGAGCTGCCCGATAGACAAAATCCTCATACATTCTTAAAGACATCTCTGCATCTTGAGCAGCAGCATTGGTGGGAAACATGGTTACACACCATCGAAGGTCCCCTGATGCTGCCCGTTTAAGAAACATATTGTGCAAGGGTTGTTGTGAACGACTTCGAACCGCTTGTTTATTTGGATCAACAGTGCTCATATATCTAGTATTCTCTGGGCTGATGATGCTAAGTCGAGCGTCGATATGTTGTATCTCGAACTCATCAAGTGGTGAGATATATTGAAGTTGATCATGAGTTGCTTGAGAATAATAGATCTCAGATAATGACTCTAACCCTAATCGAACGTGGGGATGAGCTCCTTTCTGCAACGCTTGATCGTACACCTCAGAGATCAACGGGGCAGCTACAGGTGATCCAGAGATAAGAAAAAGATCATCTTTCTTAATGTTAAGTGAATGCTCGATTAATATTCGTGCAACTTTCTTGATGCGTTCATCAATCATTTTCAAACCTTTTAGCTATTGTATATCACTATAAGTTTAACAAGGTATTTGTTATTTGTTGTTCTAGATATCTTCCCATTCTTTGAGGACAGACTGCCAAGAATAATCATCGATGCCTTGTATCGATTCGACCTTTCGTATAATACGTTCATATCCTTTCACAAGGGTACGGGTATGAATCTTAATGATGAAATCATACGGGCCAGCAACAGCAGTAACCCTACTTACACCCTTGATATTCCACAGTTGTTTCATTGTCTGTTGTATTTCATATCCTGGTTTCATACGGATAAAGATATATGCTTTTGTAAGAGTGAGAGCAAAGGAGAGAATCCCCAGTAACATCAGAACAATCCCCATCAGTTTGATTACAAGCATGACAGGATCAGTGGTAAAGGATGGAATAATACCATAATATCCTAAAATTAAGGATACAGGAAGGCTAAAGAGGATCAATGATGCTTTTACAGCTTGGGTCACACTTGCTTTTCCTATACCTAACGCACGGATATAGAATACAAAAGCAAAGAAGGTGGTTATCGCAAGGAGAAATACCCAGAAGTATTGATCGGTGATCGCTTGGATACCGGCTATCACATGACTGGTACCCATGATACCATCAAAGATAGATACTATGATGATTGTGAACATACAAGCAAATATCACATTCCAAACACGAATATTTATCGCATCGTTTGGGCTCTCATCTATCTTCAACATCTTTAGTTTCCTTTGATAGACGGATAAAAGTACCCACCCAGGATTTATCACAAGAAAAACAATCGCTAAAGCAGTAACATTGATACTTCCCGATAATGTCAATGACCCAAGAATCGCTCCAAAGGTGACAATCACAGATGACTGGATCTCCACAAGGCTTGGCGTATCCTTCTCGCTAAATGATTCTATGATGACAAGGTAGAGGATAACGACCTGGGTAAATGGAAGAACAATGGAAACATCCCCGGACATAAGAGATAGAAGGAAAAAATATCCAATGGTGAGAACTGCATTACCAAACCCTGCGATAAGATGATATTTCACCTCTTGTTTCTTTAATAACCGTACTCGTTTGAACGTTGGGTCAATCGTATGAGCTCCCAAGCTTTTTTTCTTATATGGTATCGAGAAGATTATTGAAAAAAGACCGGATACGATCACACCAAACACAAAACATGCTATTCCCAGTGCCCAAGGATCAGGGATATAAATCTGAGAGATAGCATCGAAAGCTGAACCTATTGCATTAAATATGGCTGAAGAAAAAGCCAGAATGAAAAAGAGATAACGTTTCCGTATTTTTATTTTCATAATGCGATTTCTTTCTCAATAACCTGTGTAGTTGTCTTTTGTACACCCTGGATCATCTGGATCTTATTAGTTGCTTCAAGTAATTCCTCTAGCGTTTCAACTTTCACGCGGATGACGATATCAAATTCACCAGCAACAACTGATATCTTCTCCACATGCTCTATCTTACGCATTTCCGCTATTGCTTTGTCAGAATTACCTGGTTGCATTGAAATTAGAATATAGGCGTTCATCATACAGGAACCTCCAAATGATTCTCAGCCCGAATACTGCTCCACGATATAAAAGTATGTATGAAATAATGATACTCAGAAGATTCAAACAATTGGGTTTTTTTAGATAAAGACAAGTAGAATGATCATTTATCCATTTGTGATAATTGAGCTTCAATATCCTGGATCTTTTGTCGAATCTTCTCTTTTCTTTTTTCGAATTTATTTTTTTTCTTCTCGAATTGTTCATTTGATATCTTACCAGATTTATAATCATCTTGAACATATTGAAAGTCACGTGTATAAATTCCTCGTATCTCATTTAATTCCTTTATTTTAATCTCAATTTTTTCCCTCTTTTTCTCCATTGTTTTGCCTCACTGTGACAATAGATGCATTTGTACAGAGGTTAATAGATTTTATGATAAAATAATGCAGGATTACCTGGACATGACAAGTAGTTTAGTGTAATAATCATGTTTAACCATTCACGTATCCAATGGCAAAAATCAAAAACAGATAAAATTATGATATGGAATACTTTTCATATCCATGAGATTTTAATAGTGAATGTCTTATTGAGGTATACAGTATGACCCAGATATCTGAAGCCCAAAAAGGACAGGTCACTCCTGAGATACAAAAGGTTGCTAAGGATGAATCACACACTACTATTCATCATGTGAAAAAAGGTGTTGCCTCTGGCTCGATAGTCATCCCCTCCAATCCAATTCATCAACCAATACCTGTAGGTATCGGGAAAGGCCTTCGGGTGAAAGTTAACGCAAATATTGGAACCTCCCGTGAACATTGTTGTATAGATGAGGAAATCGAAAAAGCAGATATTGCTCAGGCTGCAGGAGCCCATGCAGTCATGGATCTATCAACAGGTGGAGACCTTACAGCGATACGGAAAAAACTACTAAAAATTGTTAAGGTTCCTTTTGGTACAGTACCCATCTATCAAACAGGCATCAATGCTATTGACAAACATGGTGCAATCGTCGATATGACAGAAGATGACATGTTTAACACGTTTGAACAACAAGCAAAACAAGGAGTTGATTTCGCTGTCGTCCACGTAGGGGTTACAAAAGAAAGCGTTGAACGACTGAGAAGGCAACATCGACTGATACCAATGGTCTCTCGTGGTGGAGCTTTTCATATGGCATGGATCCTACACAATGAGCTAGAGAACCCTCTGTACGAGAACTATGACTACCTCCTCGAACTAGCAAAGAAATATGATGTTACCTTAAGTCTTGGTGATGGTATGAGATCCGGAGCATTATATGATTCTAATGATCGAGCGAAATTCCAAGAGCTGCTTATAATAGGTGAACTCGTTGAACGAGCACGAATGGCTGGGGTACAGACAATGGTTGAAGGACCCGGGCATATGCCGTTGAATGATATCCGTCCAAACATTGAGGTGATGAAAGTCGTCACAAATGATGCACCTTATTTCGTCCTTGGTCCTCTTGTGACAGATATCGCTCCAGGCTATGATCATTTTGTCGCCGGGATAGGAGGAGCTATCGCAGGGTATCATGGAGCGGATTTTCTTTGCTATGTCACACCCGCTGAACATCTTTCGCTCCCAGATGTAAACGATGTCAGGGAAGGAGTGATCACTTGTCGCATCGCTGCCCATGCAGCCGACATCGCTAGAGGTATCGATAGAGGCATCGATTCACGATTTAGTAGAGCTCGCGAGCAACTTGATTGGGATACAATGTTTGATCTAGCAATTGACACACAAAAACCACAGCAATACAGGCAACAAAGAAAGCCAATGGAAGATACACGTTCATGTAGTATGTGTGGAAATCTCTGCGCTATTGAAATAGTAAATAAATACCTAAAAGAAGCATGAAACGGAAAAGATACATCTTCTATAATAACATCATTTTATCAAAAAACCCTAAAAAACAGGGGTTCAAAAGAGAAAAATAAGGAAAGATTTAAATCAGAAGATATGTTTTGGCTTAAGGAGGTAGAAAAAATGGCCTACACATATGAAGGATGGACGTTGTATACACGAGATGTGAAGCTTAAGGGTGGACGCAATCAAACCATCTATTTCTTCAGCAAGAATAAACCAAAGAGTGGCACACCTTGTGACAAGCCAACCAACTACACTGTTGGAGTAAACAAACGTACTGGGCTTCCGTACTTAAAAAAGAAGTAAAAAATGACTTTACTTCTCCATTCTTTTCTTTTTTTAATACGTTCATAGTATATCTGTTGTTGTGTGATAATAGCCCCCTATCCTTAAAGTAGGGTCACCAAACAATTGCCATTGCTGGACCATCTTTGTATCCATCTTTTCATTATTACCTTGGAAGACATGAAGATATTCCGTGATCGTTTGAGCATGGTTGCACCCTAGATCATGCTGACGCTCTATACCATATAATTCTAGGAATCTAAGTTCCATCCATCCATCAAGAACCTCTAGATAGTCTGCAACACCATTGAAATCTTTATCATCTTCACCATGTGTTCCTAGACCCGTGTTTGCAATCGTTGCAATAGCTCCTCCATTTGGTTTACTGGTCAGCCACCATGCCCAACAATTCGGCACCCATTCATTATAATAAAAGCGATAAGGAGATTTGAAGAAATATCCACCTAGGCCATATTCTCTTATACCGTTGATAAGGTTCATGAGACCAACATCAAACTTCCCGTTATGACATCCTCCAACAATGGTTATGGGAAGTTTTTCCTGGTTTTTCAACGGAATCATATCTATAAGGTTATATCCTGTCGTCCAATGTGTCCCATCAGGAGGGAAATGGGTGCTCCAGCTCCCTGGACTCCCATGACCACAGAAAAAGGCAAAACCAGCACCTTGGTTCATTGCAGCATTCACTGTTTTCCTATTAATATCCCCTAAAGATGAATAGACGCAAAGAGGATTGAAACCGGGCATGAGCTCTATTGATCGTTCCCCTATAAGTTCTCCTTCGTTGAACCCTGATATATCTGGATATGAATCACCTGCGACAATCACATAATTGAAAAACCAATCAGTTGTTTCTTTGTTAGTTTCATAGGTGATAATCTTTTCAACCATGATCTGAACTTCACGTATGGTTCGACAAGGCAGTCTTCCAAGATATACATCAGGATAGAGGTCCATCTCTTCTCGATATTCTTCATTCCATACTGAGAATTGATCATCCTCATTTGAATCCCAACTTGAGAATTTCCCCGTACTATCATAGATATCTGCATAATAAAGATCGGAGATGAACGACTGTTCCGCATATTCTTGTTCGATAGGTGGAACGACCCGACTGTATCGAACTGGAATAGTCCATTGGTTTGTCTGCCCATCAAGACCACCTATGAGAAGAACTGAAGAGATCCCCCAGATCTCAATAGCATGCTTAATGAAATATTTGATTTGCTCTTGTTGATCGCGGCCATACCAAAACATCTCATCATAGATCGTTGAAACTGAGACGAGTTTTGTCTTTATCCCAACGTTATTTTTATGGGTGACGAGCGGTTCCAATGATGAAAGGAATTTTTCAGGAGCAATCATAATGAGATCATAGACGTTGTTGCCATTTAGAATAGGTTGTGTCGGTTCCTCATATTCTATTGTTACTGTTACATTCTGGACGTAGAGGAGCGTATGATCGTCCGATTCATATCGAACAGGGTATATCCGGAGGGAAAAAAATGTTGTATGTTCCCCATTTGATAAGCCTCCGCCCGTATGACTTGTCACCCACGCCTCAGGATAGATGCCGGATATCCTCGAAATAGGATCAATAGGAGTTTGCGGGATTTTTGTAAGAAGATCATATCGATGAATGCCAATGGAAAGACTTCCGAAGAGTTTAATTGTTTCAGGTGTTGAATGATTGATAGAAATGTTTTGAATCACTGATCCGAACGGCAGTTCAAAGGTTGAAACATGCGCAGGGATGACAGGGTGACCTGTTCGAACCATATTAAAATTCGATTCTAGTATCCTTACGACAAGTTGATCCCCGTAGAGTTCAAAGGTTGGCTCTGAGAACTGATGATGTACTGTTATCTTTGGTTTGTTTGTTGTATCCATCTCGGTGTTTCTCTGTAATTCTTTTAGGTCATCAAAAGTTAGTTCACGTACAATATTCGAACTCATAATACCTGGAGCTAAAAGAAGAGCTATCAGCATAATACAGGTAACAAGCTTCAGCCGTATTGTCCTTTTTTTCTTATGAACGAACAAATATAAACCCCATATATTTTTTATAACTAGATTAATTATAATTCATTCATCTCTTAAAAACTTTACTTGATTGCATCCTTTTTCCCCTGGTATTTTTTGTATGATTGTCTTGTATATCCATTATATGGAAAGTAGTGGTTTTTCATAAGAAGAACCACCAAAATCATTAAATCCAACAAATGAATTCAGAGGTCCCACCAGAAAGATAATTTATTTGAAAAGTATGGGCGAGTAACAAAGCGGCTATGTGGCGGACTGCAGATCCGCATACGGGGGTTCAAATCCCTCCTCGCCCTCTCAATAAAACAATAAGGGGACGAACCGATTATGTCAAAAAAGGGTGAGCGATATGCATTGTTCTTTTTATTTATTTTAATAATAATATATATATTTCCCAAAAATTGTATCGCTTCAGATATCGATAATATATTGATAAATGAGATCATGTACGGTCCTCTCCTTGATGATTCAAAGTATGAATGGATAGAACTCTACAACCCAACAAATACCTCGTACGATCTCACAAACTGGAGCGTAAGGGATAATAGCCAAACAGATACCCTCCATCCATTCAATACAACCATTACTGATTCAATGGTTCTTAATCCCTATTCGTACGCCATCATCACCGACAAAGACACACTCCTTTATACCAATCTATCTAATAACATAGATGCTTTACGGATCACTGTCGATGATCTAAGTATTGGAAACGGGTTAGGAAACTCTGGAGATTATATCCAACTCATCGATGATGGCGGCAGTATTATCGATAGCGTTGAATGGGGTATCGATTACCCGTTGATACCCGGAACACCTGCAAATCTTGTTGCTGAAGGCCACAGCCTCTGCCGACATCATGAGAAAGATACGGATAATTCCAGTCTTGATTTTTACGAAGGTATAGTGCCCACACCCGGAACTGAAAATATCTATTTAGAAAAAGGGCAACTATCCATCATCACCTACCCATTGTTTCTCCCTAAAGCATATGAACATGAACAGTATGGATTACCCTTTGCTATACAAATCACCCTTCAGAATTTCACTCCTTTTAGTCCCTATGAACTTAAATCATATATCACCAGCGAAACACAGACAACATATCCTGCCAGTCAAACATGGGATGGTTCCCGCTGGCAGTATAGCGATAGATATCTGATCAATATCAGCACTGACGAGAACGGACAATGGACCGATTGGGTCTATCTACGTCTTTACACAGGATATCTTGCCTATCAACATGACATCCTGCAGAACTCAACAGCATTGATACAGGTAAAACTAAGGAAGAACTCTGTTATAGAGCATGCAATCCAAAAAGTTGCTCTTCTAGACATGGATAACTCAACAAACAATGCGACAACAGGTGGTTATCTCGTTTCGGTATCAATGTTCCCTGACCATATAGCACTACTAAGTAATCAAACAGGTTCAATCACGGGCATATACAAAACCGAAGACAACGGGATCGATGAGGACATGTGCATTAACCCAGGCTATTACCGTATCACTTCACCAACAGGAGCAAACTATAGCCTCTCATTCTACGATGAAGCAATGAACCATATAAAGACCATTGAAAATATTTCCATTAGACAAGGAAGATATCAACTAGATCTTTTTACAGCTGAAAAAAATGTAAACCTTTATCCTAAAGAAGAACGCACCCTACCGCTCATTATACAAAACAAAGGTGATTTTCCCGATAACATCACTCTAGAGTTAACAACTGTTGGAAATCATTGGAAGATACGTCTTGATACGACAAGTATCTATCTTGACGCAAAACACAATATTACTATACCGCTCATAATCAAACCACCAAACAATCCCCGACAACAAACCCAAACAGAACAGATCACTATAACTGTTCTTTCTGAATCAGACCATAACATCCAGGATACTATCACCATTTATTGTGAGTTAATCGGTCCTGATCTTTCCATCAATAAAATAATCTGCTATGATGAACAAGGAAACGAGACAGGAACCCTTCATGAAGGAGAATCAACTCGGATCAAAGCATATCTTAAGAATCAGGGAAGCGAGAACGCTTCAAACGTCTACGTCTCATTCTACCTCGACCAAATAGACCCAGAGCATCTTATTGGGGTGAAATATTACGATCTTGTTTCAAAATATCAAAAATATCCCTCCATCATCTGGGATACCCATGGGGTGTCACCTGGAGAACATATTCTCTATGTGATCGTAGATGAACAAAATACGATAAATGAGATAGATGAATCCAATAATATGCTTGAAACAACACTTTACCTTTTTGATACATCACCGTTGCAGGAGGCTACTTCGCTTGTTATCTCTGAGTTCTATTACTATACGAGACCAGGTATCGCAAATGAATACATCTGTCTTTTCAACCCGACAAACTCTACAATCGATATCTCTGGGTGGTATCTGACAACAAAACCCTGGAAACCTCGAGCGGATCAACAAAAACTCTATTTTCCTTCAAACACGACCATATCACCATTCCAAACATTAACGATCACCCAGAATGCAACAGCCTATCAGTGGGAAACAGGCAAGATGCCTGACTATGAATACAAAGATGATTCATTGGAATCAATCCCTCAGCTGTATGCTACATCAACTATTACCTTCAGTAATACTGGAGGTGCTGTCGCATTGAAGGATTATTACAATCATACCATCGACATCCTTGCCTATGGTGATATTGACCAACCGCTAGAAGGATGGAACGGCCCTCCGATACCCGGTGTTAAAAGAGGAGAGATACTAGTCCAAACGTCTCATAAAACCATTGAAGAGGATGCTGATACCTTAGAAGAGTGGAAAAATCTAAGAAGATACTGTATTGGCCAATCACGATTCCCTCTGAGAACCATCAGTGATACAGTTACCATCACCACCTTCGTCTCACCAGACAATAGTTATCGGGTCATCAGTCAATATATCCAAAATGCTACTTCCTCGATATCATTTAACATCTATGAATTCACCAACCCTTTTCTCTGCGATATTCTCATCGACGCTTTAAAAAGAAATGTCCATGTTAGGGTCTTTATTGAAGGATCACCTGTTGGAGGTATATCTCAAGATGAACGAATCCTTCTCAATAGATTACATACCTATGGGGCAGAGATCCGGTTCATCGTTCAGAACCAATCCGCTGATATCTATGCACGTTATCCGTTCAACCACGCAAAATATCTCATAATAGATACTCATTCCGTAATCATTGAAAGCTGCAACTGGGTATATACAGGTGTTCCCATCGATCCATCATATGGTAATAGAGAATGGGGCATCGTCATAAACAATCCCTCTGTTGCTTCCTATGTGTTATCTGTCTTCGAAGATGATTGGGATCCAACGAGAGCTGATAGTGTCTCTTTCGAAGACCTTCAATTACAGATAGCTGATCCAACATTTGTCCCAAAAAAAGTATACTACGGTAGATACAAGCCCCAGTTCGAACCATTTACCTACACAGGTTATTGCAATATAACCCCTGTGTTTTCTCCAGATACTAGTCTTGAAGCACTCTTATATATGATAGAATCTGCAAAAAAAACCATTTACATCGAGCAATTATACATCTATATGGACTGGGAAGAGCAGATGAGCCCCCTTGTTCAACGATTAGCTGAAAAAGCACAACAAGGGATAGATATTCGGATTCTCATGAACTATAATCCCGCATATGGGACAAGCAATGATAAATGCAATCAGACAAAAACATACTTAGAACAACAGGGGGTACAGGTTCGATATCTGTATACCAACTGGTCGATTTTCCGCAATCTACACAACAAAGGAATGATCGTAGACAATACCACGGTATTGATCTCAAGTATTAACTGGAACGAGAATTCAATCATGAACAACAGGGAAGCAGGGATCATCATCGAATGCGAGGAAATCGCCACCTATTACGCAGAGGTGTTCTTCTTTGATTGGACTCTTGACGAAACCTCCTTTGATAGAATCTATGAGGACGCTGAGAGCGATGAACCAAATAATACTATTTATATTGTAAGTCTATTCACCATGACCTTTGCGGTGATTGCAAGGGACTGGAGAAAAAGAAAATGGACCTGATAGTAGATCCGATCAATCTAGAGTCAATTATCGCTATCATAATCATGATCGGTGGGCTTTTAATCGCATATTTCAAAAGATGGATGATCACCTATGCTTTGATCGTGACAAATTTCATCGTGTTCATAATCTCGTTTTTTTTCCGGACGTCAATAATCTTAGACCTTGGCTTTAGACCAGTGTATCTAACCATTCAACTCATACCTCAACTCTATACCTTGTTCACCTCGATGTTTGTCCATAGTGATTTTCTCCACATCCTTGGCAATATGTTGGTCTTCTTCTTCATAGGCATGGCATTTGAACAACGAGTTGGTTGGAAGAAATTCCTACCGATTTATCTTCTAACAGGGATATGCGGGAGTCTTACTCATGCGTTCCTTCATCTTGGTTCAAATATCCCTTTAGTTGGGGCATCTGGAGCCATCTTTGGGATCATGGGTGCCTTTGCTTATTCATATCCAAACGATGAGGTGGTCATGCCGATACCATTAGGTTTCATCATGGTCTTTCGACGGGTTAAGGTCCTATATGCGGTCCTTATCTTCGCTGCATTGGAAACATTCATCGTCATCATTGGATCACAGGATAACACTGCTCATTTCGCTCATATTGGTGGATTAATAAGTGGAGTAATCATCGCGGCTTTCGTCATAGGGAGAAACAAACCAACGATCCTAGGGTCCAATAAATATACTGGTAGACCTGTTACCCCTATGTATTATGAAGATAGATCTCGATTCATCAACTATACAAATCTTGAGAGACTGGCAACAACACCATCATTGAAATCACTACTTAATAAGATCAAACTCGAAACAGTTCCTCAGGTTCGAGATGTCTGGATCGAGCATTTTCTTGAGAAGACAAAATGCCCTAGCTGTCGCTCTCCTTTGAAATTCTTCAATGGAAAGATATGGTGTGACACTTGTGAATTCAAAAGTAACTACGAAGGCAAATAAAAGATATTCTGAAAGGGTATCATTGTTCTAAATTTTGGATACGGCTTTATTTACCAATCAGCTCTTTTGAAATACGTGAGATCCATACGTTCCCAATCATTGAAATCTCTGAAAAATCTGGATCCATCTGAATAATCAACTGTATAGTACATGTACCCATAGTTCATACAGCTCTTATAGCCTCGACTGAACCACCAGCCCAATTGCCAAGGATAGTAACTGAAACTGTTATGACCTGGAATTGGTCTGAAATTCAAGAGATGCCCTAATTCATGCATATAAGCACTTGCATATACTTCGTCCCGGTTCAACCAAGGAAATTGCACGGCTTTCTCCTCCATACCCTTTGCCGATATTTGGAATCTGTTCGACCCGAACATATTGCCATTCACCATCGAACTTTGATAGATGACGACCCCATAGCGAAAAATCCCTTTTCGAAATTCACCATCGGTTTGAT
>JARVGL010000020.1 GCA_029762575.1 Thermoplasmatota archaeon | reverse complement strand
GGGAAAACGACCGCAGCTCTTGGCCTTGGTCTGAGAGCAGCGGGAGCAGGATATAAAGTCCATATGTTTCAGTTCATGAAAGGACGACGGTATAGTGAAATAGATGGTCTAGAAGAGGTTAAGTATTTTTCTGTGTCACAACATGGTCGTGATGAGTTTGTTAACAAAAAGAAACCTGAAGATATCGATATTGAGATGGCTCGTGAGGGATTTTCAAAAGTAAAAGAATTGATAAAAGATAACAAATATGATATGATAATCCTTGATGAGATAAATGTAGCAGTTGATTTCAAGTTAATCGATCTTAAAGAAGTACTGGATCTGATCAAGGAAAAACCTATAGAACTTGAACTTGTTCTCACTGGTCGATATGCCGATCCAAAACTAGTGAAGATCGCTGATTATGTCTCTGAGGTCCTTGAGATCAAACATCCATATCAAGAAGGGATACTAGGGAGAAAAGGAGTTGATTTCTAGATACGGAGGCTGCTCATATGTATGATAAAAAGGAACTTGAACAAATAAGGAAACAAAAGGAAGAATGGGAAAAAAAATGTTATACTCCTCTTATCGATAAACATCCTGAACGAAAGAAACGATTTGAGAATCTATCAAATAACGAGATCAAACAACTCTATACGCCTGATGATATATCGCATCTTGAATATCTCAAAGACATCGGTTTTCCAGGTAACTATCCATTTTTACGTGGTATTCATGCAACGATGCATCGCGGAAAACTATGGACCATGAGACAATTCGCAGGTTTTGGGTCTGCTGAAGAGACCAATCAAAGATACAAATATCTCCTTAGCCATGGTGAAACAGGGTTAAGTGTTGCCTTTGATTATCCGACATTATATGGATATGACACCGATCATCCAATGTCTCGAGGAGAGTTTGGCAAATGTGGAGTTGCAATCAGCAGTCTAAAAGATATGGAGATCCTATTTCAAGGTATCCCTATCGATAAGATAACAACCTCTATGACCATCAATGGTCCAGCCGCCATCGTCTGGGCGTTCTATATCGCGAATGCTGAGAACCGAGGGATACAAAAAGATATCATTGGTGGCACGATACAAAACGATATCCTTAAGGAATATATCGCTCAGAAAAGCTATATCTTTCCTCCAGAACCCTCCATGCGCTTAATTATAGATACGTTTGAATATGGTTCACAATATGTTCCTCGATGGAATACGATAAGTATCTCAGGATATCATATAAGAGAGGCAGGTTCAACAGCTGTTCAAGAGCTAGCATTCACTGTTGGTGATGGGGTTGAATACGTGAAATGGGCGATAAAACGAGGTCTATCTGTCGATGAGTTCGCTCCACGGTTAAGCTTCTTTTTCAACGCACATAATGATTTCTTTGAGGAGATCGCTAAATACCGTGCCGCTAGAAGGATATGGGCTAAGGAAATGAAAAAACTTGGTGCAAAGAAAGAAAGAAGCATGCTTATGCGTTTTCATACCCAGACAGCAGGTTGTTCCTTGACCGCTCAGCAGCCTGAGATCAATATCGTCCGTGTGACCATGCAGGCTTTGGCAGCGATTCTTGGTGGAACACAGTCGTTACATACCAATTCTATGGATGAGGCACTTGCCTTACCTTCGGAGAAAGCAGTTCGAATCGCCTTAAGAACCCAACAGATAATAGCTGAAGAAAGTGGCGTCACCGATACCATCGATCCAGTTGGTGGTAGTTATTATATCGAATGGCTCACCGATGAGATGGAGGAACAGACCTATCGGTACTGGGAGAGAGTTGAGAAACTTGGAGGCGTGCTTGCTGCTATTGAAAAAGGGTTCTATCAACGTGAGATCGCTGCAGCCTCCTATAAATATCAAAAAGAGATCGATGAACATAAACGAATTATCGTAGGCGTCAATGATTACAACACAGATGAAACCATTGATATACCACTGCTTGCAATGGATGAAAAAGGAGAGGAACGACAGATAAAACGCTTGAACAAGCTCAAAAAAGAGAGGAACAATCAGAAGGTTCAACGTAACCTTGAAGCATTACGTACGATTGCAGAGGGATCTAGCAATATGATGCCTGCAATCCTAGATTGTGTTCATAGTTATGCAACCCTTGGTGAGACCTGTCAGGTTCTCCGTGATGTATTCGGTGAATATGAGGAACAAGCGATTTATTGAGGTGAAAACATGGTGGAAAGAAAGATACGAGTCCTTGTAGCAAAACCAGGTCTTGATGGTCATGATCGTGGTGCAAAGATCGTTGCCCGTGCACTTCGTGATGCGGGGATGGAGGTCATTTATACAGGGCTTCATCAAACAGCTGAAATGATCGTTGAAGCAGCGATACAAGAAGATGTTGATGTGGTTGGTCTTAGTCTGCTCTCAGGAGCACATATGACCCTTTTTGTCGATGTCGCCAAACTTCTAAAAAAGAATGGTTTAGATGAGGTGCTCATCATCGGCGGCGGGATCATACCGGTGGAGGATGTCCCTAAACTTCAAAAAGAAGGTATAGCCGCAGTTTTTGGGCCTGGTACACCTACTGAAAAGATCGTAGAATATATTATAAAGAACGTGAAACGATGAGCGACATCGTACAAAACATATTGAAGGGTGATCAGCGTAGTATCGCTCGGTTGATCACTTTAGCGGAGAACAATGATAAGATCGCTACAACAGCTATGAAGGATATCCATCCATATACAGGAAATGCTCAGGTCATTGGGATAACTGGTGTAATGGGATCAGGGAAAAGTACGCTTATCTGTGAACTGACCCGTTTATATCGAAAACTTGGTAAAACAGTTGGCATCATCGCTATTGATCCAACTAGTCCTTTTAGTGGCGGTGCTCTTCTTGGTGATAGGGTTCGCATGATGGAACTAGCGATGGATGATGGGGTGTTCATTCGTAGTCTGGGCACACGAGGGATGCTAGGAGGATTAACGAGCGCGGTCTATGATGTTGTGGAGATACTTGATGCTTGTGGAAAAGATGTTGTCATCGTTGAGACCGTTGGTGTAGGTCAGGCAGAGGTCGATATCATTAAGATAGCCGATACTACTCTTGTCGTCATCGTTCCTGGTCTTGGTGATAGCATCCAAACCTTAAAGGCTGGTGTCATGGAGATAGCTGATATCTATGTGATCAATAAAGCGGATAGACCCGGTGTTGAACAGACGATAGCTGAGGTTGAAAGCCTTGTTGATATCACTTGTTCAGGAAAAGATAGGAAAACACCAGTGCTTTCAACGATAGCTAAACAAGGTAAAGGCATCGATGTATTACTCCAAGAGATAGAGGATCATAGATCATATCTAGAGAAGACCCATCTCTTTGAGAAACAACGACGTCTTCGTTATGAGGCAGAGCTTGTTGAGATCATCCGGAAACGATTGATGAGCTTTATCTTTGATGAGCAAACGTGTAAGCAACGTATCAATGATCTTCTTGATCGGATAGGTGAAAAGAAGACCGATCCCTATACTGCGGCAGAAGAGATACTTGGAACGATTTTAAAATAAAAAATGAGGAGATGAATATATTATTCATCTTTGAAACAAGGTTTTCTTTTATCAAGAAACGCGCTCATTCCCTCTTTTTGATCATGGGTGGAGAAACTAGTTGAGAAATACAATATCTCAAGGCTACAGGCACTAGTGAGATCGATATGAGATCCTTTGTTGACCAATGCTTTGATAAAAGAGATCTGTACCGCTGATTTACTAGATATGTTCTTAGCAAGCGATTCTACTTCTTCCATGAGTTTATCATCATCAACGATCTTGTTGACGAGTCCTATATCAAAGGCTTCTTGAGCATCCATGTTCCTGCCTGTGAGAAGAAGTTCCTTTGCTTTCATGAGACCAACGATACGGGGTAGTCTTTGTGTTCCACCGAAACCAGGGTTGATACCTAGGTTTATCTCTGGTTGACCGATCTTTGCATTCTTTGATGCGATACAGATATCACAAGCCATCATCACCTCACATCCCCCACCAAGAGCATATCCATTGACCGCTGCGATAAAGGGAAGCCGTGATTCCTCTATTTTAACGGGTAGGCTATGCCCTAGTTCAGCAAATCCTTTTGCTTCAAGAGGGGTCATATCCTTCATTTGTTTGATATCTGCTCCTGCGATGAATGCTTTTCCCTCACCGGTGAGTATCGCTGCTTTGATCTTTTTATCATCCTCTAGATCTGCGACTGCGTTGAGAAGCTCCCGAATCGTTTCTTTATCTAAAGCGTTAAGAACCTTGGGGCGGTTGATCTTGATGATCCCTACGCCTTCTTTTTTTTCCACTATGATGTTTTTATACGCCATGTTGTCTCACCTACTTTGAATAATCATAGAATCCTCTACCAGTTTTTCGGCCAAGGTATCCAGCTTGTACCATTTTCTTTAATAACGGGCAGGGTCGATATTTCGAATCATTGAATCCATCGTAGAGAACCGTCATAATGTTTAATACCACATCAAGACCGATAAGATCAGCGAGTGCAAGGGGTCCCATTGGGTGATTCATCCCTAGTTTCATGACGGAATCGATGTTCTCAGCAGTTCCAATCCCTTCGTTTAAACAGATGATGGCCTCATTGATCATTGGCATAAGAAGTCTATTGCTAACAAAACCTGGTCCATCATTGACCTCAACAGGTATCTTTCCCATGTTCTCTGAGAGAGCATGGATGGTCTTTGCAGTCGTATCATCTGTTCGAAGTCCTCGGATGACCTCTATAAGTTTCATCAATGGAACAGGGTTCATGAAATGCATACCAATGAACTTCTCCGGTCGCTTAGTCACAGATGCTAGATCAGTTATTGGTATCGTACTAGTGTTACTTGCTAGGATGCATTCTTTTTTACATATGCCGTCAAGATCTTTGAAGAGCTCTTTTTTCACTTGGACGTTTTCAAATATCGCTTCGATGACAAGGTCAACATCTTTCATATCCGATAGTTTGGTTGTTGTCTTAATATGGCCAATAATTTTTTTCTTATCATCAGCAGTCATTTTCCCTTTTTCAATGCTTTTATCAAGGAATTTCTCTATCTTTGAGAGTCCTTTTTTTACATATTCATCCTTTATGTCCTGTAGGATGACATCAAATCCTGCTTGTGCTGAGACCAATGCGATCCCATGACCCATCTGTCCAGCACCAATAACTCCTATTTTTTTGACAACCATTTCTATCACCTACCGTTCTACAACCATTGAGACTGCGTTTCCACCACCTAGACAGATCGTGGCTAGTCCCCGCTTCCTATCTAGTTTATTCATTGCATGCATAAGAGTGATAAGGATCCTAGATCCACTGCTTCCAATGGGATGACCAAGTGCGACTGCTCCGCCATGGACATTGAATCTCTCTTTTGGTATCTTGAAATGATTCATCACTGCTAAGGATGCACTAGAGAACGCCTCATTATGTTCCACAAGGTCGATATCTTTTATGGTGAGCTTCATTTTTTTAAGAAGATCTGCAACACCGGGTAATGGGGCCTCCATCACAAGCTCTGGTTTTACTCCTGAGAAATTATATCCTTTGATGGTCACCATTGGTTTGATGCCCATCTCTTTTGCTTTCTCTTTGCTCATGACAACGGTTGCACTAGCGCCATCTGTTATCTGAGATGCGTTACCTGCGGTCACTACCCCATCCTTCTTAAAGAATGGTTTGAGACTTGCCATGCTCTCTGTTGTGGTACCGTATCTGATCCCTTCATCCTTATCAAAGATCATCGGATCTTTTTTCTTTTGTGGTATCTCAATAGGTATTATCTCATCTTTGAACCAGCCGTTCTCTGTTGCTTTTTCCGCTTTTTGATGACTATGTGCAGCGAACTCATCACATTGTTCTCTAGTGATGTTGTTTCGTTCAGCAACGATCTCTCCCGTATTACCCATATGGAAATCATTATAGACATCCCATAATCCATCATGTACCATGAGATCAACTATCTTAGCATCAAACATCCTAAGACCATATCGCGCCTTTGGGATACAATAGGGGACATTGCTCATGCTTTCCATACCACCAGCAACAATGATCTCCGCATCGTCACATTTGATTGCTTGTGCCGCTAAGACCACTGCCTTTAAAGATGAACCACAGACCTTATCAACATGGAACGCACCAGCTTCATAAGGTATCCCTGCGCCGATGGCGGCTTGTCTTGCAACATTCTGACCAAGACCAGCGGGTACGACACAGCCCATGATGACCTCATCGACATCCTTACTAGAGATCCCTGCTTTTTCAACTGCTCCCTTGATTGCTAGGCTCCCAAGTTGCGGGGCGGAGAAATCTTTTAAAGCTCCTGAAAATTTTCCTTGTGCTGTTCTAACACCTGATACTATTACGACATCTTTCATGTATCTAAGCCTCCTCCGTATGAGAAAAGTAAATGGACTAATGAAAACCCGCTTTAAAATTCTTTCCAAAAAACGACGGAGGGTATTTCATAAAAAAGAAAAGATGAAAGGGTTGGTTAACCCTTGTTAGCTTTTTCTTAATTCTCTACGGAGAATCTTGCCAGAGATGGTCTTTGGAAGGTCATCACTGTATTCAATGATCCTTGGATATTTATAAGGTGCTGTTGTGTTCTTTACATGTTCTTGGAGTTCCTTAGTCAGTGCATCAGATGGTTTATATCCTTTCGAGAGGACGACATATGCTTTAACTACGATGCCTCGTACACCTTTAGGATCTGTTGCACCGACAACGGCACATTCTGCCACTGCATCATGTTCGATGAGCGCGGATTCCACTTCGAAAGGTCCGATACGATATCCTGATGATTTGATGACGTCATCATCTCTACCAACAAACCAGAAATAACCATCCTCATCCTGATATCCTCTATCTCCAGTGTAATAATAATCACCGCGGAATGCTCGTTTCATGATATCCTCATCCTTCCAGTATTCCTGGAATAACCCAGGTGGCCTTGTCTTCCCTATGTATAAGGCAATGTTTCCTTCTTCATTTGACGTTAGTTCTTTTCCGTTGTCATCAACGATACGGACATCATGGCCGGGCGTTGGTTTCCCAACAGAGCCATATTTGATTTTCATAAAGGGATAATTTGAAAGCACACAGACCGTCTCGGTCTGACCATAAAAATCATAGATCTCAAGACCAAACGCCTTTTTCCAGACCCGTATGACCTCAGGGTTCAATGGTTCACCAGCACTCATTGAATGCCGAAGCTTTAGATTATATTTTGAAAGGTCCATTTGTATCAATAATCGATATACGGTTGGAGGTGCGCAAAATGTGGTCACTCCGTATTTCTCCATTGCTCGTAGGAGTCCATCAGGGTCAAATCGACCTGGTGTCTCCCATTGGATGACAGCTGCTCCTGCGATCATTTGACCAAAGAGTTTCCCCCATGCTGCTTTAGCCCATCCTGTTTCTGAGACCGTCCAATGAAGGTCTTTGTCGGTCAATGCTTGAGCGAACCGTGCGGTCACCTCATGACCTAAAGGATAACTATGAGTATGAAGCACCATTTTTGGATGACCCGTCGTCCCTGATGTGAAATAGATAAGCATAGGATCAGTAGATCTGGTTTTCTGTATGTTCTCCTTAGATAACGTTGTTGTTATCTCGTTCATCTCTTCATCATAATTATACCATCCTGCTCTTTTTCCGTCTACAAGCATCATATGTTTAAGTGTTGGGCATTGTGCCTTTGCTGCCTCAACGTTATCAGCATGGTCAAGATCTGTAAGGATCATTGCTGCCTCTGCACGATTGATACGAAATTCGATATCCTTTGTGGTAAGAAGGACGGTTCCTGGCATAGGTATAACCCCTAGTTTGAACATACCGATAAGTGCGATATACCATTCTGGGATACTTTGAAGGATGACAAGGACCCTATCGCCTTTCTTTAACCCTATCTTTTGGAGCATAAGGGCAAAACGATCAGATGCCCGACTTAGATCATAAAAGGTATGATATCGATCATGTTTCCCTGTTCGATCAATAGAGATCAATGCTAATTTCGTTCGATCTTCGCCCCATTTGTCAACAACATCAAAACCGAAATTATAATACTCTGGTATCTCCCATTTAAAGCCTTTATAGAGCTCATCATATGTCTTTATTTTTCCTTTTGTCCTTGCGTTCTTATCCATATACATAGCCTCAGTTCTCTATTTTTCTATAAACCTAATTGTCGAGCGATGACCATCTTTTGTACTTCAGATGTACCTTCGCCGATTTGACATAATTTTACATCTCGATAATATCGCTCAAGTGGGTATTCTTTTGTATACCCATATCCTCCAAAGATCTGCATGGCTTTAACGGTAGCATTCATCGCTATCTCTGAAGCATAGTATTTTGCCATCGCTGCCTCTTTTGTGAAACGAATATCGTTGTCTTCCATGAATGCGGCCCGATAGACGAGAAGTCTAGCTGCATCGATCTGGGTTGCCATATCTACAATCATCCACTGTATTGCTTGATTCTTACCAATTGGTTTACCAAACTGCTGTCGTTGTTTCGCATATTCAAGACTGTCCTCTAGAGCTCCGCGGGCGATACCTACGCTCATAGCGCCAATAGCGGTCCGTCCTCGATCAAGGATGTTCATAGCGCCGATGAACCCATTACCTGGTGTATCCAACAGGTTTTCCTTAGGGACACGACAATCCTCTAAAATGATCTCAGCGGTATGACTTCCCCGCAAACCAAGTTTATCCTCCAGTTGACCCACTTTGAACCCTGGTGTGCCTTTTTCGATGATAAAGGCACTGATACCTTTTGCTCCCTGGTCTTTATCGGTTTTTGCCATAACTGTTGTAACCAAAGCGATATCTCCACTTGTGATGAATTGTTTCGTACCATTCAATACCCATTCATCTTTTTCAAGGACTGCTGTGGTCTGAAGGGATGCCGCATCAGATCCTGCATTCGGTTCAGATAACGCCCATGCTGCGATACCTTCTCCATTCAAAAGTCTGGGTAGATATGTTCTCCGTTGTTCCTCAGTTCCCTTTTCATAAATATGGCCAACACCAAGGCTATTATGAGCCTCCACAGTGATACCAGTTGAACCACAGAATCGTGAGATCTCTTCTAATGCGATCATATAACTGACACGATCTATTCCTGCTCCACCGTATTCTTGTGGCACTGTCATACCCATTAATCCCATTTGACCCATTTTCTTATAGAGCTTCTCTGGGAAATATTCTTCTTTGTCAATCTTAGACGATAATGGTTTTATTTCTTTTTCACAAAATTCACGTATTGTCTTTTGAAACAGTTTCTGCTCTGAGGTAAGACTGAAATCCAATCAAATCACCACACCCGTGATATTGTAAACCTAAAAAAAGGTTTAGGTAGGGTTTTTCGTCACCAGACGAAAAAAACCAGATGAATGCATTGATTCTTATGCAGCGTTCAGACCTTGTTATCTAGAGTTGAAGTCTTTGTTTTGCTATTTCCCTCAGATCTATCTTCCGGATCTTTCCACTAGCCGTCATGGGGAATTCATCAGTGAACAAGATGTATTTAGGTATTTTAAATCGGGATATCCCTTCTTTGCAATACTCTTTTATCTCTTCTTCTGATGTTCTCATATCTTCTCGGATTTTGATGAACGCACATACCTCTTCACCATATTTCTTATTGGGTACACCGACGACGGCGACATCCTGGATTTTCTCAAAGGTATACAAGAACTCTTCGATTTCTCGAGGATAGACGTTTTCACCACCACGAATGATCATATCATCGATACGGCCGAGGATGCTAAAATATCCTTCCTCATCCTTTACTGCAAGATCCTTAGTGTGCAACCAGCCGTCTTTGATGAGCTCCTTTGTCTTATCAGGCATTTTATAATATCCTTTCATGACGCCAAAACCACGGGCCACAAGTTCTCCAGGTTTTCCCGGTAATAGTTCTTTACCTGTTTCTGGATCGATGATCTTCACTTCGACGTTTGGGATCGGTTTTCCAACTGTTTCCACACGTTTTTGTACAGGGTCGTTTCGTCGTGTTTGGGTGAGAACTGGAGACGTCTCAGTGAGACCATAGGCGATTGTTATCTCTTGAAGGTTCATTTTGCTCATCGCGTCAACCATTACTTCAATAGGACATGATGCTCCAGCCATGATACCTGTTCGAAGGGAGGACATATCATACTCTGTAAAATGCGGATGGCAAAGCTCTGCGGTAAACATCGTTGGGACACCTTGTAACGCGGTGCATTGCTCTTTCTCAATAGCTTGAAGTACCTGTTCTGCGTTGAATATTTCGATGGGTATCATCGCTGATCCATGGATTACACAGTTCAATGTGGAAAGCACACATCCAAAACAATGGAAAAAGGGTACAGGGATACACATACGATCATATTCAGTTAACCCCATAGTCTCACCAACATAATACGCATTGTTGACGATATTGTTATGTGTTAATTCCACTCCTTTTGGGAAACCTGTTGTCCCTGAAGTATATTGCATGTTGATTGTATCATGGATATCACAGGATCTTTGGCGCTCTATCAGTTCAGAATCTGAAATCTTCACATGATTTTTCAATAGATCATTATACAGGATCATCCCCTCTTTTTTCTGGGTCCCGATCAGGATCACATTCTTTAAAAATGGTAGATTCTTTAGGGATATTTTACTGGGTTCAGTTGTTTTGATATCTGGAGCAACCTTGTATACAACATCAACATAGTTTACATCTTTGAAACCATCGACTAGGAACAATGTTGTACAATCAGATTGTTTTAAGAGATACTCAAGCTCCTTTGCTTTATAATACGTGTTTACGGTTACAAGAACCGCGCCTATTTTGGCAGATGCGAACTGGAGAAGAACCCATTCGGGGATATTATATGCCCAAATAGCGATATGGTCCCCTCGCTGTATCCCTAAAGCTATCAGTGACTTAGCAAGCGTATCCACTTCCTTTTTGAATTGTTTATAATTTAGTCGTAAGCCTCTGTTGACATAGATCAATGCATCATGATTAGGGTATTTCATAGCAGTTTCATCAACAATTTCACCGATGGTCTTTGATAACATACTTGTGCCTCCTATATCGGATAGTATGAACTCTCAATTTTTCGTATGAGCTTGTTTTCTCCCATTATTCAGCTATTTTAGATAAATATTTCCCTTTGAATCATCAATTTAAAGGCATACTTCTTTGATTCCAGTGTATACTGTTGTTGAGATCCTCTGTTACTTCTAGTTACTTGCGTTAAAAATAAAAGGTTTTTAAAGGTACTGACAAAAATGATAGTTCTAGGTCTATTCGATTGGTTTACAAAAACACAAAAAACCTTTAACATACGACGAAATACTGGTAGTGATAAAAGATGAACGTTGTTGCATTTAACGGTAGTCCAAGGAAGAATGGGAACACAAATATACTCATTTCCATGGTGTTTGAAGCTTTAGAGAAAGAAGGGATTTCCTGTGAACTGATCCATATTGGTGGTAAACAATTGCAAGGATGTCGTGCTTGCGATCAATGCTATAAGCTCAAGAATAAACAATGTGCTATTAAGGATGATGGGTTGAATGGGTATATCCAAAAGATGATACAAGCAGATGCGATACTCCTAGGTTCACCAACGTATTTTGCAAATGTCACATCTGAGATGAAGGCATTCATAGACCGCTCTGGAAGAGTTGGACGAGCAAATGATTATCTTTTCAAACACAAAGTAGCCGCTGCAATTATAGCTGTCCGACGAGCTGGTTCCCTTGAAGCATTCGATGCCATAAACCATTTTTTTCTCATCGAACAAATGATCGTTACTGGTTCAACATATTGGAATCTTGGTGTTGGTGGAAAGATCGGCGAGGTTGGATCTGATGATGAAGCAAGAAAAAATATGCAAAACCTAGGAGAGAATATCGCATGGATCCTTCAAAGATTACATAAAACCAAATAAACATCTCTTAAGTGATGATATCTAAAAGGTTTAAGAAGTAACATCGTTTTCATTGTTTACAACCATGGATTATGTCAGCGGTAAGATTCTCACAGAAAAGGGTTTTGAAAAAGGATATCTCTGCATTAATGATGGTATTGTAACTGAACAAAGACAGGGATCACCTTCTCAGACACCACTTCAGAATGGATTGATCGTTCCAACTATTATTGACATGCATACACATATTGGTGATGCATTTATACGAAAAAAACAACTTTTTCTACCTAGAGACATACTAAAGCTTGTTGCACCCCCAGATGGTTTGAAACATAGACTTCTGAAAGAAACATCTGAGGCGGAGATTCTTAGTGGTATGATCGAAACCATTCAGAAGATGCTCGTTATGGGGACAACGGGTTTTGTAGATTTTCGAGAGAATGGAGTGAAAGGCATCCGTTTAATTAACGAAGCCTTAGGCTCTGAACCGATACAAGGTGTTGTCCTAGGAAGACCAAAGGATATGATGGTTGATAAAAATGAGATACGCTCCATTCTCCAAATGGCCGATGGGATTGGGATTAGTAGCATCTCTGACTGGGATCTAGAGGGACTATACGATATCGCATCTTTGACTCATAAAAAAGGAAAGATGTTTGCGTTGCATGCTAGTGAAAGGATCAGAGAGGATATCGACAGTATAATAGAATTAGAACCTACGTTCATCATTCATATGACTAACGCCTTACGAAAGGATCTAGAGAAAATAAAGAAGATAGAGATACCAATCGTTATTTGTCCACGTTCAAACTCCTTTTTTGATAGTACTCTTCCTCTTCCCCTTCCCCTTCTTAAAGAAGTGGGAAATACGGTTCTCATTGGATCAGATAACGCGATGCTTCATGATCCTTCACCACTCCTTGAAATCAAACATCTTTTACAGTTTTATCCGGAATATTTCACCCTTGAACAACTTCTTCTTTCGATAACCTATGCCCCAAGGAAAGTTTTAAATTTAAAAGATGGCATTCCCCCCTTCACATTCCCCGAATCTTTCCTGGTACTCGATCAACAGACAATAGAGCCTAAGTATAGGTTTCTATCAGGTAAGTTTGGTTAAAGAGGGATCAAATGAACGTCGAAGAGATAATGTCAAAGGATTTAATTGTAGGCTACGTACCCGGAACTGTACAACATACTTTAAAGATACTTGCAGACCACAATGTCTCAGGCATCCCGATAATCAAAAAAGGAACCGATAAGCTTGTTGGTGTCGTCACTCGTTCCGATATCTTCAAACATGCTGATGAGGATCAGCTTGCAATGATAATCAAGAACGAGTACTACTACTTGAAACAAGGTCAAGATATTAAGGAAGCTGCACAATTATTTTATCAGAAACGGATCCATGGACTCCCTGTTGTGAACAAACAACAAAAGCTGATAGGTGTTGTGAGCCCAACCGATCTTCTCAAAGAACTTGTAAAGGAGCAACGACACGAAAAGGATACCGCTGGAAATCATATCAGCAATCTTGTTGTCCCTGTTCATATAGATGTTCCTATTAATGTTATCATGGAGATCATCAATATCACAAATGAAAATGCGTTACCTGTACTTGATGATGACTTGAAGGTCGTAGGTATTGTTGCTGATGGTGATCTCTTTAAACTCAGTCAGATCAGAGAAGGTATTGAACAATCCAATATGGGTATAGGTGACGATGAGGATCAGTGGACCTGGGAAGGTATTAGGGATACAGTTCGTATGTATCATGCTACCTCTGAGGTGTTATTGCCAAAGATACCTGTCAAGGATGTTATGGTATCAGATGTAAAAACTGCAACAAAGAACACACCGGTCTGTGAGATTGCAAAAATGATGATTAAGAACAATATCAGTCATATTCCTATAGTCGATTCTGAAAATAGACTCATTGGGATGGTCACTGACATGGATCTCATGAGCTGTATGTTTTAAATCTCATAAATGTATTTCTTTTTCTATTATCACGTATTCCAAGGATAATGAGGAAGATAAACATGTCTTTAGATGTATACGATAAGATATTGATGCTTGCGAAAAGAAGAGGATTCATTTATCCATCCTATGAGATATATGGAGGAGTTGCAGGTCTTTTTGATTACGGTCCACTCGGAGCACAGCTGAAACAGAACATTGAGAATCTCTGGAGGTCCTATTTTCTATTACAAGATGGATGTTTTGAGATACATACACCGACGATGACGCCATTTGAGGTTCTTAAGGCATCAGGTCATGTTGACGAGTTCACAGATCTAACAGTTGACTGCCCGCAGTGTGCAACATCCTTTAAGGTTGAGGATATCACGAAGGATTCAAGGACACTCGAGGAAGCGATACAAGCAGATGATATGAATTGTCCAACCTGTGGAACAAAACTAATTAACCCTCACCAAGTCAATCTGATGTTTGCAACAAAGATAGGAATTGGTAAAACACGTGATGCTTTTCTAAGACCAGAAACTGCTCAAGGTATATTTACTGGATTTCATCTCCTCTACCGCTATGCGAGAGAAAAACTCCCCTTTGGAGTAGTACAACTAGGTAAAGGATATCGAAATGAGGTATCTCCTCGGCAAGGGCCTTTACGAATGCGTGAGTTCTCAATGGCCGAGGCTGAGGTTTTTTTCGATCCATCAAATAAGAACCATGAACGTTTTGCCTTTGTTGAAGATAACATGCTCTTACTTTTTGATAATGAGAAAGAAATGAAACTAAGCTTGAAAGAAGCAGTTGAGAAAAAAGTCATTAAGAACCAAGCTCTTGCATATTATATGTTTCTGACCCAGTCATTCCTTCTTGATGCTGGTGTGAAACCTGAGAAGTTCAGGTTCCGTAAACATGCTGATGATGAGATGGCTCATTATGCGCAGGAATGTTGGGATGCTGAACTATATAGTGAACGATTTGGTTGGGTTGAATGTGTTGGCATCGCTGATCGATCGGCCTATGATCTCAGTTCCCATATTAATTCTTCTGGCACTGATATGTATGCGTTACGACGATATGATGAACCCCAGCTGACCAAACGGAAAAAGATCATTCCTAAAATGAATGTCCTTGGTCCATTGTATATGCAGAAGGCTGGAGCAATCAAAGAAGCACTTGAAAACTACGTCATAACAGATGAAACTGATGAAATAACTGTTGAGATAAACAATGAACCAATTGTTGTCTCCTCTGAATCCTATGAAATAAAAGAGGTTATGGAAAAGGAGATTGGGGAAAAATTCGTTCCCCACGTCATCGAACCCTCATTTGGAATAGATCGTATCATCTATATGCTCTTGGAGCATAATTATAAGGAGGGGATAAAAAATGATGAAGAATATCATCTAATTAGTTTCCGTCCACATGTCGCACCAGTAAAAACAGGTGTTTTTCCCCTCATTAATGATGATAAGCTTACTTCAGTAGCTAAGAACATCGATTTTTCATTAAGAATGGATGGGATATATACGGTCTATGATGACGCAGGGACCATCGGTCGACGTTATGCTCGAATGGATGAGATAGGGACACCCTACTGTATCACCATAGATTTTGATTCGTTATCCGATAAAAAGGTAACCATTCGGGATAGGGATACAACTGAACAGAAAAGGATACCTATTGATTCGATCTCAACGTATCTAAAGGATTTGTTAGAAAGTAAAGAAAAAGTACGAGTTTGATTTACCATTCCTCAAGTGTCTTTTCGATGATGGAAAGCATCTCATTGATCTCTTCTTCGGTTATTATCAATGCAGGTCTAAATCGAATCGTTGCGGAACCACAACCAAGGACCATAAGCCCATTCTTGTAGAGACGATTCTTGAATTGATCGCGTTGTTTTGGTGTAGGTAGATCAAAGGCACACATCAGTCCAAGACCTCGGGCGTTCGAAATTATCTCAGGATATTTCTCTTGTATCTCCTCTAAACCTTTTCGAAGATTCTTGCCTTGAACCGTTGCATTCTTAAGAAGATCATCCTCATATATGACCTCAAGGTATCTCTGAACTCGGACCATGTCCACTAGATTACCGCCCCATGTTGAATTCAGACGACTAGGGACATTGAAGACGTTATCTTTGATATCATCTACCCGGTCATTCACCATGATACCACAGACCTGGGTTTTCTTTCCAAAGGCTAGGATATCTGGTTTTACGTCATAATTATCAATGGCCCACATCTTCCCTGTGAGACCAAGACCACTTTGAACCTCATCCACCATGAACATCATATCATACTCATCACAGAGATGTCTTAGCTTAAAGAAGAATTCTTTTCTAAAATGATTATCTCCACCTTCTCCTTGGATAGGTTCAATGATCAATGCAGCGATGTCATCAGGATTGTTCTCAAGAGCTGTTTTGATTTGGGAAATTGCTTGTTTCTCTGTTTCAATGACCTCACTAAGGTTTTCATCGTTTAGCGGAAAGGTTAATTTTGGGTTGATGATACGAGGCCATTTGAATTTTGGGAAATATCTGACCTTATCAAGGTTAAATGTATTTGTCATTGAAAGCGTATATCCACTTCGTCCATGGAACGCTTCTTTGAAATGGATGACTTGTGTTCCAAGTTCCCCATCGGCGTGTTCAAGATTTTTTCGTATCTTCCAATCAAAAGCGGTTTTTAACCCGTTTTCAATGGCTAAAGCTCCACCGTCGACAAAGAACAAATGTTTGAAATGATCGGAAACGGCATAGGTGGCAAACGCGTCGACAAACTCTGCCATCTCTGTTGTATATAGATCTGAGTTAGTTGGTTTGTTCACTGAAACAGTACCAAGTCTCTTGATGAATTCCGGGTTATCGAGCGCTGGATGATTAATTCCTAGGGGTGCAGATGCAAAAAATGAGAAGCCATCAAGGTATGATTTCTCCTGTTTGGAGTCGTAGAGTCGACATCCTTTGCTTTTCCTTAGATCTAACACTAGATCGAATCCATCTACGAGCATATATCGGCCTAATGTACTATGGACATCTCTTGGTTCTATTGTCATAATCACCGAAACCCCCGCAAGGTTTTCATTAAATCCGTTATTTCTCTAGACGGGTAACCATATCCCTTATAAAATGATTGTGGCTATTCTAAAAGAATGATTGTTTTTTTTAGTGTTCCTATACTCTAGCGTTAGAACCGATTACGTGCTAGGAATGTCAGTACGGGGAATCTAAAAAGCGATTGCCAGTGATAGCCAATCGATCTTGCTGATTTAGTTGTTTGTAACACGATTGGTATATACTCTCGGTCACCAGGGTTATTTGTATTTACGATTATGATGCCTCCTGAATATTCCTTGTTCTTCTTTGTTGGAGCGACAACGTTAACATCAATGGATAATGCACCTTGTTCAGGTGTAAGACCTGTCCCAGCATCTGGTGTTATGGTCCATGTTCCCCATTCAGGGACTGAAAGGAGTTTCCATGAGAGAACTGACCCTGGTTCACCGATGTTTGATACTGTAAAAGAACCTTGTATCTCGCTGCCTGGTGCCACATCTCTCCATTGGATATGGCCTTCGCAGCTGAGATCCTCGGTCGTGTTGTAATTCAAGATATTGACGATGACACCTTCAAGAACTGTGAGATCAAAGGGAAGATCGGTCGGTAGTCGATACCATGTATCATATGTTCCGCCCCATCCAAAGTTCAGATGAAAGAACCCCTCTGTGTTATATCCATCGATGATAAGATTATGACCTGCATTCCATGCGGGGGTCACAACTGCAAGGTGTACGGGACGAGCGTTTTTGATGTCATCAATGATGATGTCGTACACATCATCGGTTGATTCCGTATATAATTGAACCGTTGAGCAGTTGAATCGAAGGTACGCTTTATAGGCTTGGTTAACTCCAAATGTTCCTGAGCCACCTGGAGAATACACTTGTTTACATGCAACCCCGCAGGCAAAGTTCAATGCCGCCATGTCTTGATCTGTTAATGGTTGAGATTGGCTGAAGTGTTGACTCACTGTGTCCATATAATCATTTAATTGCGGGAATGATGGGAAATCATATTTTTCATGGTCATTGTCTATCCAGTATCGATTGAGGTAATTGTGATAATAGTCATCTTCATCTGAGAACTGGATATTATTTGTTGTCCTATGATAATTGAAGATCTGGGCCATAGCCACTGCAGGGCATCCTGCGATACTTCGTGTTCCAGAACTTGGTTCTATCGGACAGAGGTCGTTGTAGGGGCTATCTTGATGCCACGTGGTCTCTATCCATCCTCCAGTTGCTGTGGTTCCTTCTGGAGGCCATTGTTCGGAGAGGCTGCAAAGGATACCATTCTGAGAGAGAAGCAGATCCCATTGATTCCATCGATTACTTATGATATCCTCTGAAAAACAATCAGTATTGCTCAGTTGTGTTGTCAGATCAAAGGAAAGGAATTCAGTAAAGGTATCGAAAGGTTGCGTTGGGTATGGTTGTAACCAGGAAAACGCTATGATGGGCGAAAGAAGAGTTGAGCCGGATACTACGATGTAACCATCAGGTTGAAGGTGAATGACATATGCAAGAGTTGATGATCCATCAGAATCCAAGAGAGGTTCAGATGAATCAATTGTGAATTGAGCCTGTTTTTGATGATGTATTAGAAAGGTGGATGCTATCTCCTGAGCAATATCTACAGTTATTATGTCTGATGAGACAGCTTCATTAATCTTCTGGGTTGGTTGGCTTTGGATAGGTGTTATTGTGAGTAGCAGCATGGAGAGTATCGCAGTGCATAGAACATACTCCCAGATTCTTGAATTACTTTTATTAATCATCATATATAGAAAATATATTTTGGGTTTTTAAATATTGGTATGAATAAGCTCCTTTGTTTTTAGTAGAAAAAGAGGAGAACAATGGTTGAAGAGGTTAACAAAAAAATACAAAACGTTAAAAATTATTGATGAATCATGTATCATCATGGCAACGATGAATAAAAAATATCAGATCAGAAGTATAAGAAAAATAATCTTCAAACGTCTACCATTGTTTGTTTGTCTCCTCTTCTTTACTATGATGATTGGTTGTTGTGTCTCAGCTTCTGCAGATGATCAAAGTATAGCTACGCAGTATGCTCCTGTTT
>JARVGL010000001.1:23254-56246 GCA_029762575.1 Thermoplasmatota archaeon | reverse complement strand
TAAGGAAATATGTTTCATAAATCCTATCGAGCTCATCACGTTGCCTCCAGGAACAATTCGTAATCTCAGAAAACGGGATGATCTGAGCCCGTGATTCTTCCCCCATGCCACCATCATCGATATGGAACACGATATTACGACGGTTAAATGCAGTATATAATATCTCTTTGGAGCCTTCTGGAAACATTCCCAGTTCTCCATTTGGACCAATCATCTGATCCATTTCAATGAAGAGATCTATTCTAAATGGATCCGCAGACCAGTTCCTCATATAATATTCCTCCCAATTGCTCAAACCATCTCCATCTAGGTCAAGATTCTCATGGTCATCCCAGACAAAGGGATCATATCCCCATTTCCATTCCCATTCAATAGGGAGCCCATCACCATCAGGATCAATACCTGTGTCATCTACCATAGGATCCGTTCCATACTCATGTATTTCCATCCAAGACGGAATCCCATCTCCATCAGGATCGGTCTGGGTGATATCAAACCACACCTCTGCATCAAGCTCTTGCCGGTAATAGCTGCCATCATCACAACCATTCAATCGCCCGTACCCACTTGGATCTCCAAGATAGTCATCACCTGTCCAATGCCCAGTTCTCACATTATAATAGATAACAGCTGTTTTACTTTCTTCATCAGTACCTTGTTTTCCTGTAATGTCACATAGTCTATCAGTGGTGATGATTTCATCTGCGGCATCCCATAACTGTATACGAATTGGAAGTTCTGTTTCATTTGGAGAAACTAGCTTACTTGCAGACCAGGTAACATCATAAAGATATTTGGTGTTCCACCTAGTGTCACTAACAAATACTTCATCATCGACCCATATCTTCACATAGAAATCAGGATCTGAAGTCTCATCAATGATTTTTTCAAAACCAAGGTGCCTATCTGCTTTTTCCAAAGATCGTATGGTGAGGATACTTACGGTGACTTCAATATCTTCAAGTTCCTCAAAATCTTCAGTAATTGGACCATCCATAGGATGAGCAACTATCCCAACAGCTGATATAAGTATTATAAAACAGATACCAACACCTATCAATCTATTCTTCATATCTTTTTAGTCCCCTTTATTATTCTCTCTATTAAGTATAAACGCATTATATCATATAAAACATTAATGTTTGATACATTGTCACAATATCAGATGTAAAAGCGGAGAAATGATTTTTTCATACGTCAGGTTTTATACATTTACACATCATCTTCAAAAATGATAAACAGTATCTTATAATCTATTTGTGAGAAAACCTAGTTCTACCTGTATCTCTATTATTTATTAATCACCTTGGGGAGGGTATGCTAAATACCGACGTATAAACCAGGTAGATATCCTAGATAAATAAGGCTAAAAAGGATGTATCCAAGGATTGCTCCGCCGCAGAGAAACGGGAGACCTGCTTGGGGTTTTCCCTTGAGAACAAATCTCATCAGAAACAAAAAACCAACCAATGTACCAATCATCGTTCCAATCGCGATAGGTAGACCCATCTCACCATTATAGTAGACTGCAACGACAAGGATGCCTGGCATGACGATATCGCCTAATCCCATGAAGAACGCCTCACGCTCTTGGCCGTCCTTTAACGTTTCCTTCAATCGTTTTGTCTCCTTGATCAACGAGTAATGTTTTATCTTAGGTACAACAAGCAGAACAGGGAGTTTCAGATCCATCACTGTATCAGCGAGATCGATCATATGCTTCGTCTTATAGACCGAGATTGCATCATAGACTGAAAGACCAATTAGAAGAAGTAATACTAATAGGACACTAAGTGAGATACCAAAGATGATGATGGCACTTGTACCAATGATGATACCACAGCTATCGATCACATACCATTCAGGATATTTATAAAGCGTGACCACAAGAGCTATAGCTGCAAGAAGACTCAAGAGTATCGTCAACAGACCTGAAATAGCAGGCAGTATGAGAATGAACGAAGGAAGGAAGAACGCATAAAACGCGGTGTATCCTATTGCTCCAAGGATGATGAACTGTATCACTTGTTTCTTCCAATATTTTGCGATCAGTAAGATAACAAGAGTGAAAACAAGCATGATAGCAAAGATATATATGATATTTGTTGGGTCGTTAGGGTTTTCAAATGCAGGTTCGATGCCCGCTGTCTCAAATGGTTGCAATATCAATAATGCGAGTCCATGAACGATGATGAAGAATAACCCCATGAGAAGGACTGCATAGACATCCTGCATCGATTTTTTCTTCTTCGGCATCATACCATGTAAAAGGAATCAAGGTTAAATATCATTTGATTTCATCAAAAACCTAGGATCTTATCCCCTCCAAATGTATACCACATATAGAGGGCATAGATGATAAGAAGAACGAATCCTTCCACTCTTGATATCTTGTGATTTGACCGCAACACAGGGACCATAAGTAATGTAATCAAAAGAAGAAGTATCAGGTGATCAAGAGACCCAATAGCATTCAAAGGTATGAATAAAGCAGAGATACCTAGTATTAAAAAAATATTAAAAACATTGGATCCTAGAACGTTTCCAATAGCAATATCCGATTCATTTTTAAATGAGGCCATCGCTGAGACAACTAGTTCTGGTAGAGAGGTCCCAACAGCTACAAGTGATAAAGAGATCACAAAGGTTGGTATCTTGAAAAAGTACGCAAGAGATATAGCCGACTCGATCAAAAACCATGCACCAAGAACGACCCCTGCTATCCCAAAGATAACAAAAAGAATGTTCTTTGATGTTTCATCTTTATTAAACTTCTCATTTATGACCCGTTCTTTCTTGGCACATCGGATAAAATACCAGATAAAAAGAATGAAAAAAAAGGAAAACAATATTCCGCCAACTCTATGAAATTCATCGAAAAGCTGCATGAGAGCAAAGAGTAAAAGAACACCTGTTGCCATTGTAACAATGGGTAACTCTCTACGTATGACACCTTTTTGGATTTTAATTGGGTTGATGACCGCGCTGATACCAATGACTAAAAGAAGGTTTGCGATACAAGAACCGATGATATTACCTATTGAGATATCTGCGCCATCCGGAACAAAACCAGCATATTGCTGAACCGATGCGCCAACAGATATAGCAAATTCGGGGGCCGATGTCCCAAAAGCAACAACGATAACAGAGATGATCATCGATGAAACACCTAGATGAGCAGCAACACCAGTCGTACCATCAACAAGGACATCAGAACCCTTATAAAGCAGGATAATCCCTGCGATAAATGCAACGATTGCTAACTCCATCGGAAGCATATAAATTCGTTAAACAAATTTACTCTTTATAAGCACTTGTATTCCTACCTTAATCAGAAGGCTAGAGGAAAAAACAAAAAAACGATTTCCATTAGTTCGCCTTATCTTGTATTTGGTTTATTGATATATTTGGAGAGAATCTGATATACATCAATAACGTGGTTTTGTAAATAAGGTTAAGTCAATTCGACCCCAGTCATCAAAATCATTGTTTCCGTTTGTCCCATCAGAATAATCCACAAACGTATACATGTATCCATAGTTCATACAGCTCCGATAATTCCTCCATACCCACCAATCCCTCTGCCACGGGAATTTCCCTGTCTTATTATCGCATCCAGGAGTGTTACTATGGAAGATGCCAAGTACATGCCCTGTTTCGTGCATGATGGCTGAAGCATAGATGATCTCCCTACTATATTGCTTATTTATGCTCTTTCTTCCTATTATCCGTAATAACGGATATTCAAAGGGGATCTCTTCATGTTCTTTTGTCGATATTTGGAAACTATCCAAAAGAACGGGATGGTCTTCATCGATATACGAAGTCCAAACAAACCCATGGAAGATACTTGATTGATACGTTATAAGTCCATAATGAAAGACACTTCTTCTCCAATTATTAACATCATTGTGTAGAAAATGATCTCGATAGATCTGTTGTAAATCTTGCCAGGACGCCCTCTGCTTAAAGGGAATGAACTCACCGCCACCCATACATCCATCATCAATATGAAATACGATGTTACGTCTATGAAATGGTTTTTTAATCAGTTCTTTTGAGTTCTCAGGTACAGAAGCTCCTTCACCATTAGGTCCAAGTTCCATTTGATCAAGTTCAAGATAGATATCTTTCCGATAGGGATCTGATCCCCATTGAGAGGTACGATATTCCTCTGTATTTGACAGGCCATCATTATCCATATCAAGATTCTCATGATCATCCCAAACAAATGGGTCATAACCCCATTGGTACTCCCATTCTATAGGTATGCCATCGCCATCCTCGTCTTCTCCTCTGTTATCGACAGTAGGATCGGTCCCATATTCATATACCTCGACCCAATATGGTATCCCATCGCCATCATAATCATTTTGATTTATATCAAAAAACATCTCAGCGACGCGTATCCTTTTATTATAGTTACCATCATCATATCCATTTAATCGCCCATAACCACTTGGATCTCCAAGATAGTCATCACCCGTCCAATGCCCTGTTTTGATGCTATAGTTAAGATAGGCAAAGGAAGGTTTTTTTCGAGAGGTTATATCCCAAAGATGATCTGATCCAAATTTATTCTTTTCAAAGAGTCCAACGCGTATTGATACGAATTCCTCATGATCGGGAACATCACAGGTAAACGATAGATCAGGAGAGACAACATGGGAATCAATCCAAGCTGGGCTTTCAAAGACCTCATCATTGATCCAAACAGTAAGATAAAAGCTTGGTGGATTCAATCTTCTGATTATTTGAGAAAAATCGAACAAATCATCATGCACCTCAAGGTTCCTGATTGTTTTCACCGTAAAGGTAATATGAACATCAACGAGTGGATCGAAATCTGTAAGAACCTGGGATTCGTGGTTTCTCTCACCAGATGATGAAAGAGGTAAGAGAATGAAAAGAAGAATCACACTACAGATGAATATCTTTTTTTTCTTATCAGGAGTTCGCATGATGATAACCTTTTTTAATCAAATGATTAGTGTTTATCCCTTATTTTATTATAGTGACATTTCTTATAAAAGATTTTGGGTAGAATACGAAAAAGAATCTATAGCATTGCCAAACCTTTATCAACATACCTTCTTTGCGTATGCATTGTTGATTTTTATGAAGCAAGGAAGACTCACTTTTGTTGGATTAGGTCTCTACGATGAGCAGGATATGAGCCTTAAAGCATTCAACACATTACGGTCCTGTGATCATATCTTTTCAGAGTTCTATACATCAACCATGATGGGGACAACGATAGATAAACTAGGAGAAATCATTGAAAAACCTATAAAGGTCCTCTCTAGAGAGGAAACGGAGGAAGGATCTAAAATCATCACTAAAGCAAAGACATGCCATGTTTGTTTCCTAACCGGAGGAGACGCTATGACAGCGACAACTCATGTCGACCTTCGTCTTCGAGCGATAAAGGAGGGCATCCTGACAAAAGTCATCCATGGAACAAGTATTGTGACCTCTGCACCAGGGTTATTGGGGTTGCAACAATATAAGTTTGGGAGGACAACAACACTTGTACTCCCGGAAGATCGATTCTTTCCCACAAGCCCCTATGATGTTATCAAGGATAATAAAAAACAAGGTTTACATACGTTGATCCTCCTAGACATCCAATCAGATAAAGACCGTTTCATGACTGCAACAGAAGGTTTACAAGTACTTTTAGAGATGGAACAACTACGGCAAGAAAATATCATTTCAAATGATGATCTCATGTGTGTTGTCTGCCAAGCCGGTTCAGAAATCCCAAGGGTATTTGCTGATACGATCAAGGCCCTTTCGAATAAAGACTTTGGACCCCCATTACATACGTTAGTGTTACCAGGCAACCTCCATTTTATGGAAATCGAGGCTTTGCAAACACTTGCATATCTACCTGAATATCTAGGAAAAAAATTACAAAAACTATAAGAACCAAACATAATATCTCCACATATCGTTTCTTCTAAAAAAGGAGAAGGGGAACCAGGATGCAACAAGGGAAAGATGATATTGTAGGATTTATCTATGGAGATGTTGGCTCAACAAATATCAATTTCGCAGTCAATGATCATAATGTAAGAAAGTTCGACTACATCTATGCACCACATAAAGAGGGTCGGATGCTTGCTCAGATCATGGACCTCACCCAACATTCTGATCTAAAGTTCGAAGATGCTGCTACATTAATGATCAAAGAAGAACGACCTAAGATCAAAACGAAGGTCTCTGCATTTGCTGATATCATAGGGTATCGAGATACAAAAGGTCAATTACAATCCCCACGTACCCCGTTTGATTCCGGTACAGAGCTCTTTAAAGCCGATGATGAATTGATACGTAGTGTACTAGGTCTTACCGCAGCAAAGGAAAACGGTGCCTATATTGGCTTATTGAAAGGTCATGATCTCCCAGTCTATTTAAATATTGACACCCTCGTCCAAAAACATATCTGTGTTCTAGCAAAGACAGGCGGGGGAAAAAGTTACGCTTGTGGTGTTCTTGTCGAGGAATTGCTAAAGAAGAAAGTTCCAATGGTTGTCATCGACACCCATGGTGAATATCGATCCCTAGGTGAACCTAACTCAAGTAAAAAAGAACAAAAGAACATGGAACGATACAACATAAAACAACAATCATATAGTAATCAGCTCATTGAATATTCCCCATTAGGACAACGGGGAAACATGAAACATCTCACACTTAGTGGTGTAAACCTTGACGCTAGTGAGATTCTAGATGTTCTCCCTGCAAAGCTATCAGGCCCTCAAAAAGGAGTCCTATATCAAGCTATAAAAGAGATAAAAGAGTACAAAGGTCAATTCAGCATTCGAGACATTATTGATACAGTTAGTCGAAGCCAAAGCAATGCGAAATGGAATGTGATAGCATCTCTTGAATCACTGGATTCCATTGGAGTGTTCTCAGAAACAGGAGTGAATCCAACAGATCTTGTAAAAAAAGGTAAATGCTCTATCATCAATATGAAAGGAGTACCACCAGATGTACAGACCGTCATCGTTGCTCGATTGACAAAACAATTATTTGATGAAAGGAAAGCGGGTAAGATCCAGCCATTTCTCCTGATCGTCGAAGAAGCACATAACTATTGCCCAGAACGTGGTTTTGGCAATGCTGTATCCTCTCCGATCCTACGAACGATTGCATCTGAAGGAAGGAAATTTGGTATGGGGCTCTGCATTGTGAGCCAACGACCTGCCAAGGTCGACAAGAACATCATTAGCCAATGCAACACTAATATCATCTTAAAGGTAACAAACCCTAATGATCTCAAAGCTATCATCCAATCTGTTGAAGGACTTACAGGCCAAACATATAATGAGATACAACGTCTTCCTATTGGAGTCGCTCTTATTTCAGGGGGATCATTACAAATGCCGGTCATGGCAGAGATCCGAACAAGAGAAACAAGTCATGGTGGACGATCGGTGGAGATCTCAAAAGAAGGGATCAACCCAGAGTTCCAATCTCAAAAACAAGTAAATCCAACTTCAATTCATAGAGAAATGGAACCACCAACAATCGATGATGAATACAAGCAACCTGTACCTGCGCCAGCGCCTCAACCAAAGAGGAATCAACACACAGTAACAGAGAAAGCATTACTTGTTACAAGGGTCGCAAATAGACTAGGGTGGATCCATGAGACAAACCCGGAGATAGCCATCAAGATCCTTAGTGATGAAGCAGCAAAAATGGAAGAAAACGTCTTTAAATACCTTGAATCACTTGCAAAACTAGGGAAAACAGTATGCCATGAGACAGATCCTAAATGCATGAGCTGCCCGATGAAAGATGGATGTAAGTATCGTATGAACATTGGTCAGAAACGAACAGGTTTATTTAGAAAGAATTAGCATTTTAAACAGGGTTTTTTCTAAATCATTTCACTTTTTCCCTCACTTTTTCTAATAATTATTTGAAAAGATAGATTTTTACATTTATGTCAGTTAATTATAATAAAATTTTTATAAAGTCTATTTCATTACATGGTTTATCAGAGGGAACAAAATTATGAAAAAAATAATAATATTTGGAAGTCTACTAGTATTTTTTTTACTGGTGGGGTTAAGCGGTTGTGTGCAGCGAGGTGAAAATATTTTGAAGAATTCTGGATTTGAGTGTGGAAGTGATGATGGACCTTCTCACTGGTTCCAGGCTATTATTCCTCAAGATAATTTAACGATGACGTGGGATTCAACTGTTGTGTATAATGGTAATTATAGTCTAGGCATTAATAATTCATATATTTATGAGAATGTCACTTGCAATAATTGGGCTCAGCAGATTGAAGAAGTGCCAAAAAACAGGTTTTTTGAGCTTAGTGGTTGGGTAAAAACGATTGAAGCAGAAGCGGTAGTTATGGTTGTACAATGTTTGGATGAAGAGGGAGATTTCGTTGGTTTTGGAACCACTGGTGATATAAATGGAACCAATGATTGGACGGAATATAGTTCAATGGTATATGTTCCGCCAAATACAAATCAGATTATTGTACGATTAGCTCTTTGTGGCACAGGACAAGTATGGTTTGATGATGTTGAATTGACTGCTAAAATCTAAAGTGTTTACTTAAAAAATTGATTTGTGGTATAAGCAACAGTTAAAGTTGAATTGGTACAAAAGAAAGCTCAACGCTTTGACGTAACACTGCAATTCTATATGCAAACTGTCTTTAGAAAATCGGGCAAAAATTCGATGAAATAACACCATGAATGAAATTAAATAGAAAGAATTGATAATGGTATCCTATGAATTTGAAGATACCTCTTCTTTTTTTTATACTTGTGTTTTTCGTTGTCACACCATTTAGTGGTTGTTTAGATGTTCTTGATTCACTCTTAAGCAATCAGACCATTATCTATGAAGCAAACCCTACATCGGTTCACTATGTCATTTCGTATGGTTATACGGTAAATTCTTCAGGAGACGGTTCTACAACGATCCTCTGCACTCTAGATCTCCCAGACCCATTATCGGGTTCTGTAAAGAATATCTCTTTTAGACCTATTGATGTTATTCAACGGACACTAGCCAACAACTTGATGGTTGAATGGAACTATACCCATAATGAAGAGATATCATTATCTTTTGAGGTTCAAGCCCAGGTCATCGTAGACGATTATATGGTAGAAGACCTGAATGGGGAGAACGCGTTAAGCATTGAAGAAATACGATATATATTTCCAGATATCGTTGAAAGGTATTGTAACAAGCAAAGCCTTAATGAAACACATTTTATCGATCCTACCCATCCTGATATCCGGTCTATTGCTTCAACAGTAAAAGCAAAAGTGCCATCAAATAATTCATTTCTCGTTGGAAAAGAATTATTCATATGGTTAAAGAACCAAACAACATATAAGATCCACGATGTCCAAACAGAAGTACAACCTTCAGCGGTGACATTAGCTACACGACAGGGAGATTGCGATGATCTCTCGTTTCTCTATATCTCATTATGTAGATCTGTTGGTATTCCTGCTCGGTTCATACGAGGCTACTTGCTTGATTCACGGTCACATCCTATTCGACCAATCGACCATATGTGGGTAGAGATATATGTTGGTGGCGGAATTGGTAAGAATGGATGGATCCCTGTTGAATGCGCAGGAACTGGGAATACTGGGGGAGAGGTACATCAGAATTATGGTTTGGAGGATGCGTTTCATCTTCGATTATTCACTGATGATGGGACAAACGAATCTCTAGAGATATCATCATCACATATCTCTGTACGTTATGAACAAGGAAACATCATCGACATCCAAGGTTTTTCAACTATTACACAGTATGAATTAATTCAAACTCAAAAACTCTGTATAAAAGAAGGATCAAAGAGATCATATTGTTGAAAGAAGCCAGGTTCTTTCTGATATCTACCATTTATACTAAGCCATTTTTTTTAAAAGAAATTTGAGAAGAGAAAGGATGAAAATACCATATCTCTTTTAATCTCGATGATATTGTTTCAGATCACCGTCATCCTGCTCTTCGAATAGTGGAATTTGTTGTGGTACCGTGTAGGTAATTTTTGTTTTCGATTTCATCTCATCCTCACCCTGTAACTGCGAACAACGACCCTATTAAAAATCTACCTATTTTTTTATGTTTTAACGTGGTAACGTAACCTTCATGGGTCAGCAAAATATCCTTGATAATTGTACGATAATTGTTAGAAAAACGCAGGTGTTTCCCCCTGCATGATATCAAGTGCATACCCACCTGCGAAAAAGGTACTTAAAACCCTCATTGTTTGTCGGTGATGGAAGTAATGAAAAAGTCTGGGCTGGTATTTTTAGGAGTGCATCACCATCCCATCTCAACCGCGAAATGAGAAGTTTCCCCAGACTTTCCTTCTCCTTTCCATTGAATGGGGCCTATCATTTTTTTATCAGGGGTTAATGTTCTAAAGGAATGATAAAAAGGATAAAAGTCTATGGATAGAATATACTGACGTCTTCAATAAAAACATCATCGACCGGCCAGTCCTTCATAAAACCATATTTGGTCTTCGTTTCAACCGAGGCGATATCCCTAAGGACGGTGAGACCAACGATCACATTACCAAATGCTGAATAATTACCATCAAGACGATGTTGTGCCCCGTCACAGATGAAGAATTGACTTGTCGCACTATGAGGGTCATTTGTCCGAGCCATTGATATCGCACCATCGACATGGGTGATATCTGGATGTATCTCTAATTCGATTGTCCCAAAGGGACTTTGTTTGTTCGTTCCATTTGCATAGTAGCCCCCGCCCTGAATGACAAAGTCATCGATAACGCGATGAAAGACAAGTTGTTCAAAGAAACCTATCTCTGCAAGTCTGATGAAATTATTCGCGGTGATAGGAAGAAACTGGCTATAGAGCTCAAGCATCATCGTTCCCATAGAAGTTCTCATTCGAGCAAGAGGATGGCGATCAAATGAATCAATCGTTTTTAATGGATGAATGTCAAATTTTATCCAAGGTATCGTGATACCCAGTGAGGGGATCCTTATTTTTCCAAAGATGATATAGAAACTTGATGATGTACCCCAGTAATTATTTATTAGTTGATCATAGGAATCAAAGAACTCTACGTTCTTTCCTCCATCATAGATATTGTTATTTGATATCCGATTGTTTTTAGATTGATATAATACGATATTGATTTCATTATTCTTGATAGTATTTGCATAGATAAGATTTGATGATGAGCGGTGGATATCAATACCAATCTGATTGTTCATGATCTGATTTGATAGTATCATACAGTTTATCGAGCCGTCATCACAGATGATTCCCACTTCATTATCATAGATGACGGTATGATATATCACTATGGATCCAACTGAACCTATTGAGATGCCCCATCCTTTTTCTTCGCCCTCACTGATACCATTCCGTATAGTAAAATTTTGGATGACTACATCAGGTACATCTTGGATCGTAATGACTCCGCCGGAAGATCCGCCATCAATGACTGTTGAATCTTTATCTTGTCCGATAAGGGTTACTGGTTTGTCTATTATGATGTTCTCAATATATATGCCATTAAAGACATGAACAATGCCGTTAATTGCTACCGCCCTAATGCCTTCTTGAATATCTTTATAGGGGTATTGAAGCGATCCATCCCAAGGGCCCTCAACATTATCATCATCGACATAGACAATCTCCATATCGGATATCTGTAGGGAATTTGATAGGAATGCGATATTTGGTAATAAAAGTATGATCGACGCCACAGCGAAGAGTTTCTTTATCATATTCTCTCCTAGAATATAATCCACCTTGACCCATTTAAATGTATCTTTCGTCAATAGCCTTGTCAAAAACAATCGTAAACTCAAAGAATAATATAATTATTATAAAATATTATTTAATCTGGGGGGATAATCATTCACAACAGAACGGGCGAGAAATCATGATATTTTTCTAATCAATCATCGAAACGGATCCATCTCTATTTCGCAAGAAATCCCAGCGTCACTTATCGATAGAAAGTGACGACGTCTCTCGTACCTTGTTATATGTAACACCGCTCTATCAGATGAGATCATGAACATAACAACAGTTATGATACAATATGATTTCGATTCAAAAAGGGTATAAAAAAGTAACAGTATGCCTGATCGTAGGTATTTGTTTTACAATCTCAGGAAAAAAATCATTTATCATTTCTAAGGATGAATTGAATTGAAGAGACCTGGTTCTTCATAATATCTGCAAAGAATGATATATACGTTCTTGGCATACGAATCTTCAATGGATCGGACCATTCACTCTCAAGCCCATAGATATCTTTTACTTTTACTCTAACAGTATAGGTTCCTTTAGTATCCCAGGAATGATTCACTGTGATTGTCTCTGCTGAACCTACTGGACCTATCCAACCAGAATCCGTTCCATCGCCCCAGTCGAAAAGATATTTAATATCATCTTCTTCGGGGTCTGACGCTGTTGAAGAGTAACTATAGATAACACCTGGTTCTCCGATCTCTGTGCCAGAAGGAGCATTAGGTTTTATCGGCGGATAATTCGGTCCTTCAAGATAATATACTCCTGATTCAATATCACATTCGCCATAGGCTATTCTAAACCATCCTTCCTCGCCCCAGTTCGTCCCCCAGCTATTCTTACATATCCAATACCCCTCATCATCTCCGCCCCAGGTATCATCGTAACCGACTATCGCGATACAGTGACCAAAGACGACTCCACCAGTCTCATGACGATAGACGCCTCCATCGAAATCAGGGTAGAAATCCTCATAGACAATCATCGATGCAGGAAGAGGACCATAGGTTACTAGAGCAGTTTTTATCTGTTCGATATCTCTTGGGATTTTTTGATAATTGGTTATTCCAAATAGATAGTCCCTATACTCTGAACATTTTGCCTCACAGGGTATGGTATCATCAGCTCGATATGGAAAACAAGCCTCCGTTATCATCCCATTTTGTTTGATCCAACGAAGGGTAAACGAGAGATACCATCCACCACAACTCCCCTGAGAACAAGAGAGAAGGTATTGTTCTGAGAGATCCACATCCTCAAAAGGATCATTATTCCAAATCTTCATGGCTGCCTCTAGGCCACTAAGAGCCCCAAAAGCCCAACAGCTTCCACAGAGATCTTGAAGTTGATCCTTTACTGGTGTCGTCCAATCAACACCATCTACATCCCGCCAATCCCATTTTTCCGGAATGGCCGATACAGGTTCTTGAAGAGATGATCGTCGTATCGTCATCATCACTGCATCTCTCATAGATGTAACATGATCAATTGGGTTTTCTCTACTGAAAACAGCAACTCCTGTAGCCTTTGTCTCATTGTAATAGATGGGAAAGAGATTCCCATAAAAGACATGTATCAGGAACACAAATGAGTCTCCTCGTGATACTTCGATATCATGAACAAACAGACTTCCCGTTTTTGATGTCGGTGTTTGGACAAGATTAGTTGATATATTCTCGCCATTTAGTGAGATGGTCAGTGATATGATACCTTCATCGGTTAGTCCACCACACGTCATGTTATAATCGATATAGAAATTAAGTCGTTCAGTTTCTGTATCGATCTTTATTCGTAGATTGTTTTCAGCAGACGCCGTAAGTAAACTGCTATTACCATCACCCCAGACCGATGCATATCCGAGATGGATATCGTTTGTTTTGAATGTTGATGTAACAAACTGGTTTTTAGGACTGTTACCTGCTGATAAAAGAGAGGGAACAACGATCAAAGAACAAGCTATTAGGATATATATCAATTTCATCTTCATAGAGAACACATCCTATGTACTGATTAATCAAATAGGAACCACATCATTTAAATGTATCCATCACTAATAAATATAAATAGTGGTCTTACCTGTTTATTCCCTTGTCAATACATCGAAATTGATGTTGTCCTCATAATATAAAAGGAGTGTTTTTCCATCGTCTGATATTGAATATTTCAGATTTGAAGTTGAAGATGGGTCTATAACGGTCAAGTTAACTTGGGAACCTGTTGCTGAATATCTTCCCCATATGCTAAACTCGTTTTGAAGTGAAGACATGTTTTGAACACCGCTAAAAAATGAGGAGTTATCATAGAACTCATAAAAGATCCTAAATGATGTATCTCCCATCTCTTCAATCATTGACCATGTTCCGATCAGGGAATTTTGATCTGATATATCTAGATTTGTTGAGGTGCATCCGCTTAAAAAAACTGTAAAAATTGACAAGCATAGAAACACTATTCTTTGTATCATATTCCTCTGTAACTTCATATGTATCAGAGAAAAGATAGTCTCTCCGTTATTTAACACTGCTCATTATCGATATAGATACATGTATCGTCTAATTGTCTTTGTAAGAAAACAAGAATCTCCCACACTGTGATAGAAATCTGCTTGTGATTTTATGAGAAAAAATCGATCGTCATTTATATAATCCATATAATCACTCCATAGTGAAACATAAAGTGAAATAGAAAAGGTGGAAGAAATGGTAAGTTATGAATATAGAGTAGAGACTACTACAAAATCTATGTGGAGCGGGAAAGATAAAACAAACGTTGATGAACTATTGAATAATCTAGGGAGAGACGGATGGGATCTTACCTCTGTTGTCCCATATACAACCACTGGTACATTGATGGGATATCACTTCTTTTTCAAACGTCAACGATTTTAAGTTGATATACCAGAAGTGAAAAAAGGGAAATAATATTGGAAGGATGAATATGTCGTTTAAATAATGGTGTTTACACTCTTTACTAGATACAGATTATAGTTAGGAATTACTTTATCGGTATTTTTAATTAATAGATTGAGCGTTGATCGGATTTTATAAACAAATGTTTAACTGTTTGAGTTATTATCCAAAAGATTATTACAAAAGGGTCATTAAGGGAGAATCCACCAAGGGGGCAGAAATGAACTCTCCCTCCTTCCCTCCGTTAGTATATCAATCGACAATATAAGTATTCATTTTTTAATTAATAAATGTATCTATTAAACTATTTTTTGTTCAGAATGTATCATTAGCAATTGTTAAATTGATTGATAAATATCTATTATATGTATTATATATAATTTAATTGTGAGACACGTACATTGGGTAAACCATTTTAAAATAAATCTACAATAGAGAGAAGGTATAATGTGTAGGAAAATTGAAAGAAGCTTCTGCTCCTTAAAGATTCGTTTCGAGTCTACCTCTTTCCCCCTAGAATACCTATTGAACCTCTTATGAAAACCAATATAATCCTTAACATATGATTAATCATTATATACTAAAGGAAGAAGTGATCATTTTATATTTTCTTTTAAGGACTGGTCGCAGGTAAATGAATTGACGCTTAAGAAAAATAAAGAATGATAACAACATGCTGTTTGAATATCTCAACGTTCCAATACTAACACAATACAAAAGATAAAGAAAGCTGCTTTTCCACTATTGTTCAGAGAACTCGCTCATCATCCCCTACTAATGACCAAACAGTTGTTACCCTAGTATTTTATAAACGTACATGTTGACCATTCTGTAACAAATGAACGTTTTTCCCAAGAGTATAACCCATATCTGTTGATAAGGTTGCAACAGAAGCAAGTTTTCCCATATCCCCATGACCCGGTATGATATGTTCAGGCGACACGATTTTTATAAGATCACGAATATCCTCTCTTGACGCATGACCTGAAACATGGATATCTTTGAATATCCTGCCTTTCTTATGATGGATCTTATGCTCCAACATCCGTCTATTAGCCTGTATCATCGGTGTAGGAATCACCCCGCAGGCAAAGATAACGAAATCATTTGCATTGAGGTGAAGGGGGATATCTTCATTGATGATCTTTGATAACGTCGCATTTGGTTCTCCCTGACTACCTGTCGCAACAACAAGATATTTTTCTTTATTTTTATTGATCTCCTCTAATCGTTTCTTGCATCGATACGGGCTTTTTATCATCTCAGCAGTATCAGAAAAATTCACAAAATCCAATTGCTCTGCAGCATTGATATATTCAAAAAGAGATCTACCTAAGAAAATGACCTCTCTTCCAAGATTATTTGATACATCCATGATCGTTTTCAACCGTGCGATATGAGATGAAAACGTGGAGACAAACATCCCCTGTCCATCGGTTTCCATGCCAAGAATAACATCACGCAGCATCTCTTTTGCAACTGATTCAGAATATGTTTTATTCTCTTTCTCGGCATTTGTTGAATCCACGATTAATGCAAGGGTATGTTCCTTTCCAAGTTGTCTAAGTCGCTGTTTATTTGTTGTTTGACCAATAACCGGATGATTATCAAACTTATAATCAAGAGAATACAATATGTTTCCCTTTGGGGTAATAACATTTGTCATTGATGACTGTATCACGGAATGAGTTGCAAGGATGAACTCGATTTCAATCTTATCTGATAATTTATACGATGAATTAGGACTAATAGATATCAATTTGTTTGTTAGTTTTATCCCATCGTTTTCCTCTTTTAACTGGAGAATCCGATTTGTATATGGTGTAGTTATGATAGGGCAGTCATAAAAGGATGACATCCAAGATACAGCCCCAATATGATCAAGATGTGCATGACTAAGAACTATTCCTTTCATCTTCTTCTTCAAATGATGAATCGGCCTATCGTCAGGGATGACGTCCTCATTGATCAAGGTTTTCGTTGAACATTGTTTGATTTCATCTTGAAGCGGGACAAACCGGTCCATATACACGCCCATATCAAGTATCACCGCTTCATTTTCAACCTCGACACAGGTCATATTCCGACCGACCTCGTTATACCCCCCAAGAGCATATATTTTAACACTCATACTTATTCCACACCTATATTCCCTTTTAATATCTTCATTGTATACATATTCTATCACTTTAGTAATTCAAATTCTTATTTTTTAATCAAGGATTCCAAGTTCATTGATGAACATTGAACCCAATATTTATTGATACATATTGAACTTGAAGGTTTTTATCCCTCTTTCACAGATGATGAAGTATCGTATACCTTTTTCATAAACCATAGATAATGAGTATTTAATACATTATTGCTTGATAGATGTTTGACAGATAAATGAAGATCAATTGTTACAAGTATCGAATTGTAGCAACCTATATCAATTCTGAGGTCAATTGCTAAGACACTAACAACAATGTTTCTGATACATCAACAGTTTAAATGAATGAAAGACTTCATCCTTTTTCAACAAGTATAGACATCTCAGAGTAATTGCCTCATATGGAATTAAAATTTGTATTCAAGATAGATTTTATATATGAAAAGTTGTATACTGGCATACTCTTCTCGAGTAGGTGACCCTATGGGTAAAGGTATAAACGCAGCACGAAAGCTAAAAAACGATAGACAGGAACTTCGTTGGAGTGACCGATATTACAAGAAACGAGTGCTCCATCTAAAAGAGAAAGCAGATCCGCTTGAAGGAACAGCGCAAGCAAGAGGAATCGTCATCGAAAAAGTAGGAATTGAGGCGAAACAGCCGAATTCGGCAATTCGAAAATGCGTTAAGGTCCAACTTATCAAAAATGGAAGGCAGATCACAGCATTTGCCCCAGGTAATAATGCTATCAGTTTTATTGATGAACATGACGAGGTCATGGTTGAAGGAATTGGGGGGAGAATGGGAAGAAGTTATGGTGATATCCCTGGAGTCCGATTCAAAGTCATCAAAGTAAACGATGTTTCCCTTCATCAAATGGTGAAAGGTAAGATTGAGAAAGCAATGAGACGATAAATATGGCTGAAAAGAAGAATGAACAACAAGTTATGCATTTTTTCCCGTCGTTATCAAAATACGAACCAGGTAGTGTAAAAGTCGAGGATCTAGGATTAGCTAAATATATCAATCTTGACACCGAGAATATCTATCTAGGGGCAGTATTTGCCAATAGGATGTTTGCAAAAGCAAAGATCCCTCTCGTGGAACGACTTATCAACAACATCATGAGAACAGAAAAATACAATGGAAAGAAGGTCAAGGCATACAAAGTTGTCAGAGATGCATTTGATATCATTGAAAAAAGATTGAAGAAAAATCCACTACAGGTCTTAGTTGACGCCATTCAGAATGCAGCACCAAAAGAAGAAGCAACACGATTACGGTTTGGTGGTATCCTTGTACCAAAAGCCGTTGATACTTCACCCCAACGACGTCTTGACACAGCTTTACGAAACATTTCACAAGGATCGGTGAATGCATCCCATAAAAACAAGAAACGGATGGAAGCTTGTCTAGCCGATGAGATCATGAAAGCTGCAAGTAATGATGTCACCTCTTTTGCAGTTTCAAGGAAGAACGAACTTGAACGAGTTGCAAAATCTGCACGGTAAACATAAAAAAATAATTTTAAAAAAATGATTAACCCAGAGGCATGATGTATGGGTAAGAAAGAAGAGAATATTAAAAAAGCAAAACATTTGATGAACAAACTTGACCAGATCAGAAATATCGGGATTGCTGCACATATCGATCATGGAAAAACAACTTTTTCCGATAATCTTCTTGCAGGGTGCGGGATGATGAGTGAGGATCTTGCTGGAAAACAGCTTGCACTTGATTATGATGAACAAGAACAAGCTCGTGGAATTACAATTAACGCAGCATCTGCATCAATGGTCCACACCTTTGAAGATAAAGAATATCTTATAAATCTTATAGATACCCCCGGTCACGTTGATTTTGGTGGTGATGTCACCCGTGCAATGCGCGCTGTTGATGGATGTATAGTATTGGTCTGCGCAGTTGAAGGGGCTATGCCACAAACAGAAACTGTTATCCGACAAGCATTAAAAGAAAATGTGAAACCGGTCTTATTCATTAATAAGGTTGATCGTCTCATCAATGAACTAAAGGTCACCCCTGAACAGATGCAACAACAATTCATCAAGATCATTGCAAAATTCAACGAACTGATCAATAAGGTCTGCCCAAAGGAATTCAAAGGTAAATGGAATGTAAAGGTTGAGGATGGTAGTGTCGCGTTTGGGAGTGCATTCCATAATTGGGCTATCTCCGCAGCATATATGCAGAAATCGGGTCTGAGTTTCAAGGACATCTATGATTTTTGTAATAGGAATGAACAAAAAGCCTTGTCAAAGAAGATTCCGATCCATGAAGTCATTTTAGATATGGTCGTTGATCATTTACCCTCACCAAAAGTCGCTCAGGTCTACCGTATCCCAAATATCTGGAGAGGGGACCCGGAGAGTAAAATTGGGAAAAGCATGACTAAATGTGATGAGAAAGGACCACTTGCATTGATGGTAACAAAAATCATCATGGACCCGCATGCTGGTGAGATCGCTATCGGTCGCTTATATAGTGGTAGTATCACTAGAGGCCAAGAAGTCTATGTTTCAGGTTCACCTAAGATGAATCGTGTACAGCAGGTAAACCTCATGGTTGGTGCTGATAAAATCACTGTTGAGGATGTCAGTGCAGGTAACGTGGTAGCTGCAACAGGTTTAAGGGACGCAATAGCAGGAAGTACGGTTACTGATGATCCTGATGCGGAACCATTTGAACGTATCATCCATGTCTCTGAACCAGTGGTTACCGTTGCAGTGGAAGCAAAACATACAAAAGATCTTCCAAAACTCATTGAGGTCCTTCGAATAGTAAGTAAAGCTGATCCAAGTATCCAAGTCAATATCAACCAGGAAACAGGCGAGAATCTTATGAGTGGTATGGGTGAACTACACCTTGAGATCACTGAATATCGAATTAAAAACGATTATCGTGTGGAGATTACCACTAGTGAACCTATTGTCGTATATCGTGAATCCGTTGCAAAGAAAAGCCCTCATTCATTTGAAGGGAAATCACCTAACAAACATAACAGGTTCTATATAGAAGCTGAACCGCTTGACCCAAAGATCGTCAAAGCCATTTATAATAACGAGATCCCAAGCAATGCAAAGAAATTTAAAAAGGAACTTGCAAAGGCATTACAAGATCTTGGAATGGATAAAGACGTCGCTAAAGGTGTGTTTGCTATCCAAGGATTGAACCTTATCACCGATGTAACAAAAGGTATCCAATACCTCTCTGAAACCCATGAATTGATCGCTCAATCGTATGAAGAAGTGATGAAAGGTGGACCAACCGCATCAGAACCCTGTCAAGGTATTCTCTTAAAACTAGTTGATGCGAAGCTCCACGAGGATGCAATTCATCGTGGACCTGCTCAAGTCATTCCTGCAGTGCGTAATGCTATCTATGGTGCAATAACCGTTTCAGAGCCGATCCTTCTTGAGCCGATGCAAAAGGTATTCATTAGCACACCACAGGAACTTATGGGCGATGCTTCAAGAGAGTTGAACCAGCGACGTGCGGTTGTTCGTGATATGACAACTGAACGGGATATGGTCAATATTGATGCGAAGGCGCCTGTTGCTGAGATGTTTGGTTTTGCCTCAGCCATCCGGTCAGCTACTGGTGGTAGGGTACTTTGGAACACAGAGAACATTGGATTTGAGCAATTACCACGGCAATTACAACCTGATATCGTACGTCAGATCCGTGAGCGGAAAGGTTTGAAACCGGAACCATACCCAGCTAGTTACTATATGGAATAAACAAAGGAAGATATCTTCCTTTTTTTTACTTTATACATTAGTGCTTGAAATCTGAATGTTGTTTCACAGAATATTTTTTATAAAATAAAAAAATTAAAAAGGTTTTTAAAAGAGTGGTGGATTTAGAAAATCTGTGAGGATGCACTATGGATAAGGGAAAGATACCTATAACTAAGAACTTTGAATTGGAATATCGTTACTTTGACCGTGATACATCATATAAATATTATAACAGAAAATTTGAAGTATTCCTTCTTGAAAAAAAACCTTTACGATCAGAGTACATCATTCATATGGACAATAGTGATATAAAACACATGGTCCCAAGTGTCTATAAAGCAACCCATCGAAAAAAATATGATTTCGGGGTCTCAACCCTTAATTGGAATGATATCAAGATGACGTTTCTTGACTTCATCGTCGAAGAGATAGGCGAAGAAAATAGAACACAGGCAAAAAAAGCATTAGTAAAACTCTCATCACCTAAGCTTTAATATAAATAAGTACTTCCTTCAAACACTATGGTTCAGTCTAATCCGCCGTCAATCGATATCTATCATGGTTTGGCTCATATATCTGACCATTTCGTTTCATCTTGTCAAGGATATCGCTTACTTTACTAGCATCCATCCCATGGGCCTCTGCCTCTGTAAGGATCTCACTTTTTGGCGCATATCCTTCTTTGGATTCTTCACAGATCTGCTGGATGATATCTAGGACTGTTCTCATCCGTTGATGTTGGGAGTGACTGATACCTGTTGCGATGATATCGATATCAAATTTACCGGTCTCCCGATCCATCCCAACCCGTCGGAGATACTCATTGATGATAGCGATTCCTCGTTTTGCATCATTTACCGTCACAACTTCACTGAGACGTACACGAGCACTTGACTCAGCAAGACGGACAAACGCTTCTAACTGACGAGGAGTAAAAGGTACAGAATCTTTGGATTGATTACGAAGATCGACATAATAGCTTTTGATTATCTGCATCGCTTCATCCTGCATAACCGGAAATATATGTCTTTTCGCATACGCTACATATTTTCGTAAGAATCCAGGATCAAAGATTGGAACGACCTGTTGAAGCAATAAATCAGATTCATCTTTTGAATACTCTGTTTTTTTTGATTTCATGATATTCTCAAGGACCTCACCAGCTTTATGCGTGTTTAAGACATGAGTTGCAAGATTAGTATCCCGTTGCGCATTAGGTTTGTCCTGAATGGAAAAGATAAGATCAAATCGGGAAAGCAACGCAGGCGGCATATTTATCTGTTCATGGATAGCCATGAACTCATCAAAACGCCCAAGTTTCGGGTTCGCTGCTGCTAAGACTGCACAACGTGATTTCAGGGTAGCATTGATACCAGCTTTGGCTATCGATATCTCTTGTTGCTCCATTGCTTGATGAAGACTGCTACGATCTTGTGCCTCCATCTTATCGATTTCATCAACACACGCTATTCCCATATCGGCAAGGACAAGTGCACCTGCTTCAAGGGTCCATTGCCCTTCACCAAACTCATCGCGAACCGCTGCAGCGGTCAACCCTGCAGCAGAAGAGCCTTTTCCAGATGCATAGATACTTCTTGGAGCAAGTTTGGCCATATAATGAAGCATCTGTGATTTCGCTGTACCCGGGTCACCAACAAACAAACAATGAATATCACCACGGATATAGGAACCATCTGGCATCATCTTTGATATCCCACCAAACAACTGTAATACCAATGCTTCCTTTTCAACATCCATCCCGTAGATAGTAGGAGCCATGCTCATCCGCATTTTCTCATATATCTCGGGGTCCTTGCTAACCTTCATTATCTCTTGTTCATCCTCTTCAGAGATACCAACTTCTTCAAAAGCCATCTGTTGATTCTCGATGCTAACCGCTTCCATCACTTTATCAAAAGAAGTAAGACGAAAGGTACCACGTCGCCGTTGAAATGAATGTAATACACCGTTGACGATAACCCGGTCACCAGGAGCTATCTCACCTACCAGATCATCCTCTAAGAAAACACTAATTCGTTCCGGTTGCGCACCACCGCGAAGGCCTTCAGGGTTCTCTTGTATCTCGATCTTCTGAGAGTCTACAAAGGTGGATAGTGTCGTAGATAATTTAAAGGAGGAGACTCGACCACAGCCACCTTGATCCTCATAACATTCCATTGGTTCCTTTAATATATCTTCATCTTGTTCAACATTTATAACTGCACCACATTTCTGACAATGGAACGCAGCGACCATTAACTTTGGACGGACCTCTGTGCGTTTCTTTACAAGACCTTCAATTGCCTTCATCGACCCAAGATGATTCGCTCGTATCTTTCGAATGACCACTCGTTGCATATCAGGAAGATTCATGGGTCTGAAATGCAAATGCATAGGCTGTTCCGTTGCAACATCAATCTGTTTTAATGCTTCCTCTGCATTGAATATCGCCTTATATGGCTGCATGATCAACATCTCTGCAAGGGAAGGATTACTTCTATCGATATCCCAATAATCAACAAAGAGACTTCGCCTCTCTGGATATTCAAGTGCAATGGTCTCTATCTCTGATTTACACTCTTTTTCGAAAAACTGTTGCCATAATGCAACAAGGCTCATATCCTTAAGTAGTTTCACCATTACTCTTTCCCCCAGAGAGAACGCATATACTTGCATCCTTTAACGGTACATAACATTAGCGGATGTGAAAATCCTCAGAGTGGTTGTACGTTTCATCATATGACTTCCCAACTGCATCCTCAACCCCGTTAACCCTTTGAGCATCAGTAGTTTGCGGTAAGGCTGCTCACTTCCGTGCCTCACCCGGTTCCCGCAATAAAGATGACCATATGACCCTCCGGTCATATGTGTTCATCACCCCCAATCCCGAAGGACAAGGTCTCATTGTCAACAGTTGGATCATACAATGCTCGCCGCATCGCCTCTTTGGCTCAACCCCAGCATGAAGGCGATTTCTGGTAACAGGGAACGCCTACCTCCCCGGTCTATTTCACATCTTTCGCCGTTATGTCCGATTCTATGATCAAAGTGATCTTCTAATGATCGTTAGTAGATTCCTATAGAACTGGAAAAATACAAGTGCTAAAGAGATAGAGAGAAACGCAAGATCGCGGGCGATATAAAACCACTGCTGAGACAGCAGATCGCCACCAACATGCGCTATTTTCCCAGCATAATATGAGTCAATGATAAGAAGGTATACAGAGACAGCTATGATAAAGAACAAAGCAATGTTTATGTAGAATGACCAGCGGTACCATGTCTTTCTACTCATTTGTTTGAACGGTTCATCAACCATTACGTGTGTCCAACTCCATATTAGTATTACCATTGCAATGGGATATTGATATATGAAGGTTATGCTAAAATCAGTATAAAAGATTGTTACTTAGAAAAAATCCGTTAATTTCGTTTTCCGGACCTTATCACTGCTGAACAAGGATTCGATGGATTTTTCAACAAGATGGATCCGTTGGCAGGCATAAGCAGGTATATGGTATCTATCTGCGATCTCTTTTGAGATATCTAGATATTTCTTCACAGATTTCTCATGGACGGTCAAACTAAGCTTGCCATTGCATTTCCGACAGACCCCACTGAGAGGTATCCTTCGATAGGTGATATTACACGTAGGACAACGGACGGATTGTTTGCTAAAAGCCTTTAGATTACCAAGGATATCAGGGAGAAAATGCCGTTCGATGACCTTGTAGGCAACATCTGCTTCGTCAACCGCCCGTATCTTTGCAGCTAGATCAAGTTGTGCATTCATCTTTTCCATCATCGTGTTCAACGTCTTATATCGGGAGATCTTTGGCCCTGCTGAGATGTCAAAGGTATCATGGGTGAACCCAAATTGTTCATATTGTAATGATGTACCTAACCTATTACTAACGGTATCCATGATCTTCTCAAGATCCTTTGGATGAGCATGACGAAGTGTTGCATCATAGAAGCTCAGAGGGTATCGATACAAGGTGTCAACATTATGAGCCTCCTTATCTACTTCAGAAGGATCAAGACGGATGGTAAGGATCAATGGGAGATCCATCTTGCCTCCTCGTTTATCTGGGATATATTCATGAGAGAAATTCAATAACGCATCCATCAGTAGCATTTGTCCATCTTCATCACCATCACATCTGATCTGTATCATTTGGTTGTGCCAGTATACCGCCTTATCCTCAAGCTCACCACCTTCAACATCGAGACAATACGTGTTCTTGTTCTGAACAGAACTATGTTGAACCTCTGTCACAAAATCAAAGGTATAATCTGAGTAAGAAACAGCTGGATAATATTTATGTTGATATTTGATCAAACGTCGTGAAGTTGAATGATTGTTTGATCCCATTTCAGTTGCTTGCTCACGTTTTTTCTTTGAAATAGGTTTAACAAATTCGGTGAATTTGTATCTATCCTTGCCAGTTAACACAAAATGGTATAGTTCATGTGTAGCCTCATCTTTTCCAAGTTCCTTATATCGTTCAAATACCTTTTTTCCAGGTAAACGTTCTTTTGTCTTAAGGAATCTTCCAAAGATCCCCTCTCTAAGAAGTAGTGTTGCTAATCCCTCAAGTAAAGTTTGTGACATTGAATAGAATGTTACTCTATCTGGGTTTAGACTAATAGATCCATCTCCATCAAAGAACGCCGAGATAAACTGCTGAATGGCATCTCTATCACCCTTATAAATGATCTTTGGTATTTTTTTCCCATATGATTTTAACCCAGCATCCCAGACCTGTGTGAATAGGATATATAACAATCTTGAACTGAAAACGATCTTTCTATTTACAATATATGGATCTAATGAAAAAACATGTTTCATTTTTGATACAAGTTGCTTATGAATCAAAGGATCACATATTCGAAATGATATATGATGAGCGGTTTTATTTGACCGAGACCAGCCTTCAGCACAGTACAAACCAAGGATCCAAAACAAAGAGGAGATATCCTCGATATATACTGGGATAGTGACATGATCCCTTCTGAAACCCAATCGAGCATTGGATGGAAGATCATCATATTCAATCGAAGTATGTTCGCATAGTTTAATGAAATGAAGTAATGGAACGCTTTTGTACCATTTTGATAAAGTTTTTACTTGTTTATAGTTGATTCCACATATTTCTACGACAGTATCAAGACTGAGGTTCTTAACTACTCTTTTAAAGAAATCCTCTGCATGTCGTATTTTAATATTGACCAAGAGTTCTTCAGAAAGTGATCTTAGACTACGTACTAGATTGATGTCTTCTATAGGTTTTTCAGAGGGAATATGGGTTGCAAGGGGAACTGTATCACCCTTAGTGATATCGCAAGCTTTTTTGACCGTCAACATGCCTTCATTGAGAACCGCAATAGTATGATCAGGTGTGACCGTGATCTCTCTATTCGTTGATGTTCTAATTTGAACCCAGTTGTCAGTGACCCCTTTGATAAAACATGTGACTTTTTTCTTTACAAGCTTTCCTGATAGTCTATCTAACGTATAAGCAAAGAGATTCCTTGAATCATCTAGATCACATTTCAAGGTGCCAAATGCATCGATCCTTTTTGATGGGAGAGTTTTCATATGTTCTTCTACGATGGATGCGATCTCATCAGTGATATATTCATCGTTATCTGAATCATAGAGGAAAAGTCGTTGTGTCCCAATATAACAATTCCTCCTCTTTGCTGCATGATAAAATGGATGCGAGAAACAGACCTGTGAATCTGTGAAACCAATGATGCGAGCTAGGGATCCTCCAGAGGTATGTGGTGCTAGACCTATTGCAAGATGCCCTATAAGGTCCTCCATCTTTCGTACATTATAAAAACGGTCGATTTCATAGAATCGGACGAGGAGCTCATCGATATAGTTTGCAACTTTTATAAAATATTCAGCACATGCCTTTGAAATGATGATATCTTGGATCTTTAACTCACATATCTGTTCATTATCCTCAAGGGGTGCATCGTATATATCTTTAGTATATCCAAGTTTTTTGAGTTTATCGATACTAACATGGGTCTCTTTTGGTTTGAAATGGGTGATGGGTGCATCGGTCATATCAAAACGGATGGTTCCATCTTTAAAAACGGTGACATCATGTTTTGCTCGAAGGACTCCTTTCTCTAATGGTTCAGGCGTCTTATGTTTCGATATGGTTCCTTGTACTCCTTTTATGTTTGTTGGTATCGTTCGAAGTTTCAGTGTTTTTTTCGCATGAAGGAGTTCCTCATTGATACTGATCTCACTGATTTCGATACGACCTTCAATTGGTTCTGTATGTGTACCACAACTACATTGTAACCGGTACGTGGTTTTCCCACAGTTGGAACAACTCCTTTTCCCTGCTGCAATCTCTATCGTAGCGTGTTCAGCGGCTTTACTGAACAATCGTTGATTTGTCCCGTAGTTACCAAGAGGAAAGAGGACATGGGGTGGAGGGCGCATCTTTCTTTGTGCTGCTTTTTCAGGTCTACCCATCCTTGTACCTATACGGAACGGTGCCTTTGCTCTAACAGATACCCCCAATAATTTAGATATGATCATAACCGTGTTCTCTTCTGGGTCTATCTCATCAAGGAACCTTGTTCTCTCTGTCTCGATGATATTTTTTTCTTGTCTATTATATCCAAGACATTGTATGAGTGAAGAGGAATATCGGTCAAAAAGGATCATTTGGTCATGGCAGCTATGAAGTGCACCTAGTTCAATGAGGATCTTTTTTATATGGTCCGTATGAGGAAATTGAAGTTTTTCATTCTCATTTATCGAGCCGTTGGTCTTGATATAAGTTGCTAGGTCAATGATGTCGCTAGGAGTGATATCATGCCAAAAAAGATTGTAATAGGGGTGAAGAGGGATACGATATGTCTGTGAGAGATGATACGCTTGTTCAAATGTTGGTTGTCTCAGATTTATCTCTTCACCAACGTTCTCTTTGATCCGTTGTTTTGTTAGTTCATCTGCTTTTGATATTGTTTCTTTTGTTATCTTTTCTGGAAGTATCTGTAAAGACTGTTGTAATTCTTGTATCCACCATTCATAGTCATAGGATGACTCAGGGAGCAGCGCATTGTTCTCAAGGAATTCACCATAGGGGACTAGGATCTCTCCGACATCTACTATTTGTTTGATGTTTGTAAGATCAACGGGTATTGCTTCATGGATCTCTATGAGGTCTCCATTATTGAGGAGAACGATCGGTGGTTCGATCTCTGAACAAGGAGTCCCTATGGTTGCTTTGCCTGGTCGTTCTGTTTTCATTTGGGTCCCTACTGCTATGAATTCATCAAGGAGAAACATAGTTGCAGGATGTATCGCTGTTGATGCAAGCCCCGCTGTTCGTGCTCGACCATACCTCAATCGAAATCCACCTTTTCTGGAGGGATGAGAAAATACAGGTCGACCTGCGATGACCTCTCCAATATATTTTGTCGAGGGAAGGATTGCAGGTATCTCATCTTTGTTGTGTTCTTTTGTCTCATCGTCTTTGTCTTTATTTTTGTTGACGATGTCATCGAGAAACTCCCATCCTTTGAGATCAAGTTTTGATACATGTTTAAGGAGTTTTGGTGCTTTTAGACATAATCCTTCTGCGATGACAAGACACGCTCCACCTCTTAATCTATTTGTTCCAACCCTGTGGAGATCCCGGTTTCCAGTGACCTCTTCATCCTCGGTTCCTTCTCCGTTCACACATATTGGACACTTTGATACGATCTTATGTATCTCCTCCCCTGATGGCGTATATTGAAGATGCTGTACTCGTTTATAGAGTGGTATTTCCTCTTTGTATCGCTCAATCTCTTTATCTGTTGGTTTATAGGAATCAATTTGTAATTCCCTTCGGACGACATCAGCGATAAGTACGCTCATCGCTTGCCCTGTCCCACCTGCGCTTCTGATTGGTCCTGCGAAATAAAGATCTACATAGTTGCTTCCATCATTGTTCGACCCGAGTTTAACCTCTGCTATTCCCTCTAATGGTGCTACAAGCACTCCTTCTGTAAGTATCGCTAATCCTGTTCTAATTGCTTGATCCAGTGCTTGTTCTGTTGTATTGAACGTATAGTTTTTCCCATTTGATATGAATCGAGCGATCTCAAGAGAGACAAGTTCTCTGTTGCCGATCTGTTTTGTAACCTCTCTTATCTTTGGGGCAATATCAACAGGTCCAACGAGTTCTTCCACTCGAGCTGCAAGGTCAAGAGCTTGAGGTATTTCAACTTCAAAACTTGGATCCAATCCCTTCTTTCTAGCGGTTCCTGCGATCTGATAACACTGGTCAATCCTATCTTGCAGATCCTGAAAATACCTCCGCATGGTATCGCTTACTGCGACAGTAACTGAGTCCCCACCATCATTCATATAGAATAGCCTCAAAAAGGTTAAACATGTAATGGAAAGTGGGTTGTTTAAGGTTTCGTTTGTATTCTTTCTTGTATTGCTTCTTCTATGAAAGTAGTCTCACTACCATTGTTTGAATATTCATTGTTCTTTAGTAACATTGATTGGTTGCATGAGAGGGAAGGATACATAAAAAGTGCTTCCTTTCCCATGACCAGGGCTTTCAACCCAAATGCTTCCACCATGTTTTTCTACGATCCTTTTACAGATCGGTAACCCTAGACCAGTACTAGTGAAATCATGTCGAGACCCATCAACCTTATAGAATTCTTCAAAGAGATGACTTATTTCTTTATCAGAGAGTCCTATCCCAGTATCTTTAATGGATATGGTCAGTATGTCATCCTCTTTTTGTGTTGCATCAATATGGATCTGACCCCCGTCAGGGCTATATTTCACTGCATTGTTCAATAGATTGGAGATTAGTTCTTTGAAATGTTGTATATCAACTGGTAGATTGATGTTTTTTTGTATGTTGTTGGATATCATGATGTTCTGATGTGTACAGAAATCTTTTTGCAGATCAATGATATCCTCAACTTCTTGACGGAGATCAACATCTTTGGGATTAAATGAACAATTTGGAGAGCCTAACTGAGAGAAATACAGTGTTTTTTTCACTAGGTTCTTCATATAATCAACATTTCTTTTTAGAACGGTGAATATCTCTTTATCTTCCTTTCGAGAACTATGTTTTTCAAGTAAAGGTAAAAGGTTAATCAAGGGACCAAGCGGGTTCTTTAGATCGTGGCCTAACTGCTCGATGAAATCATCTTTCATTTTGATGAGCTTCTCCAGTTCACCAGTTCTTTCTTGAACGATGGATTCAAGGTTAGCGTTTAGCTGCATGAGTTCATTTCTCATTTGGTTTAATTCAAGGTTTTGTTGATGAAGTTCATTGTTCTTCTCGCTTATTTCTTTCTGGATTTCCTTAATATCCGTAATGTTTATCGCTAATTCAAATCGAACCATCTTACCATTTGTCCAAGGTATCAAGCGATCGATACATCGATACCATTCATTGTTCACCTCATTTTGGAATTCCCAGATATGGGTTTTATCTGGCTGTTCAATTAATTGAGGGGTGGAACAAAAAGGACAAGGTGTATCCCGATGCTGTAATACGGTATAGCATTTTTCGCCAATTCGATCTCCCCAGTATTTCTTTCCAGATTCATTCATATACAGTAATTCATAGGTATCTGTGTCCGCTATGTAGATGACCTCGCTCATTCCATTAAAGATATTAAGTAGCTTACTCTGCTCAAGTTTCAGTTGTTCCCTAGCAGTATAGATGTCCGTGATATCAAAAGCCGTAGTAATAAAAGCTTGTTTCCCCTCAATATTTATGGGTTTTATCGAAATATCCGCCCATAATGGTTTTCTATTTTTAGCGTATAGTTGAACCTTATAATCTTTAAGTACCTGGTCTTTCTCCAATAGTTGTAATATTTTTTTTCTCTCATCTGGTTGAACGTAAAGATCAGTAACATTCATATCTAGAAATTCATCATAAGAATAATCTAAAAGACGGCACATTGATTCATTTGCTGTTATAATCGTTCCATCGGCATATGCTATACCAACACCAGCAACGTTATTTTCAAACAATGTTTTATATCGTTCAATACTATACTTAAGTTTCTCCTCAGACTCCTTTCTTTTTGTAATATCCCGGCAGACACCAAAATACCCTAAAAGATCACCGTTATCATCAAATAATGGTATTGCGTCGGTCTCAAAATAGACAGGTTCTCCATTCTTTTTTAGCAGGACATCCTCAAGTTTTGATATCCTTTCTTTCTTATTAAGTATGTCTGAAAAGATACTGCCAACTCTTTTTGCCTCTTCAGGAGTCATAAAATCAAAAGGGGTTTTACCAATAACCTCGGAGGGATGATATCCTATAACGGTCTGAACACTACCACTAACAAACTGATAGATACCATTCATATCAACTTGCCAAATCCATTCTGTAGATGAATCGATAAGGCTCATCAATTTTTGCTCATTTTCTCTTAAAGCACTTTCTATTTCATTTTTTTTAGTGATATCAATACAAAACTCGGAGTAACCAATTATCTCATCATTAGCTCTCACTGGATTAAATGAAATATCAAAATAACAGACCTTATCCCCAAAGTCCCATTCAAATTCACCACGATATTTATCTCCTTCCAATACCTGTGATAATATCTCTAACCAGTATTTTCTTTTTTCCACAGAAAGAAAATCAAGCGTGTTCATTCCAATTTCTGCATTAACACCATGTAGTTTTTTTATCATTTCAGAGAATGGTTTATTAAAATATATGACATGGTGATTTCGATCTCGTAGACAAATCATATTTTCCGTATTTTCAAGAATAGCATTTATATTGGCCTGATATTGATTCGCCTTTTCCTCAGCATTTTTTTGCTCGGTAATATCTTGCATGATGCCCTTACAGAGCTTGATCTCACCAGAATCATCTTTGATGACCTCGATGACCTGTCTGATCCAATTATAATACCCATCATTTTGAAGAATACGTAACTCAATAGGATTAACATTTTCTTTTTTCAAAAGACTGCTTAGCATCTTACTATTTTTCTCTCGATCGTCAGGGTGAATACGCTCAGTAATATTCTCCTTACTTAAGACAAACTTATCTTTATTCACATCAAAAATAGTATACAGCTCATCAGACCACAAAAGTGTATCATTATTCACATCCCATTCCCAGCTCCCCATTTTACCAATCTCTTGGGATTTTTTAAATCGTGATTCACTTAGTTTTAATTCTATCTCAGATCTTTTAATAGTAGTGATATCAACAGATATCCCCAGGACACAATCAGTATCATCATTGTATGTTATTGGTATTTTTGTTGTGTGGAAATAGTGAATGGTACCATCTTTCCAAGTAAACGATTCACAGGGAATTATCTGAGGCTCTTTTGTCTGTATTGCTTTTTGGTCAATGTCAATGAAAAACTTGGCCTCATTTGGTTTTAACACAACCTTTTCAGAAAAATCACTGTCTGTCTTTCCGATCATCTTAACCGGTGTTGTCTGATAGAGATCCGCTATTACTTTATTAGCAGCTAGATATCGTCCATCTGTATCCTTTATATACATACAATTTGGACTGTTATCAAAAATGATTTGAAGTTCATCTGATTTTTGCTGTAAAGCGCTCTTAATTTTTATTCTTTCAGTGATATCCCGTGAAATACCGATGATACCCATTACCCGCCCATCATCATCTTTCAATGGAAGTTTGGTAACAGAGACCCAATGGTCCGAACCGTCAGCGAACCGAACATTGATGTCTTCATCGATCTGTGGTTCACCTGTTTCAATGATCCGTTGTTCAGCTGCTCGAGTCATATCAGCGATATCTGGGAAGAAATCAATATCTGATTTCCCTATTGCATCTATGGGATCGGAAACACCTAAGGCCCATGCTGCTCTCTTATTGACCGCGATAAAACATAAGTTACTATCCTTAACAAAGATATAATCTGGGCTTGTCTCCATAAGAAGATTGAAAAAATCAAAATTAACGAAATTTCCAATTTTTTCACTATAAACCTTTTGCTTTAGCTCTAAAGAGTTTTTGGATATTCTTTCCATTCGACCATCACCAAATAAAGAAGAGAATCACCCTACATTCTGTACCAATTGCCTTAACGAAAGGAAATGAACAGGTTTTTTATTATAAATATTTCGTAAATTTTTTGTTTATTAGAAACGATTTTCGATGATTAAATGGTAAAAAAACAAAAAGTAGAACATTTACCCCTATTGAAATAATATGCCAAATAGAAAAACCACAAAAGGTATTGATACAAGAGATGTTAGAAAACTACCTACAAGTAATTGGCTGGCTAAGGATCGATCACCTTGTAATCGTTCTATAACAATCGGTACCGCTGTTAAAGGTGGAACAGCACTT
>JARVGL010000001.1:0-23244 GCA_029762575.1 Thermoplasmatota archaeon | reverse complement strand
AATAAGTGCAATCGTATACGTAATATATGGCTTCAGTGCAATGAGGAGGACGAGAAAAATCAGAGGAAAGACGAAATTCTTTATAATAACGAATTTCAAAATCTCTATAATCTCTATCTTTTGATGAAGTTGTGTATCGACAAAAACGTTACCACCTAGAATTATCATGAGCAATGGAACAGTCATTGCTCCCAGTAGAGTAAGAATGGAGATGAACAAATCAGGTATATGAGATCTAGCACCAACAAGGATCAATATAATGGAAATGATGGTTGCTATGAATGCAGGATGTAGTATCCGTTTTATTGGGAATGTATAGGCATCCTTATGAGATTTTGGAAAGAAGAACTGATAGGTACCAAAGAAGAACGCAGGATAAAACAAGGTAAACAAAAATAATGGAATAATATATGACTCAGGGTCATTGAACATTCCAGTTAAAATCGCCAAGGGAAAAAAGAGACCGTTCTGATAGAAGAGACTAAGAGCAAATTCCTTTCTTGATTTTTTCTTTGAAACAAACTTGAATGAAAACGTTAGGACCGCTGCTACAATAGTAAAAATCAACCACCAGATCGGTAGCTGCCACCATTCCGGATATCTCTGAGGCGAGAAATCATTGATGATATTGACAAAGATAAGACTTGGCAACGCTATCTCTAAGGCAAGGGGGGAAAGGGATTGAAGAACAATAGCAGGTAGTACTTTTTTTCGAATTATGTAAAAACCAATGATCCCAATACCCAGTAGAACGGCAACAGATTCAAAGGTAGCAAGAAATAGATTCATGGTGTTCCCTTGTCCTATTGATCTATATGATCTAGTTTTTGGAAGATATGTATTCTACTGTATATTCTTCCATAGAGATGTCGTGATATATTCTGTATCAAATTAATAAGTTCAATAGATCTATTATTCATCATACATCAAACGCTATAAGCTAGGATAATTGGCTTTAATCAACGATATCCTTGATTTTTTCCTTTAAGATACAGCTATCTCCACAGTTCTCGATATAATATGCATCGATGGTGATATCATCCTTATAGATATCGGAGTAAATAGTTATCGAAAGAAGCTTGTTTGTTTTTTTGGATTTTTTGATGTTTTTGATCTCACCGATGCTTTTCCCTGTTGAATCAAATACCTCTAGTCCAATGATATCATCAACAGGCGTGATCTTAAGGATAGCTCCTTGGTCTGTGAGGGTTTTGATGTAATTCTTTCCAATATATTTATCGACTTTGAACAAACCAGTATCTACCTCAATACCCTCGATAGTTAATTTTGTTGGATTGATACGGATCGATCGTATCTTCCCAAGGTTCTTTCCATCATTTGCCAACACTTTCTTTCCAAGGATCTCTCGTACTTCCACGGTTTGATCCAATGGTAGACTCTTATGTTTAATTTCTTTTAGGGACATTATGATACCTCCAAAGAAAATAGATACTTAATTGGTATATAACGATTATTAAAAAAGGGATAACGCAGTCAACGTTTTAACTTACATCTGTTTATTGAAATCCATCATTGTCACCTTTCCAGACTGTAAATCTACAATGGGTAGTTTTGCAGGGTCAGGGATAAAGTTTAGCATCTTCTGATAACTTGTTTGATCCTGCCAACTTGAGGCATTGATCAAGGTCACACCACGATATTCACCAAGAGTAGCAAGATGAACGTGGCCGGTAACAAAGATATCCGGTATCTGATCGATGATCATGTAATCCTTTTTTTCTGGTGCAAGCGGAGTATATCCTCCATACATCGGTGCGAGATGATGTTTCTGAAGCATCACTTTCATAATCTCGATTGGCTCATTGTACTGAAGATGTTGGATATTAGTAGCATAGTCTAAAAGACTTGACCCATGATATGAGAGTATCTCAACACCATGCAAAGAGAAATACGAAGGATTAGCTACAAAGGTGACATCATTATTAGAAAATAGTTTTTGTATCTCTTTATCAAAGGTTGGTTGAGGTTCTGCAGGTCTAACTGCATCATGGTTCCCCGGTTGGATGATAATTGATATATGATCAGGGATGCTAGTGAAATAGGATGCAAGTGCCTCATATTGTTTATAGAGGTCAACGATGCTAAGTTCTTTATCCTGATTCGGATAAATCCCTATACCATCGACAATATCACCAGGAACAACAAGATATTTTATCTTCCCTGCCACATCCTTTTGGCGGCTATTGCCTAAATCACCGTTTATCCATCGTAGGAATGAATACCATTGTTTCTCCATGAAATCCTTGCTTCCAACATGGATATCTGATAGAAACGCAGCATACAAAGGTTCTTCTGCAGCATGTTTTCTATTATGAAGGCTAATATCTGGGAAGATGACGCTATTGACTAAGAAAAGGTCCTTATTGTTGCTCAATTGGCCAGTGATACCAATGATCTCATCAGTGACAATGGTCTGCGCTGTTTGGAAGACATCACGATTACTTTGAAGTATAATTGCAGCAACCATTCCCGTGTCATCCTCAAGTTCAACGAGACGATTCCCATTTTGAGTGGTGCGAATTTCATTAACGATACCTACAAGCTGAATATCCTTTAGACCGCTTTTCCGCATTCTAGATATAGGTAAAACATTTGCTAGTTCCCTCCGTTGTTTCCTTAATTGTTCCCTAAGGACATCGAATCTATTTGCGAATAGTTTAGTAAAATCATCAGTGGTTCCTTCACAGGTACTTTTTCCGGTGATATCCTTAATGATGCGGATATTGGAATCATAGTCCTTTGAAAATGGTCTCCATGTCACTGGTGAGGAGATTGGTGGAAGAGACGACAACCCTTTGTGTGTTTCAGGGGTCGTCTCACTTTGAACTTCATCGATATCTTCATCTGTTTCATCCTCTTCCTCCTGCCGAAGTATTTGGTTTGAGAGAAGTTTTGAAAGCATCTTCTTTTGAAGATTCTTTTCATTAGGAGATACTTTAGTTAATGGAACTTGATCCACCGAGGCCGGGTCAATATTCTTTAAAAAATCTATTGTAATAATAAGTGGCATCTCTGTAAGCGCATCCATAATATGCTTACAATACCCATAGGGATCATCCTTTGACAAGATATAATCTAAAGCATCTGGTTGAACGAACGTTCCATGCGCCGAGAAGAGATTAATAATGGTCTGCATTCACCCAATCCATCCATCTCACCCAAAAAGAGGATCCGTATGCACGATACAATATGTTGTATCGAACAAGTGGTTTTTAGTGTTATGGTTTTTGGAGAAGTTAGGAGAAAAGCATGAAAAAAAACTTTTTATATTTATATTTTTTCATAAATATTGGGTTTTTGTCTATTATTTGACAATGTTAAAAAAGAACTGAAAAATATGGAATGTGAATACCATGTTTTCAACGGTTTTGTCGAAAACAATATAAACATCGAAAAAAAAACGCTAACATAACTAGAGAAAGGATGCCGCCAACCATGATCAGCATCAAAGTATACAACCAAGGAAGAGACGTTCTTATCGGCGCATGCGATGAAGAACTATTAGGGAAAAAATTTTCTGAAGGGAAATTCCTTCTTGATGTCTGTCGTCGTTTCTATGAGGGAAAACGAATAACCCTGAAAGCATTACAAGAATATCTAGAGATTGCAACAATTGCAAATCTTGTAGGGGAACAAGCAGTCCAATGCGCGGTTAAAATGGGTCTTGTTGACCCAGATTGCATCATACGAGTAAAAGGTATACCTCATGCCCAGATGGTACGCATGTTCATATGATCTTAATCTGTTATCGATGACTGCAAACTAAGAAGTTTTTCTATGATACTATCAGTATGTGTTCCCATCCAGTACACACGTTTGCATGAAGAGCAGTAGAGAAAGTCATCATGTGAATCAAACACTCTTTTAGGAACTATTTCTTCAATAGTCTTTTTTTCAATTCTTTCTAAAAGACAGTTACATTGGGAACATCGAGAAAGAAAATGACCTCGATCAATAGATGCCTTTGTCTCTTGTATCGTTTGAAGAATTTGATCTGTGACACCATCACATCCTATTTGGACCACAGCGATCAACTGTTTTTTACAACGAACCACTAGTTCCTTATCCCTTGTGATAAGAATACGATCTTCTGCTTTACAAACCCTCATCAATTCATCATCCATCATATCCCCTAACGCATACAATGTGTCAAAACCTAGGAATCGAAGCCATTTCGCTAGATTCCCAAGCATTTGATCGCAGAAGAATCTAATTTGCATTAACCAATCAATCCATCCTTATCATATCGTATTCAATCGATAATGAAGCAATATACCTTCACCGATCCTTTGAGTATCTATCAAGAGTAAACGAACGATATCTTCTTCAATGGACACACCAGAACCATCAGCCATCGTTGGAGCAGAAACACCACCAATGATCAATGATCCGACATATACATAGAGCTCATCGACTAGTCGCTGAGAAAGAAAACTCCAAATAACAGAGCCTCCACCTTCAACAAGAAGCGACCTAATACCTCGCGTATACAATTCTTCCAATAAGAATGGAAGGGCGATATGCCCAGTCCTATTTATTCTCGATCGGATTACTTCTACATTCTTTGGAAACGTATACGAAAACCCTTCATCATCACCAATAAAAATGAGTGTCTGAGCAGTGTCATTGACTACTAATGCATCTTTCGGTGTTCGAGCATGCGTATCTAAAACAATTCGAACAGGATGTCGTGGGTGTTCTACATAACTCTCTTTAACGGTCAATTTTGGATCATCAGAGAGAACCGCGCCGATACCAACAAGGATCCCATCACATTGATTACGAAGACGAAAGACACGCCCCATATCTTCATCTGATGAAATACGAAGCTGCTTTCTATTCGGTAGAGCAATCTTTCCATCCGCTGACATCGCACAGTTTATAATGATCCTTGGTCGATTCATACATATTCACTTTGGATACCATTTACAACTCGGATTGTTCTCTGGACAAAACCCTTTGGTCTTACAAGAGGGACCTGCTTTGGAAAAGATCGTTGGAGCCTCTTTTTTTACAAGTTGAAGCATCTTATTTGCTAGGGTGCGTATCTCCCATTGCGCATGAAGACAACAACGAAGTTCAAAAAAATTTAGAAGACTTCTCGCATTCATTGTCACAATAATATTCGTACAAGCTGCATTAGGAAGAACATACCGAGCATCCTCTGCAGGTATCCCCAATGAGAGCAGTCTATTGTACTGATCCCAGATACCTTTCATCGTCTCTTCATATGCTTGTTTCATACTTGCATCTTTAGCAATGGATGGAGGTGTAACAAATACCGGTTCCTTCAGGTTCACATATCGTTGACTTTGTTGAGCATAACTTGCAATCCGATGGCGAACAAGCTGATGGGTAAGAGAACGGCTCACATCACTTATCCCAAAAGTAAAGCATGTATGTTCGATGACACTTGTATGACCTAGGTTCATCACATGTCCTAGAATCGAAGAAAGCTCTTTTTCACTACTTTTCTCAAGCTCATCAACAGACGCAGAGCTATGAGTTAGTTTAGCAGCAAGGGCAGGCATTCTTTCAGGATTTGGTGTTACACCAAGAAGTTTTACCTCCATTCCGATCACACTCTCATCAGGAAACACTTAGTTTCATATTAAATGTTTGCAGATATGGTCAAATCACCGAGACCAAGCACAGAAAAACAAATGATATATTCATTGATTTAAACCATAAGCTTTTAAAAACTAAGTAAATTACCATGACCAAACAATCAAGGACGTGAAAAGGGGAAAAAGACTATGATCTCATTCATCATAACCACCATTATCTGCTTCATCACTTACCTTTTATTGACAACCGGCAGTGGATCTTTCCTAGGTCTATGGAGCATTGAAGAGATCCTTATTGGACTCATTTTATCATTGATCACCGGATTTATTACCCATGGCTTATTTGTTAAAAACAACATGCGCATGGCCAACCCTATGCGTTGGATATACTTCATAGGGTATCTCATCGGGCCTTTTTTTGTATCGTTAGCAAAAGCAAATATCGACGTCGCCTATCGGGTTATCACAGGTAAGATCAAACCAGGGATCGTAAAGATCAAACCAGATCTAAAAACAGATCTTGGGATCACTATGCTTGCTAATTCCATCACATTGACGCCTGGCACACTCAGCGTTGACATCGATGAGACGACCAATGAACTCTACATCCATTGGATCAATGTTGATGAGGACGCTTTAAAGAAAAAACCTGTTGATTGTAAATATATATGTGGCAACTTCCCAAAATGGATAAGGAGGATAGCTGAATGATCGAATTATCTACAGAGTATTTCATTGTCTTATTAGCACTCTTTCTCTGTGTTGCAATGGCGATGATACGAATCGTTAAAGGACCAACGGCACCAGATCGTGTGGTGGGATTTGATACCATCAACACTATCGTTATCGTTAGTATGGTCATCTTTGGAGCAGCATATCAAACGGTCATCTACATCGATGTTGCCATCGTCTATGCATTACTCTCCTTTGTTTCAACACTTTTCATCGCAAGATATCTTCAAGGAGGAGACTTCTAATGTTAGATATGATACTTACCAGCATTATCTATCTGTTACTAGCAATCGGCGTGTTTTTTAACCTTTTAGCAGGTATTGGACTCCTACGATTCCCTGATGTCTACACTAGACTCCATGCCGGAACGAAATGTACAACATTTGGTTCGATATTCATCATTGGATCCGTCATCCTAATTGGATTAAAAACATGGTATCTAGGTGATGTGAACGGTTCTGTTCTCACCATTCATAGCGCAGTAGCTCTTATCGCCATCCTTCTAACAAACCCCACGGGTGCTCATGCCATTGCAAGAGCAGCACATAGAAGTGGCGTGATGCCAGAAAACGCCGTTATCGATGAATTGCAGATAAAAGGAAAAAAACAAAAAAAGACTGAGAAAAAAGAAACGGAGGACCATACATGATCTTAGAAGCCATCCATATCATCCTTCCCATTCTAATAATCATTAGCGCTGGTATTGCAATATTGTTAAAGGATCTGCTCGCATCCGCTGTTGCCGTAGCAGCAATGAGCCTCTTGCTCTCATTGGAATTCTATATCCTTCAAGCTCCCGATGTCGCCATTGCAGAAGCTGGTGTCGGAGCATGTCTTACAACCGCCATCCTTATTCTCGCCATCAAAGGAACAAAGAGAATGGAGGAGGAGGTGTAAAAAGATGCTAACGAAACGAGATTATGCAGCCGTTGCTTTTCTTACTATCATTACAGTGTTCCTTATGTTCAGTATGCTACTTATTCACCCCTTTGGCAGTCCTAACGCATCAGCGATGGACCAGTATATCATCGATAACACGGTGGAAGAGACAGGAGCTAACAACGGAGTGACCTCTGTCGTATTTGACTATAGAGGATTCGATACCCTCGGAGAAGCTACCGTGTTATTCACTGCTGTTGCAGGGGTCATTATGATCTTTAGGAGGCTGAAAAAATGAATGGGATGACTAAGATAGTGAAAACAATTGCAGGTATCAGCTTTCCTTTCATCGTCATCTATGGCCTCTATGTTATTGCCCATGGACATCTCACACCCGGAGGAGGATTTCAAGGTGGCGCAGTGGTAGCAAGTGGTTTAGCGCTCATCCTTGTTGCCTATGGATCAAAATGGGCCGCGACAAAGATAAAAGAACATGACCTATCCTTATTAGAAAGTGTGGGAGCAATCGGTTTCATCACCGTTGCATTCTTTGGCATACTCTTTGGTGGTGTGTTCTTCAGTAACTTTATTGTTGGCACAGATCTACTATTCGGAGGAATCCCCCTCGCAGGAGCAGCAGACATCAACACAGGTGGGACCCTCCCACTTATGAACTTTGCAGTTGGCTTAAAAGTCATCGCTGGTCTGTTTGGTATTGTGTTTATCATGGCTTTAGCAATTTCCAAAAAGGAGGAGAGCGCATGATAGCTAACATACCATATCTAGCAGTGGTCGGACTTATCATCATTGGATTATCTGCAGTAATATTCAAAAAGAACCTTATCAAGATAATCATAGGAATCACCATAATCCAAAGCGGAGTGAACCTCTTTCTTATAACTCTTGGCTACCGAGAAGGAAGTACCGCACCTATCTGGACAAGTTCACCAGGGGGCGTCATGGCCTTTCCTGTACCCCAAGCATTAACACTAACAAGCATCGTCATTGGTGTAGCCGTTACCGCACTCATGCTCTCATTAGTGATCCATCTCTATCGACACCATGGAACTCTTGATGTTCGAAAGATGGGAGGTGATGATCAATGAATTTCTTGGACCAACTTCTATCACATGCTCCCGCCCTCCTTGTTGCAATACCTCTCCTTGGTGCGTTTCTCACCCCACTCATAGGAAGAGTAAATGATAAACTACGAAATATCTTTGTGATTGGTATCCTTGGGTTCACGGGGATCCTTGTGATCCTTCTCGCCCAACAAATTTTTGCTTCCGGCCCTATCACCTATGTCTTTGGATCTTTAGACCCCTATGTGGGAAAAGAGACCGTTATAAGGATACTCTTTGAAATCGATGCGCTCAGTATATTTATGGCAATGATCGCTATAGTGCTTTCCTTTTCTGCTGCATTATATTCCTGGGCATATATGGAGAAGAACACCGGTCTGGACAAATATTATTCATTACTTCTCTTGCTCACCGTTGGTATGCTAGGTATGGTCCTTACTGGGGATATGTTCAACTTCTTTGTGTTCCTGGAGATAACCTCAATTGCTAGCTGCGCTCTCATCGCATTCTATATCAACAAGGTAAAATCAGTTGAAGCAGGTTTCAAATATATCGTCGTCAGTACAATAGGTGCATTATTTGTCCTCATGGCTATCGCATTGCTCTACGGACAATATGATGCTTTAAATATCGCAAAACTTGCAGATAGCATCACGTTCTCTTTCGTTGATAAGATAGCTTTAGTGCTTCTCATAGCCGCTCTTGCAATGAAAGGAGGTATCGTCCCTATGCATATGTGGCTTCCTGACGCTTATAGCAGGGCACCTGCCTCCGTATCACTTATCCTGATTGGTACTACACAAGCTGGGTTATATGGCGTCTTCCGAGTGTTGTTCACCCTTTACGGTAATGTCATCACATTACCAACCATCTCCATGGGATGGGCCCTTGTCATCCTTGGTCTTCTCACCATGCTTGTGGGCGTGATCATGGCGTTGATCCAAATTGATTTCAAACGTCTCATCGCATATGGTGCCATAGCAGAACTAGGATACATGTTCCTTGGAGTTGGAACCTGTTTAACAATTCTTGCAAACCCAGATATAACCCTAGCCCAAGCACCCTTTGCCTTTGAAGCGTTAAAGGGAGGATTATTCCATGTGTTCAACGATGCATTGGATGTTGGGCTGTTGTTCATGGTCGCCGGTGCAGTATATTATGCAACAAAGGAAACATCCCTGAATCGTCTTGGAGGACTTGCAAGAAACATGAAATACACCACCATTTTCTTTATCATAGGTCTTCTAGCCATCTCAGGTATTCCTCCTATGAATGGATTTGCTTCAAAACTATTGATCTATGAATCCACATATCAGCTGAATCCTATTCTCTCCATCATCGCAATCCTTTCAAGTATCATGCTCCTTGCCATCTTTATAAAGGTATTTCATGCAGCATTCCTTGGACCAAAACTCCCTCAGTTTGATACAGTAAAAGAGGTACCCCGAAGTATGCTTCTAGCAATGGGGTTCATCGCAGCATTCATCATCATCTTTGGCTTGTTTCCTGATCTGATCGTAAACACTATAGTAGATCCTGCAGCCAATGCTCTCATTGACAATGCAGGCTATATGCGATGGTTAATTGGAGGATGATACAGATGTTAGATATGTTTCTACAAACCTTTGATACTGGTAACGGATTCTGGAATCCTATCGTATGGATAGTAGCTTTCGTCGTCATCTTTCTCATAGTAGTAATCATTAGAGGATTCGGTAATAAGAACTATAAAAAAGGCACAGGGCAGACTAAAGCATTTCTTTCAGGAAATCAAGAATATGAAAAGACACAGATGCATGTAAAGGCTAGTAACCTCTATTGGGGTTGGACCGAATCCATGAAATGGGTAATAGATGGTCTTAAGAAAATGCATACGGGAAATGTCAGTGATTATGTGCTTTGGTTTGTCGTCGTCATGGGTATTCTCTTACTTTGTGTGGGGTTGATATAATATGAATTTCATGGAAATAGCACAAACAGGGATAACAATCATTATTGGAGCAATGGCACTAGCGGTCGTTGGCATCGTTGTTGGTCTGCTCTATAAAGGTATTGATAGGAAAATAGCAGCCCATATGCAAGGACGGATTGGTCCACCACTACGACAACCCTTCTTAGACGTACGAAAATTATTCGTTAAAGAAAATGTCATCCCTGAGAATGCCATAACCTGGGTATTTAACCTTGCCCCTATCACAGGTCTTGTCGCAACGATAACTATCCTCTTATATCTACCCATTGGTGGTTTCCCTGCGTTACTAGATGGCATCATAGTAGCCAAAGGCGATCTCATTCTCATCCTTTATCTGTTAATGATTCCGTCCCTTGCCATGGTTGTTGGTGGATTCGCATCAGGCTCACCATATGCAACCATTGGCGCTCAGCGAGAGATGGCTACGATGATCGCCTATGAATTTCCCCTAGCTATCATCATCATAAGTCTTTCATGGCGACTTAGCCTTGTGCAAGGAACAACACATGTTTTCTCACTTTCAACAATCACTGCAACACCCTTATGGGGGATTGTTGGACCCCTTGGTTTCATTGGCCTCGTCATCTTACTTCTTACACTGGTCATCGTCACACCTGCAGAATTATCAAAGATACCATTTGATTCCCCTGAAGCGGAAACAGAGATCGCAGGTGGGTTACTTGTAGAATACTCTGGTCGGAACCTTGCTATGTTCTACCTCACCGATGGAGTAAAAACCTTAGTTATGGGTACACTAATCGTAGCCTTGTTCTTTCCCTATAATCTCTCACCACTTCTTGGTCTTGAATCCTACACGGCAATCATCATAGATATCTTGTTCTTCCTTGCAAAATTATTCTGTGTCATCCTCTTCTCAGTTACATTGATCCGTGTCTCCATAGCTCGTTTAAAGATAGATCAAATCGTCTATACCTACTGGGTCCCTCTGACACTTCTTGGTCTTGTTGGTCTCATTTGTCTGATGTGGGATCAGACCATCATGACACAGTTTGGAATGCAATCCATTGCAAACATGCTTGGGCTTATATAGAACAAGAGACCTAATGAAAAAAGACAGTGATAGAACGTTTATCCCTTCATCAGTTAAATTGATAGGTTGATGGTACAGTGAATGATAGACAAAGTAAAAAGGAGATGCAGTGTGCATCCCTTTTCATATTACTCCCTACACTATACATCATCCTAGGGATTTTTGTTTTTCAATATCCGCTCCAAGAAAGCATCCAACAGATACTATTTATCCCACTCTTTAGCGGTCTCATCTTTTTATGTCTTGGATCATTTCTCCCTGGTAACCATAAAAGGAACACATGGCTTCGTATCATTGGATGGATCGTCTTCTCAGCATATTGGGCGACACAACCAAACACATTATATTGGGGCGAAGAACAAGATATAGTGAACGCATTTCTCTGCATCATAGGAATCTATGTATTGTTCTATCTAGCGTATCATGACTGGCTCAGTCTAAAGAATAAGAAAAGCAATAGCAGCCTCCAATGGATCACTGGTGCCTCCTCGATTGCAGGACTTATCTACTTCCTTTTCGAATTGACCTTTCTTGCCTCATGGCTTATCGAGGTGGTCGCAGCACAAAGTGCTATACTCCTTTCAATAGCAACGGGTGAGAACGTTGTACTCAATGGTCCTTTTCTCTCCTATAAACTCGCTCACATCCGTATCATCTTTGCCTGTACTGCGGTACAATCCATGGTGATATTCATCGGAATGATACTTCCACTCCCTACTGTACCATGGAAAAGAAAGATAACAGGGCTTCTTATCACCGTCATCCCTGTCTATTTTCTTAATCTCGTGCGAAACGCGTTGATAACCTATCTAGTGGGTATCTACGGCCAAGGGTTCTTCAGTATAGCACATAATTACATAGGGAAAGGTGGCAGTCTTATCGCTCTTGTCATCCTCCTCTTTATCGTGATACGGGTGGTTCCAGAGGTCTTCGATCATATCCTTGCCCTCACAGACCTTCCAAAGAAGGTCGGACCGATCGAGAAATGGATCAAAGAGTTGGGGCGGGGAAAAAAACCATGAGACTGGCAAAAGGATCATTATCCTGGCTCATAGCTCCAGCCATTGGTACCATACTCTCTTTTATTTGTATCCTACGTACTGAAACCTTCATCCAAAGTATCTTTCTTCTCCTAACCTTGTTACTTTTTCTCTTGTTCATTTTTTTTCTCATTTTTTTCAGAGATCCTTCGCGAACGATCGGCGAAGGTATCGTTGCTGTTGCTGATGGACGCATACGAAGTATCCACTATAAGCAGGACGATGATTGTGGTTCAAGTGTGGTCATCTCGACATTTATGAACGTGTATAATGTACATGTGAATAGATGCCCCTTTGATGGAACCATTAGAAGCATAACCCATAAGAAAGGTTCCCATCTACCAGCATTCACAAAGGAATCGGAGAGAAACGAACGAGTAATTATCATTCTTGAAACAACAGTTGGATTGCTAAAGATCATCCAGATCGCTGGGACCCTTGCACGACGTATCATCCCATATGTAAAAAAAGGAGACCAGTTAAAGAAAGGAGATAAGATCGGCATCATACGACTAGGTTCAAGAGTTGATATAGTACTCCCTGAATCAATGATGAATTCTATTACTATTAAACCTAATCAAATGGTGAAAGCAGGAGATGATACCATTGTCACAATCCATGATTAGACTCATACATCTCGCAGATATCATTAGTATCCTTAACGCACTGTTCGGTTTTCTTGCAGTCCTTATCCTCATCCTTAACAGTGGATTAAGCAATGAACTACAGATCCGACTTGCTGTCACCTTCATCTTTCTTGCTCTCCTAGCTGATGGTCTTGATGGGATCATCGCTCGAAAAAAAGGGATAGGGCCACTTGGAGAATATATCGAAGCGATGGCTGATATGAGCTCAATGGTGATTGCACCAGCACTCATCACGCTTGTACTATTTCAACAATCTTTCTTAGAGAAACCTTTCTTACAGTTACTACTTGTCTTTGTCATTATACTCTATCTCATCTGTGGGATCATTAGACTTGCAGCATTTCACCCTTTGAAACATAAAGAGACATTCCTTGGGCTACCCGCATCAGCTGCAACACTGACTATTCTCATCATAGGAGTTTTCTATGCATCCGTCTTATTCATCATCCCCCTCATGATCCTTATCTCACTTCTAATGGTACTGCCCCTCCCCTATCCAAAACCAACAGGAAAGATCAATGCCCTTACCGCTTGCCTCATCCTAATTAGTATTATTTTGTGGGATCTCTTTTACACGATTGGACCAATGATTCTTCTGTTGTGTCTTTTCTTCTACATTCTCATCGGTCCTTTTATACAACATAAGAAACAACGGGCGATGGAGCAAAAAAGGATAAACAGCTAATAAAAACATTTCTAAACAACAAATGCATTACAGTATTTATCTATGGATGATATACCAAAAATTGGCATAACCGGTATGCCTGGAGTCGGAAAAACGGAAACCCTTAAAAAAATCATCGGTTTCCTCGAAGAAGCAGGGTATCTTATCGATGGTATGGTCACTGAACCTATAATCGAAGATACCAAACGAGTTGGTTTTAAAGTTGTCGACTGGCAGACAAAAGAGGAACAAATCTTTGCTCATATCGACTTTGAAGATAAAGAAAAAGTCGGTAAATATGGCGTTGACATCACAGCCTTAGACGTAATCGGTATTCCTGCTATCGAGAAAGCGGTGACCAATGCTAACGTTCATATTGTCATCATCGATGAAATTGGAAAAATGGAGATGCTATCAGAGAGATTCTGTGAGACCGTCATCTCAGCGCTTGATAGTGACAAACCCATCATGGTCACTCTTCACAAGAAATCACGAACACCGCTCCTTCAAGACGTACGTCGAAGAGATGACATCCGCATCCTTGAGGTGACCCCGGTCAACAGAAACCTCTTACCATACAAGATCGAAAAGATAATGAAGGAAAAACTTCCACCGTTATATTGAACCTATGACAAAAGACGTGATATCCCAGATAAGAGAAGGGATCACAACCATTTTTGTTTATGATCAACAGATAAGCAAGAAAGGACCTGGTGTAAGAAATAGGCTTCCTTTTTACAATCCCGCTATGGAACTTAATAGGGATCTTTCAATAGCTGTTGCCCAGTGGTTTCTTATCAAGAAAAAAAAACATGTACATCTTCTCGATGGTCTTGCAGCATCGGGTATCCGTGGGGTACGATTCCTCCATGAACTATTAGGAGATTTTGAGGTCACCATCAATGATTGGTCACAGGATGCATTTCAATTGATCCAAAGTAACATACGAAATATATCGAACGGATATGCAAACCATCAGAATATCCACACGCTTCTAGCAACAAATCATTATGATTACATTGATATCGATCCCTTTGGTTCACCTGCAAGTTACATCGATTCCGCGATACGTGGATGCAAACATCAGGGCGTGATTGCTTGTACTGCTACCGATACCGCTGCACTATGCGGAACATACCCACTAGTATGTCTTAGGAGATATGCTGCAACACCATTACATGGAACTTGTATGCATGAGATAGGTCTGAGAATCCTTCTTGGTTTTCTCTGTAAAGAAGCTGCAAAACATGACAAAGGGATATCACCTCTTCTCTCATATACGACAGATCATTATATGAGAGTCTATATTCAGATACATAACAATATCAACACTGCAAACAAGAGCATACAGTGTTACGAACAAATCCCCTCGAAAAAGATACACTCTTACGTAGAGAAAGAGAATAGGACAATTGGTCCGTTATGGATGGGGAAACTTCACGATGAGCATACTCTTAAAGAGATACGTACCCATGTGTTCTCAAAGACGCTTGGAACGAAAAAGTCCATTCTCAAATTACTAGAACTGTTCGAGGAGGAAGCTAACGCTCCTGCATTCTTCTATACAACCGATGATATATCCTCTCAACTTAAATGTTCACCACCACCCCTTAATACAGTACTAAAGAACATTGAAAGTCAGGGATACCCTGCGTATAGAACCCATTTCAACCCCTGCGGATTTAAAACTCTGGCTCCAACTCCTTTGATCAAAGACATCTTCCTTCAAGGAACCTGAACAGAGCAAAAACCATATGAACATTCATATGTTTCAAGTGATTAGTAAGGATAAGTTTGCAATAAACATTAATAGAATTTCAGAGAGATGGAAACATGATACATGTCGGAGTCTTGGCATCAGGGAATGGGACCGATCTGCAAAGTATCATTGATGCATCAGAAAGAAAGATGATCGATGCAAAGGTCGCTGTCGTCATTAGTGATAACCCTCAAGCATATGCGTTGGAACGAGCTAAAAAACATTTAATTCCTTTTGAGATCGTGGAACAGAAAGAAAAAAAAAGAGAGGACATTGACACAGAGATCACAAGGATCCTAAAAAACCATAACGTGGACCTTGTTGTTGGCGCCGGATATATGCGCATCCTATCAAAAGGGTTCGTGAAAGAATGGTATGGTCGGCTCATCAACATCCATCCCGCTTTATTACCTTCGTTTAAAGGTACAAACGGGCAACATGATGCACTGCTCTATGGTGTGAAGATCACTGGTTGCACCACGCATTTCATGGATGAGGAAATGGATCATGGACCTATCATTCTACAGGCCGCTGTAAAGATACTCCCTGATGATGACCAGGAGAGCCTCGCGAAGCGTATCCTACAAGTTGAACATCAGATACTTCCAAGATCAATACAGCTTTTTGCACAGCATCGTTTGACTATAAAAGGACGATGTGTACAGATAAAACCAGGGGATTCATGGGCTGATATGTATAAGTTGATACCTGAGGTCTTGTATGCTGAGGGATATTAGATACTCATGATGAAGTATAATGAAGCAATACATTGGCTAGATGGGTTCCAACAATATGGTATGAACCTTGGATTAGAGAGAATTCAACATCTTATGGGATCATTTGGGCATCCGGAACAGACCTTTCAAAGCATCCATGTCGCAGGGACAAATGGAAAAGGTTCGGTCTGCCGATATATTGCATCAGCCCTTAGTTCTGAAGGATATCAAGTTGGTTTATATGTATCACCTCATCTTGAGACGATCTTAGAACGTTTCTCGGTGAATAACATATTAATATCTGAAACTGAGTTTGCGTCTATTGCCTCTCAGGTGAAACACAGCGTTGACACACTACTAGAACAAGGGATAAACCCTACGTATTTTGAGATCACCACTGCTATGATGTTTCTATGGTTTGCAGAAAAACAGGTGGATTATGCAGTCATCGAAGTTGGTTTAGGTGGCAGATATGATGCAACAAACATCATAACCCCTCTCATATCAGTTATTACTAACGTGGCCCTAGACCATACACAGGTCCTCGGTGAGTCAATCGAAAAAATTGCTTTTGAAAAAGCAGGTATCATTAAACAAAAAGTACCCGTAGTAACCGCAGCAGAAGAAGACGCATTAACGGTAATACAACAAGAGGCAAAAAATCATCAAGCCCCGCTCTCAGTCCTTGATCCTTCATTAACATCATCTTGTACTTTTAACGACCAGGGTCAGGTAATAAAGTATAAAGGATTGTATAAGGATCATACGGTCAAGATACAGAATCTTGGAGTATATCAAAGAGAGAATGTATCTGTTGCATTACGTACCCTTGAAGTCCTTCAATCACGAGGTGTTTTTCTCTCTGACGATAGTATTGAAAAAGGTATGTTTGAAATGATGAATCCTGGAAGAATGGAACTCGTTTCCCATTCGCCTTTTATCATCCTTGACGGAGCACATAATCCCTCTGCAATGAAGATGCTTTCTACAACAATGCAACACGTATTTCCAAAGAGAAATATCATCGTTGTCTTTGGAGTAATGGCCGACAAAGCAGTAGACGATATCATAGCTTCACTTCTCACTATTGCAGATCATATCATTGTGACAAAGCCTAATATTGCTAGAGCTATGGAACCCGAAGTAATCAAAAACCATATCACCCAGATTTCTAATGATATTCCCATTACGCTTACCAAGACCGTTTCTGAGGCAGTACAACAAGCAGTGAATATAGCTACAAACGATGATATAATCCTAATCACCGGGTCTTTGTATACTGTTGGTGAAGCTCGAAGAATCATTAGACAACAGTATGCATAGAGTTGAAATAGGAAGAATTGTTTAACAATAGCTTGAGAGAATCATGTACAATCCAACAATGATACCTATCACCACTCTAGATGAAGCAAAAAAAGCTGTTCAGGACATAGGGAGCGATCCAAAGAGTATACATATCATGGCGCCAAAGATGGTATTAAAAGTAATCAAGCTTGATGATATCGTGTTACAAGATGCCGTAATCATAAAACAGGACATGTTATCCATCGGTGGAGAGGTCGCAGTGCCTAAAGAGACCTTCGAATTACACAAAGAAAAGGCGTCGATACTCATCAGTGGGACCATGCAACAGTTAAAAGATCTCACTGTGAAGTTAAGACGTCATTATCCTCGAATACAGACCATAGCAAATGAGTTGGATCATTTCATCGAAGAGATAGTATGAGAACCATAAAGATCGGTAAGAAGACATTTGATATATCACAAAAAACGTTGATCATGGGCATCCTGAATGTAACACCGGATTCATTCTCTGATGGAGGATTGTTTCATTCAACCGACAAAGCAATAGATCATGTAAAACAAATGGTGAAGGACGGTGCAGATATCATCGATATCGGTGGGGAATCAACCCGCCCTGGGGCATCAAAGATAAGCGATTCTGAAGAACTCAAACGAGTGTTGCCTGTCATTGAACAACTCTCTAGCGAACTATCCATCCCCATATCCATCGATACCTATAAATCCAAGGTTGCAGAAAAGGCAATAGATGCAGGTGTATGTCTTGTCAATGACATCACTTCTTTACAAGGAGACCGGCTTATGGCAAATGTGATATCAGACCATGAGGTCTCTGTCTGCCTAATGCATATGAAAGGCAGTCCTCGAACAATGCAACTTGACCCTACGTATGATGATCTCATACGGGATATTATTGTGTTCTTAAAGGAACGTACAGAGTTTGCAGTATTCAACGATATAAAGAAGGAACATATCATCGTTGATCCCGGTATTGGTTTTGGTAAAAGGACTGGTAGAGGAGTAGAAGACAATTGTGAGATCCTCAGTCGTTTACATGAGTTAAAAAAATTAGGATATCCTGTGCTTGTTGGTGCCTCCCGAAAGACATTCATTGGCAATGTATGTGGCGAAAAAGAGCCTCTTGCACCAGATGATCGATTGGAAGGCAGTCTTGCTGCAGCATGCCTAGCCTCAACGTTTGGCGCTGATATCATCAGGGTCCATGATATAAAACAGACCTATCGGTGTCTGAAGCTTGTTGATTGTGTAAAGAAGCATCTTGCCTTGACAACTTAACGAAATCATATTTGAAATGATAGAATAAATAGTTTTTAGTCATCTAGCTGCGATACTGTTTATAGGTATATTTTTTAGATCCGGGGCATTTGAAAACTTTTTAGTTACTATCCTTAGTATGCCTGTTCTAGGATCTGTAAGACATCTTTCTCTGATAGTTTTTTGAAGTGCCCAAGACCACCGAAAAGTGTTGTTTTTTTAGCAATCATCTTCAATGAGTCATATGCTACACCAACCTCAGATAGTCGTGTTGGCATACCTAGCTCAATAAAGTATTGTTTTGTTTTCTTAATTCCTTCTCTAGCAGCAACGTTGGGATCATGGGACCCAACACCCCAAACGTTCTTTGCATAGGTAGCCATCTGAGTCATCGTTTCATCAGATAACACATATTCCATCCATACAGGTGTGAGAATAGCCAGCCCCACCGCGTGGGTGATATCATAGACGGCACTCACCGCATGTTCAATACCGTGAGTGGCCCAATCGGTTTGTTTCCCACACCCTAAAAGACCATTCAACGCTAGAGAACTTGTCCACATAAGATTTGATCTAGCTTCATAATCCTTCGGATACTCTAATGCAATGGGACCATAGTGTATACAGCATGTAAGCAATGCCTCTGCAAGTCTATCCTGTACCATAGTTCCAGTGGTATGACTAAAGTATTGTTCTAGAATATGACTGAAGATATCCACGATCCCTGCTGCTGTTTGATGTTTTGATACAGTATATGTCAAGGTTGGGTCAATAATCGAGAACCTTGGTCTCAGTAGATCAGTATGAATAGCAAGTTTATCCTGGGTCTGCTCATTAGTAATCACCGCATTACCATTCATTTCGGATCCTGTAGCAGTTATTGTCAATATTGTTCCAATTGGTAGAGCTTTTTTAATCGCTTGTTCCTTACCCATGAACAGGTCCCAGACATCACCTTCGTAATAATATCCTGCAGCAATCGCTTTTGCACAATCAATGACACTTCCACCACCTACCGCTAGAAGAAACGAAACATCGTAGTCCTGACAGAGCGCTATTCCTTTTCGAACACTTGATATCCGTGGATTCGGTTGAATATCCTTAAGTTCTTTATATGCGATATTCTTGTCATCAAGGATACGGACGATCTTTTCATATAACCCTGTTCTTTTGATGCTCCCTCCCCCATAGATGAGAAGAACTGTTCCATGCACAGTTTGTAATTCACTCTCAAATTTCTCCATTGCATGTCTTCCAAAATGAATCCTTGTGGGAACATTGTAATCAAAATCTAACATAGGAAAACCTCAATTAAAGAACATAAATGATGCTTTCTTAAAGGTTATCCGAAAAACAAATATCACCGTATTAAAAGGACTATTGGAAAAGAACATTAATCATAACTGTATTCTAGACTGCAATGAATATGGATCCTGTATGCCCACTTGATTATCGATATGGGCGAGATGAAGTGAAAGCGCTCTTTGGTGAACAGCAAAGACTTCAATTCCTTCTTGATGTGGAAGCTGCACTTGCCCGAGCACATGCAAGTATTGGGAATATCCCAAAAGAAGCAGCGGAGGAAATCTCAAAAAAAGCTGATACAAGTATTGTACGAGTTGAACGAGTTCGAGAGATCGAACAGGAAACAAAACATGATATCATGGCAGTCACTCGTGCTCTTGCGGAAGTTTGCGATAATGATGCGGGAAAATTTGTTCATCTTGGTGCGACAAGTTATGATATCGTTGATACGGCAAATGCGTTACAGTTCGAAAAAGCAACAGCATATCTTTCAAGAGGTTTGAAAGATCTCCAAATGGCGCTTCTCCATCTTGCAAAGACCTATAGAGGAACTGTGATGCTTGGAAGAACCCATGGTCAACATACCATCCCGATTACCTTTGGTTTGAAAATGGCAGGATATGCTATGGAGGTCGATAGACATCTTGAACGACTCCATGAGATCAAAAGCCGTATCTTTATTGGAAAACTATCTGGTGCGGTTGGTACCGGTGCTGCGTTAGGGATACATGCTCTTATGCTACAAGAAGAGATGATGAAGGAATTAAAACTTGGATATGAGGATGTCGCTACCCAGATAGTCTGTCGGGATAGATATAATGAGTTACTTTGTCTATTAGCAAATATTGCCACGAGTATTGAGAAATTTGGAACGGAGATACGGAATCTCCAAAGAGATGAGATCGGCGAGGTCGCTGAATCCTTTGATGTAAAAAAACAAGTGGGATCATCCACCATGCCCCATAAACGAAATCCGATCACATCTGAAAATGTCTGTGGCCTTGCCCGTATTGTCCGAGGGTTTCTCACCCCGGCCTTTGAAAATTCTATCCAATGGCATGAACGAGACCTCTGTAACTCATCAAGTGAACGGTTCCTCATCCCCCATTCATTGATACTTACGGATTATATCATTTATAAAACAACTGAAGTGTTTACAAATCTCAAGGTGTTCCCAGAGCGGATGAAACAGAACATGGAACATTCGTTAGGTCTTCCCATGGCTGAATCCCTCATGACCTCACTTGTAGGCAAAGGGATGGGACGAGGGGAGGCTCATGAGCTGATGCGGTCTATATCCCTTGAAGCAGCATCCCAAAAAAAACCATTGAAAGATATGTTCATTGAAAAAACGAAAAAGAATCCCATCCTCTCAAAAAAAGAGGTAGAAGATGCAGTGAACCCAGCAAATTATCTAGGTGCAACGGACCAGATCATTGAACGGGTCATCAAAAAACTTGAACGAAAATAATTGATTTGTTGATATGGTGGAATCATGGATAAATTGAAAACGATAACCAAGAATGCTTTAGAGGTCGTAACAGAAGAAGAATTACATGAGGTACTAAAGAAACCTACGCCTACAGGATATATTGGTTTTGAACCCTCAGGCACTGTTCATCTAGGATGGAAGATCTGTACGAATAAGATAAAAGATTTCCTTGACGCAGGGTTCCATTTCACTGTTCTTCTCGCTGATTGGCATGCATATATCAATGATAAATTGGGCGGCGATATCGAAAAAATCAAACTCTGTGGAAGCTACATGCAGCATTGTTTTGCAGCAATGGGTGTTGACGTTAGTAAAATCAATTTCATCTATGCTAGTGATTATGTCGGGGATTCAAAATACTGGGAAACCGTATTACGGACATCAAAAGCAGTATCTGTTGCTCGAGTGAAACGAGCTATGGATATCATGGGAAGAGACTCAGAGGAGGCAGAAAAGGACCTATCGAAACTATTCTATCCTGCGATGCAGGTCTCAGATATCTTCTATCTTGATGTTGATGTAGCCTACGGTGGTACCGATCAGAGACATGCTCATATGCTTGCTAGAGACGTAGCAAAAAAACTTGGTCGCAAAGCACCTGTTGCGATCCATACACCATTACTTACTGGTCTTGAAGCTGGTGGTCGGATGAATCCTTTGGAAGCAAAGATGAGCAAAAGCAAACCTGATTCAATGATCTCAATCCATGATGATGAGGAAAGTGTGAAACGAAAGATAAAAAAGGCGTATTGTCCTGAAGGACACATTGAAGGGAACCCGATTCTTGAAATGTGTAAATTTGTTGTATTCCCTGAATTAAATGGTGATGTGTTCTTGATAGAGCGACCGGATAAATTCGGTGGTAACCTCTCATTTAATACATATGAGGATCTGGAAAAAGCCTTTGTTGAAGGTCTTCATCCATTGGATCTGAAACAAGCAACTGCAAATGCCATCAATAGGATATTATCTCCTGTTCACCACTATTTTGAACAACATGAAGAAGCTCGTAGACTGATGGACGATTTAGGGGTAATTACTCGATAAAGCCGCATTATTTTTCACAAGCTACTTTATGGACCTCAAGGGTCTCTTGTTCAAATGAGAGTGTTGATACCACTGTATCTTTCAGATCCGCATCTTTAATGTAGGTAGTAAGGAGTTTCTTATCAGCAAGGGTACTGAAGATATAATATCCTACTCCTTGTGATTTCAAATATTTTGGGAGCATTGATAGGAATTTTCTTGTGGTTTCTAAACCGGTCTTTCCACCATCAACTGCGATATCAAACCATCCCCCATCATCAACCTTCTCATCAAGTCTTGTAGGTAGATAAGGAGGGTTGAAAATGATGATATCAAATGATTCATCTTTGTTGAGGATTTGAAAAAGATTGCCTTGTCTTACTTCCATTGAACCTTTTAGTTTATCCCTATTCTCATTGATGTTTCTCTGGATGAGTGTAACCGCATATGGGTTGATATCTGAACAGATGACAGTTGCACCTTTCTGAGCGCAAGAAAGCGCAATGATGCCAGTGCCAGCACCTATCTCAAGGACCGTTTGATTTTCATTTATACTGATTGATTCAATTAGAAGAAATGTATCCTCTGCTGGTTCGTATACCTGTGGATGGGTGAATATTTTTAGTGAATTATACTGAAAAAACATAGGTATGTCATCATAAACCACTGGTTGGAATCCCCCCTATCTTTTGTACTATACATACTCTAGGACCC
>JARVGL010000019.1 GCA_029762575.1 Thermoplasmatota archaeon | reverse complement strand
CCTATCTCATCTTCTCCATTGCATATGGCTGGGCGTTCTTTTGGAAACTACCCCATAGCATTGCAGCACCTGCGGGAATGATTGGTGCAAGTAACTTTTTTGAACTAGCGGTAGCAGTAGCTATCAGTGTCTATGGGCTTAATTCTGGTGCTGCCCTTGCAACAGTGGTTGGTGTATTGGTCGAGGTACCCGTCATGTTAAGTCTTGTGGCCATTGCCAATAGAACAAGCCATCGTTTTGCCCGAAGAATATAAATATCGTAAATCGATATCGTTATACGATAATATATGTATGAGCAAAAAATACTCCTTGGATTCATACGAGTTCACATCCTTCATCATGCAGCTACAGACCCACAAGGCATCTATGGAACAGCGATGAGGGAAGAACTAAAACGACATGGCTACAACATAAGCCCTGGGACACTCTATCCGATCCTTCATGAAATGATGAACAATGGATTACTCACGTCAAAACCCATAATCGTAAACGGAAAACAAAGAAAGATATATCATGCAACACAAAAAGGACGGGAAACACTAACCATTTTAAAACAGTCGATCAAAGAACTATCAAACGAGGTCATCTGATATGGATATACTACATATCAACAATATCAAAAAAACCTTACAAAAAACGACAATACTTACAGATCTCAGCCTAACGGTCAAAAAAGCAGAGATACTCACCCTTGTTGGTCCATCAGGAAGCGGAAAAACCACTCTTCTTCGATGTATCAATCGTTTGATAGACCCAGACCAAGGAACCATACACTATCATGAAAACGATATCAAGAACATCCCTGTGGTCTCACTAAGAAAAGAGATCGTTCTTGTCCCACAAGAAACCTATATGCTCCCCGGAACAGTCTATGATAACATTGCATATGGCCAGAACCTCCAAGGATACAAAGATGAAGCCGTCATCAAGCAAAGCTTGACCGATGCAGGTCTTGACCGCTCGTTTCTCACAAAGGATGCGATGAAACTCTCCGGAGGAGAAAAGAAACGAGTCTCCCTAGCCAGAGCCCTTGCTATCAATCCTAAGATACTCCTTTTAGATGAACCAACGAACGGGATAGACCCAAAGGTCCTTGTTACTGTTGAGAAAAACATCATAGACTTCGCGAGAAAACGGAACCTCACCATCCTTTGGGTGACCCATAACATCGACCAAGCTACACGGGTAAGCGACCGGATAGCAAACCTCAAAGAAGGAACCATTACAGAAGTCCAAAGAGCACAAGAATTCCAATGGGGGTCTGCATACTAATGGGGATACCATATACGTGGCAAGAAGGACTTGTTGTCCTAGCGTTCACCTGTATCCTACTTCTCATCGTCATACTCATATCGGTCTATAAGAAACTTGAGATCGGAAAGGAATTCACCTATGCTCTCATCAAAGGCGGAGGGCAACTCTTCATTATTGCATTGTTTCTTACCATACTTTTTCAAATGCAATACTGGTATATCCTCATCTGGGCTCTTTTTGTAACCATGATACTAGCAGCAGGACATACCTCAGCGAAAAGAGCAACCCATATGCCTCAAGCATATCAAGTGACAACCCCTGCGATACTATCTGGAGCAACATTATCCCTAATCGTCCTAGCTATATCAAGAGCGATGCCGTTGGAACCGCAATTCATCGTTCCCCTTGCAGGTATGGCCTTTGGGAACTCCATGGCCATCTGTTCTGTTTCTATGGAGCGACTCATCCGAGAGGTATCACTTAATAAATCATCCATTGAGACCATGCTCTCCCTAGGAGCTAGTTCCAAACAATCATTAGAACCATTCTCTCGATACTCTATACGAGCCTCATTGATCCCAACGATTGATCATCTCAAAACACTAGGCGTCATCTTCATCCCTGGAGCAATGGCGGGTCTTCTCATCGCAGGGACCGATCCCCTTGTTGCTGCAGAATATCAGATCATCGTTTTTCTAATGATCGTAGGTGGAGGTATAATCACTGCTCTCATCACGACAACCCTTTCAAGAAAGAAGCTATTCACCTCAAACGAACAAATTCAAGAATGGCTCTACGAACTCTGAAAAAAGCAGTTTTGTCATTCATAGAGTTTAATGATGTTACTATTCACAGGAACATTCATAGAATCAGCGATGGGACGACATTTCGAACGCAACAGATACATGACCGGTCGATAGGAGGTCTCAGAAAAGGATTCATAGTTAGCCATTCCTTTGCAGAGTATGATATCAGCTTCTTTTAATCTATGTTTCACAAGAGGCGACAAGTGATCGAAATCAACACCAACAGCGAAACATCCCGTGGTAAGGATCTCATCGACAACTGTATCAAAACCAAACTCGACCGCATCCTTCATCGTCGCATCACTTAACACCGGTTCACCTTTGACGATCAAAGAAACCTTTAACCTAGGAAAAGCATATTTTAATTCCCGAATAAGGATCTTATCAAAGACTATCTCTCCACAATTATCAGTGAAGAACAAGAGATGATGAGCATTTAAAAGAAGTTTTTTTATTTTAGGATAATCATCATATCCTACTCCTTGCTGAACTGCCTCTTCAAACACATCAAGAAGCATTTCAGGTTGAGCACTTGCGCCGTCAATACCAAAATCAAGCATATTACCAATAATTGCACATAGCATACTTGTATACAAAGGGTCTTTAGAGTCTTTAACCATTTTTTCAACAGTTGGTAGAAGCGTTGTTGCTATCTCGTTACTTCTCTTTTTCAAAGCATGATACGGATCGATATCATCAAGTGCAGTATAGACAGATTTATGGATCTTAGTTGCAATGACCGCGCTACACCCATTAGGATCATAGGTCTTTGAAAGGCAGGAGGCTGCAGATCTCACCGCCTTTGTCTTCACAGTATCATCTGAAGAGCTTTGTTGTATCTCATAAAGTATCCTTTTCACAAGACAAGGGATACATGCATCTTGTATCTTCATAGTATCTAAAGAGTAATAAATGTCTCTATTAGAGTGTATCGATACATGGATTCCATTCAACAAGAATCTAAACAAAAAGTTATGTTTTTATACTCTTTCTGTCTACAACATAACCGTGGTAAGAGAATAAATATGGCACATTATAGGAGAAAACCGTATAAAAGAAAACATATTGATGATATCTTTGAAAAGGATCCTGTAGAGAACTTCGTCGAAGAAAGCTATCTAGATCTATATGTTGATACGGAATCAGACTCGTTATTCACTATGGATGAACCATTTTTAGCCGGTGAACCAGATATCGTAAGACAACTACGGTTTGAAGAACTTCAAGGATCACTCTCACCTAAACAAAACATACCTGATACGATGAATATTGATCTTACAGTGACAAAGACTCCTAGTAAGAGACAGCAACCACAAGAACGTATTGTAAAGGATTATAATGACGCCCTTGCCCTAGCAAAGAAAGCATTACAAGAAGTTCAAAAAAACGAGAAATAGGAGTGTTCACGGTATCCTTTTCGATAGATATACTCCATTAGTAGAAAAACCGTGGAATCTCTGATAATATTGTTTTACCCCAACACCACTAAGGACAAATAACCATTTCTTGTCAAAATCCTCCCTGCAGATTAGTTCAGCGGCTTGGATGAGTTGAGCCCCTAACCCTTTATGTTGCCAGCTGTAAGCATCATTTCTCCCAATACCTACTTCCCTACCTACAACCTTTAGCTCCCGTATGATCATACACTTCTTTCTCTGTAGTTCCCATCGATGAGGTTGAGAGATATCCCTTAATCGTAAATACCCTAGTAATGTATCAGATTTGTTACAAGTGAACTGTAAGAAAACCTCGGTGCCATTGCTAGCAGTATACGTCGTCTTCTCCATCTCAATATCTTCAAGAGTGACCTCATTATTCTCTGATTCAGGATTATGACCTATCTCTCTAACTCGTATATCACGATTTTTTGTATGCATATCTAATAGTTCTTTTTCCACTAGTTGTCGTAGATTGCTCTTTGTCACACCTGCATCGATATGTTGCGCGGGTACATCACGTTGGATACGTTGGATACGCACCCATTCTGGCACCAATGATACGATATGGGCGATATGGGTTTGAGCCTTCTCAGTAGATAATGGAACATATCTGTTTTCCTTCCAAAGATCATAGAGTGGTGTTCCTTTGATGACAAGAGTTGGATAGATCTTTATCATATCTGGTCTTAAATTAGGGTCGTCGAAGATATTCTTAAATGATTCAAGATCTTTTTGTTCATCTGAACCAAGTAACCCTGGCATCATATGATAACAGACCTTAAAACCAGCGTCTTTTGCAATACGTGTTGCATCAATACTAGCTTGGACGCTATGACCACGTTTCATAGAATATAAGATATCATCAAAGACCGTTTGAACACCGAGTTCCACACGGGTTGCACCAAAAAAAAGGATGGTATCGACGTGTTGAAGGGTAAGCCAATCCGGTCGGGTTTCAATGGTTAGACCGATACATCGACTTCTTGCTGTCTCATTTAATTCTTTCGCTTTAACTAGTGATTCAGTTGTTTGACCGTTCAATGCATCATAACATCGTTTCACAAACCACTCCTGATACCAGGGCAATCGAGCAGTAAAGGTCCCGCCCATGATGATAAGATCGATCTTATCAACATCATGACCTATTGCCTGTAACTGATGTAATCGAGCTTGCACTTGCAGGAATGGATCAAAACCATGTATCTCCGCTCGCATTGCTGCTGGTTCACTACCAGTATAGCTCTGAGGTGATCCAACACTTGGTCCTCCTGGGCAGGGAAGACAGGTACCATGGGGGCATGTTGCAGGAGACGTCATCACCGCTATGATAGCGACCCCGGAGATAGTCCTCATAGGTTTTTTCCGAAGCACTTGTATCAATACTTTTTTCTTGCTCATAGAGATATCTAGGGGGATATGAGCTAGGATGGAACTATTCGAAGGAATTGTTTTTAATGCATAGATTTTACAAAGCTTGATCTTTAATCGATGAAGCTGATCCTTTGTGGAAATGTTCCGTGAAATTATTTCTTGGATGATATCTTCATAAAAGTCCATAGATACAAAGCTCATCGATACTTTCAATATAAACACTTTGTCCTAGATAGTTTGATTTACATTTTTTGGTAGAGAGGTTTTTTATGACACGTTGCTATTATCGTAGCAACAGTATTAGGAAGATTAGGATGCCTATCATTGAAACAGATCATCTGACAAAGACATTTGATGGTTTTACCGCGGTTAAAGATATCTCATTGTCTGTTGAAGAAGGAGAGATATTTGGGTTCCTTGGGCCCAATGGTGCTGGAAAGACAACGACAATAAAGATGTTAACGACATTATTACGACCAACAAAAGGAAAGGCAACCATTGATGGTGCAGATATCATAACCCAAAGAGATAAGGTTCGTAAATCAATTGGTGTTGTCTTCCAAGAACCTGCGTTAGATATTGAACTAACTGGTAAGGAGAATCTTGATTACCATGCACGTATGTATGGTATTGGAAGAGACACTAGAAAACGGCGAATTCATGATGTTCTAAGCCTTGTTGATCTAACAGAGAAACAAGATGTTCTTGTTAAAACCTATTCAGGTGGTATGAAACGAAGACTTGAGATCGCTCGTGGCCTTATGCATAATCCAACGGTTCTATTCCTTGATGAACCAACCCTTGGACTTGATGCTCAGACACGTCAAGCAATCTGGGCATATATCAGAAAGATGAACAAGGACTATCATACAACCATTTTCTTAACCACTCATTATATGGATGAAGCTGATTTCCTCTGTGACCGAGTTGCTATCATTGACAAAGGCAGCATCCTTGTTGTCGATGATATTAAGACATTAAAGAACCTAGTGGGAAACGATATCATCACCATATCCAGTTCAGACAATAAAAATATTATAACAAATATGTTAAAAAATAACTGGGTTAAGAACTATGAGGTCCATGATGATCATATACAACTAGGGGTTGAGAAAGGTGATGAGAAGATACCATTGATCATCCAACAAGCACAATCACTAGGGATACAGGTACGATCGATAAGTGTAAGAAAACCAACCCTTGATGACGTCTTCCTACATTATACAGGCAGAAGCATCCGGCAGGAACATACCGATCAAGCTGAAAAATTGATACCACCTCGTTTCCGATTCAGAGGTAGTCATCGATGAACCATATTGAGTTACAAGCAATCTATGTGATGTGGCTAAGACATATGAAACGGTTCATCCGATCAAAGAGTAGATTAGTCTCAACCATTGCTCAACCATTGTTCTTCTTGTTCATATTAGGATCTGGGTTTCGGATAGCGACCTTCGAAGGATTATCTGTTGATTATCTCTCTTTTCTTGCACCCGGTGTTATCTCGATGTCGATACTATTTTCATCCATGTTCACTGGTGTTTCAGTTCTCTGGGATAAACAATTTGGCTTTCTACAAGAGGTCCTTGTTGCCCCTGTTAGCAGGTTCTCCATCATCTTTGGAAGAACACTAGGAGGTGCGACCACGGCTCTTATCCAAGGGTTCATCATATTAGCGATAGCACTAGCGTTAGGTGTTCGGATCGCTGGTATTGCCAATCTTCTCATGACCATTGTCTTTATGATACTCATTGCATTTAGCGCAGTTGGTTTTGGTCTTACTGTTGCAACAAAACTTGAGGATTTTGAGGGATTCCAACTTATCATGAACCTCTTGATCATGCCCTTGCTTTTTCTATCATCAGCGTTCTTCCCAGTAACACAACAACCGATCCTTCATACCATTGCCTTGTTCAATCCTTTGTTCTACATGGTCGATGGATTACGGGGAAGCCTCCTAGGCACTGCACATATCTATCCGTTACCAATTGATTTTATCATCGTCCTTTGTTTCTGTATTGCGATGCTAGGTATCGGAAGTTATTCGTTTCACAAAAGTGAGATATAACTAAAGAGCCTTAGTCAATTCTTTCATGCAATTGAAAAGAAAAAGAAGAAAAAATAGAGGGTGGGAGCGGTTAGGCGTTATCTATTGCAAGAGAAGGATCACCGAACAATGCTAGTTCATAGATGGTCTTATAATCAGCATCATCAAGCTCGAAACTATTGATGTAATTATTTAAAGCGGTACCCCAGACGCTTCCAAGGATCTTATCATGAGCTAGTCCATCGATGAGGTTTACCTCCATCCATCCGAACACTCGTTCTGTCTCAGAGGTCCCATAGCTTCCATATCCTATACCTGATGCACCATAGGATGCTATTGCACCACCATAGGGTTGTTTAATGACAGACCAGCTAAGGCAAGGATCAAACTCGGAGAACTTACTGCAGGAGCATGCGTTGAAGATAAAGACCGAGAGCTTATTCATATTGAATAACCATTGGGCGTTGATGTAGACGAACCCATCGTAGAACAAACCCTTTGGTATCCATTTCGAATCATCATTTGGTGGATGTGTTGCCCAGCTAACATAACTCCCATGGCCGGAGAAATCAACGAAATCATAGCCTTTTAAAATATTAAATATGATATTAAACCTGAAGAGATTCTTCTTTGAACCCCAGAGTTGTGTCGCAGTATAATCTGGGATACGTTTCATCACTTCCGCATTGGCAAATTCTCCCTCATTCACGTTTTGAGGATCGCCAGGGAACGTATCACCACCCATCTGAAGGATCCGTTTGGTCACCTTATTTGTTTCCATAAATGAGATGATCTTGTTGACGACTACCTCGACGTCAGCTGTTGAATTACAAGGCAATCGACCAAGGTATACATCTGGATACAGATCAACAGCATCATTGTCCTTTGGGTACTCTGCATATCGCCCATTGCTATTATTATCCCATGTTGGAAATGAACCATCTGCAGCGAGAACATCTGCATAATAGAGGTCGCTAGGGAAATTACGCTCATAGTTTCCTGAGGGCACCCAGGCATATCGAACAGGTATCTGCTCGTGTTCTTTGATACCACCACCAACTAAAAGAACATAGGTGATCCCCCAGTTTTCCAAGGCATCTCTGATATAGTATTTAATATCCTCTTGTCTATCGATACCGACTAAGGGTATATCCTCAAGGGTTGTGAGTTTTGTACGTACCTCTCTAGCAATCTTAGCATCAACTAATGGTTGCAAAGGCGCTGCATAGTATTCAGGAGCGATGATAAGAAGATCGTAGACATCATCAAACACAATAGGGTTCTTGGGTAAGGTATACGTTATTGAAAGAGATGCTTCTGAATACAAGGTGACCGTATCAATCATTGGTTCATAGGTCACTGGATAAAGAAACACCGTTACATAGATGACATTGTCCTTTCCAAGCAAGCCAGCTCCTGACCGATAACTCCAAGCATTAGATGGGAACTGTATAGAGCTCTCATAGACAAGCTTGTTCATCTCTCTATCGAAACGTGGTTCCTGTATCTCTGTTGAGATATATTGAACAGCCATAGATGGAATGATCTTCTTTGTAAGATGGATCTGATAGGGATCCTGGTAGCTTACAGAGATATCATCAATGGTACTTCCCAATGGAAGGGTGAATACTTGTGATATAATCGGTAGCTCAGGGTTTCCTACATGTCCAATACTAGAAGAGGCATCGTTACAGCTTACAGTGATGAACTCTCCTGAATCAGAGAAATCGATCGGAGAAAACGTGACAGTCTGCTCGATCGTTTGAACAGGATCATCAATAAACGATGAACCAACAAGTACGGTATTCAATAAAAAAATGCTTACTATACATACACTTAAGAGAATTCTTTTCATATTTGTCCCCTTTAAGATATAATATTATTTTAGACTATAAAAGACTTACCTAGGGTGTCTATTCCTCTGTTCATTTCAAGAACATTGGTATGATCAACCAAAAAAGGATGATGAACAGTAAAGAGAGAATAAAAAGGGATACAACCATATGTTTCGTAGACCCAAAAACAAGAGGGATAGGTCCAACAAGGATGATACCAGAAATATTCAACTTTGACTCTTTCTCAGAAGATCTACATAGATTTTCCCTTTGAAATCCATTATCCTTATCTTTGTGAAATACTAGGTTATCTCTAAAAAAAGCTAGAGAAAAAAAGAGAAATGACGTAATGAGAGAAAGGAAACCAACAACAGAGATAGATCCTTTTCCGATGACAAAAGGTATGAATACAATAACACCAAAAGAGATATCGCCCTGAATGATACCATAACTAATGATACTGAGAGATATGAATAGGAAAAGAAAACCTAGTAGATGAAACCTATTCATCGTTTGACCCTTTTGCGATGATACTTGCTGTTCTCATCATATTTTGTAAGGCACAGGCAACTGTTACCGGTCCAACGCCACCAGGTACTGGTGTCACCCATGATGCTTTTTCAAGGACCTCAGAAAAGACGACATCACCTGATACCCCTTCGTTGGTCTTTACAATGGAAACATCGATTACCATACAATCTTTTTTGATATGATGAGAAGTTATCAAACCTGGTACACCTGCCGCAGTGATTAGAATATCGGCCTGTTGAGTCATCTTCATAAGATCCTGAGTGTAGACATGAGCAACAGTGACAGTCGCATTTCGATTTAGACAAAGAGCAGTGAGTGGTTTACCGACAACGGTACTATGATTCACGATCACCACATGTTTTCCCTGTAGATCGATTTGTTCATGATCAAGTATCTCAATAACTGCTAGAGGAGTACAAGGGACCAAATGTTCAGTACCAATGAGAAGATTACCTAGGTTTCGAGGGGTGAATCCTTCCACATCTTTATCGGGAGAAAGGGTGTTCATGATCCGATTTAGAGAGAAATGAGGTGGGAGAGGAAATTGGATCAACATCCCATGGATATTGTTGCTAGCATTATTCTCTTTAATTATGTCAAGTAATTCGTTCTCAGAGGTATCGCTTGAGAGAACTTCATGAAGGGATTTGATGCCAACGGTCCTACAAGCATTATCTCTAAGTTTCAGATATAGATGTGCCTCAGGGTTATCACCAATGATGATACTAAGGATACTTGGAATATACCCATAGAGTTGTTTAAATGAATCAACCTCGCTTTTTACAGTATCTTTGATCTTTTCAGCGATGGGTCTTCCCTGTATTATTCGTCCTGTCATACTCTCTAAGCCACCATATTCCACAAAGAAGAAGGATATTAAAACACTATGGTTTTGCGCCTATCGCATAGAACTGAGGAAAAAAATTCAGTTGTATCCCTTCATCTAAAGATCTTAAAAACGAGAACTCCCATTCATCGATTTCTTTTTGGGTGAGCCCTGCGTGTTTTAACGCATTCACATAGAAATCCCTTGCATGAAGATAATAGGATTTATCCTCCGCACAGCTCCAGATCCTGTTATTACCAATACCAACCTCGGTTTTTAATCCAGCCTGCACGAATAAACAACGTAACTTACGACCGATATGGGGATCCCCGCCTTTATCACAGATCGCTTTTCCTGCAAAGATACTATCCACTTTCGCGTGCTCCGGATAATGAAGTTTACCACCATAATCAGGTTCCAACGAGGCAAGCACCTTTCCGCCTCTCTTTGTCACCCGTGCCATCTCTGAGACAACATAGGCAGGATGTTGAGCCCACATGAGTAACAGATTACATACACAGATATCAAACACGTTATCTGGAAACGGAAGCTTCTCTGCTTTTCCCACTGTTAAAGAGACATTACGATATCGGTTCAACACCTTTTGAGCAACCCGTATCATATCAGATGATTCATCGATACCAATGACCTTTCCCTTAGTTAGATGGGCAATATCCCTTGTAACGATCCCTGACCCACAACCAACATCTAGCACGATGGAAGCATCCTTTAGCCCAACCTTGAGATATAACGGCATCCGTTCCTCAGCGGTCTCAACAGCTTGAAGTTCCAATTTCTTGATGAAATCTGAGAACTGTTCATTTTCATGACGTTGAAACTTAACAAGCCGAGGTTCTTTCATGCCTACTCAACCCCTAGGGATATCCATCCTTTTTCATAAACCTTTGGTCAACCGTTACTTTTTAAATATCTGCCCTATATAGAACCATATGAAGACCGTTCTTCAAGTTGCCTTAGACCTCATTACCTTATCACGGGCGCTGACTATTGCAGACGAAGCAGTCAAGGGAGGAGTCGACTGGATAGAAGTAGGAACACCATTGATCAAAAGTGAAGGGATGGAGGCTATTCGATCATTTCGAGACCATTTCCCAGAGCATACCATCGTAGCTGATCTTAAGACGATGGATACCGGGGCACTAGAGACAGAGATGGCAGCAAAAGCTGGAGCTGATATCGTCTGTATACTCGGAGCAGCTGATGATGCAACCGTTCAAGATGCAGTACGATCCGCTTTAAGATATGGTGTACGAATAATGGTGGATCTCATCGGGGTACCCGATGTCGTCAAACGAGCAAAACAACTTGAAAAAACCGGCATTCATTATCTCTGTATCCATTGTGGTATCGATGAACAAATGAAAGGCAGGACCCCTATGGAGATGGTTAAGACTCTAGCCTCTGAAACATCTTTGCCTCTTGCTGTTGCAGGAGGATTGAATAGTGAGACCGTTGTAGATGTCATCAATGCAGGTGCATCCATTGTCATTGTAGGCGGTGCAATTACAAAGGCAGATGATATAGAAAAAGCGACAAAATCGATAAAGATAGCAATACAACAAAAAACCTCTATTCCATCTATGTTATTCAAAAAATATGATGCCGCAGGTATCCGTGATGCGTTCTTACAGGTTTCTACTTCTAACATCAGTGATGCTATGCATAAACAAGGTGCAATGATTGGTATACAACAAGTAACACAAGGACTTCATATGGTAGGGCGGGCATTAACGGTTCAGACCATTGATGGCGACTGGGCAAAACCCGTGGAAGCAATCGATAAAATTGAAAAAGAATGGGTCCTTGTCATCGATGTTCATGGAGGGACAACAGCAGTATGGGGTGAACTTGCTACATGGAGTGCTAAACGTAAAGGCCTTGCAGGGGTCGTCGTCGATGGCGCTGTGAGAGATATTGAGGATATCCAAAAGATAGGACTTCCTGTCTTTTCACGACATAAGGTTCCGCATGCAGGTGAACCAAAGGGTTATGGAGAGATAGGCGCTCAGATAACCTGTGGAGGACAAATTGTATGTACCGGTGATTGGATCATCGGAGATGCATCTGGTGTTGTCGTGGTACCTCAGAACATTGCTCAAGAGATAGCCAATAGAGCACTTGATGTAAAAGAACAAGAGAATCGTATCCGTCAAGAGATACAGAACGGTGGCTCCCTTGGAGACATATTAAAATTAAAGAAATGGGAGAAGAAGATAGGGTGAAAGACGTCTATTTTTGTACGGATCTCAAAACGATATCAAAAGCTTTTATACAATGCGGTATCAATGATTTCTCTGAAAAAGATGTACTCGTCAAACTCCATATGGGCGAGATACGGAACCGATACTATCCAAGACCTGAGTTCATACGAGGTATAGTAGATGAACTCTACCAGTTCAAAGCAACACCTTTTCTCTATGATACCACAGTATGTTACCGGAGTCCAAGAAACAGTGTCAAAGGATATCTTTCTGTCGCCCGGCTCCATGGTTTCTCCGAGAAAAAAATGGGGTGTACCACCGTTATCGATGACCAGGGTATCCCGGTTGATGTAGAAGACATGACCTTTAACGTAGGCGCCCATCTCTATGATATACAACATGTGGTGGCTATCTCCCATGTAAAAGGACATAATGGTACGGGGATGGGAGGAGCGATAAAGAACTTTGGAATGGGTGGGGTGACAAAGGAGACGAAGAAATGGATGCATACGCAAGCTAAACCTAGCTATATATCTGAGAACTGTACCTTCTGTGGTCAGTGTGCACAGATATGTCCGTTCCATGCGATAAATGTGAAAGATCACCAATGGGTCCATGCAAGTAACAAATGTTTTGGTTGTGATGCCTGTGTACAAAACTGTGTTACTAACGCCCTTGAACATCAAAGTGGTCATTCGTTACAATATCTTCTTGCCTGTGCTAGTAAAGCAAGTGTACAAGGAAAAAAAGTCATCTATCTTAATGAATTGAAACGGATATCTAAGAACTGTGATTGTGATCCTTTTGCAGGACCGATCATCTGCCCCGATATAGGATATCTTGTCTCAACAGATCCTGTTTCAATCGATACGGCATCAATCGATCTCATCTATTCAAAACGGCCAGATATATTTAAGAAAAAGACCCATATAGATCCATATGATCAAATACAATCTGCTGAAACAATTGGTCTTGGTACATCACAATATAGGCTTACTTCTCTCTAGGCTCAGTCTCAAAGAACTCTACTATACCATCTTCTAGATGATATAAAGCACCGATGAGCTGTAATCTTTTCTGTTCGATAGCGTTGTTGATACAGATGCTTCTCTTTCTAAGACGGGTGATCTGACAGGTGAGATTAGCTTGGCAATGGTCATTAGGCTGAAGAGAAAAACTCTGTTGTATCTCACAAAGTAACGGATCATCGGTCTCTTGTGTCATCTCTGCTGCTTTGACCGCGCCACAATGGGTATGACCTAGGATGATGATTGCTTTGACATGAAGATGGTCAACAGCATATTCCAATGAGGAGATCACTGAAGCATCCATTGCAACATTCCCTGCGACACGGACAACGAAAAGATCACCAATGGATGCATGGAAGATATATTCAGGTATCACTCGTGAATCAGAACACGTGAGAACCGCGATTTTTGGAGATTGACCAGCAACAAGGTTCTTGATGTCATCGCTATGCTTACTGATGTATTCTTTGTTTCCTTTTTTTAAAGGTTCTAGTATATCTTCCATAGCTCTTTCTTCTCTTTAGGGTAGAGGATGATTAGTCATGTGGTTTGTAGATGATTGCTAGTCCTGCTGCGATGAAACACATTGCCGCTGCAGGGATGAACGCATACAAGAAGCTTAGTCCGGCATCTTGTACTGCACCAGCAAGGATAGGACCAACGATACCACCGATCCCGTATGAAGTGAACACATATCCATAGTTCAAGCCGACGTTCTCAGATCCAAAGCTATCTGCGGTTGCTGCAGGGAAAAGAGCGAAGTTTGCACCAAAGTTAAAACCAATGAGTGCTGCGGCTACGTAGAAGAACAAGGGGTTAACTGTTGTGTAGAAGAATGCTAGCATCATAATGCCTTGGAAGACACACATCGCGATGATTGCTTTACGTCTCCCGATGTTATCGGATATCTTACCCCAGACGATCCTACCTATTCCATTAAATATTGGTAGACACACTGCTGCACCGATAACAGCGATATCCACGGCCTGGGTTGCAAAATCAGGGTTTGCTGCGAAACCATCGGTTGGTGATTTAGCAAAGTTCTGAATGTTTCCTATGACCATTAGACCAGCGAGAGCACCAATAAAGAACATCATCCACAATAGATAGAATTGTTTCTTATGAAGCATCTCCTTTGGATTAAGAGAGATGGTCTTCTTCGTGTTTCCCTTTGCATCTTTCTCTTCTGGCGGGTTCCATCCTTTTGGTTTCCATCCTTGAGGAGGATTGATCATAACTAAGGACCCTAGCCCTACAAGAGCTAAGAACAAAATGCCATAGAGTCTGAACGTTGCATCAACATTAGCAATGGTATACATACTACTTTGCTCGGTAATAAGACCATTAAAACCAAGGATACTTGGAGGATTAGCCATTAAGATCCATATAAATGCACCAAAACCGAATCCTGCGACCGCTAGACCTGAGACAAGACCTTTCTTATCAGGGAACCATTTTACTCCTACTGCAATTGGTACAACATAGGCTAGTCCAATTCCTGCTCCACCCATGATGCCGATACAGAAGAGTTTAGCGATGAAATTTGCACCAACAAATCCACCTAGCACATAACCAATCCCTAATACGACTCCACCAAGTAAAGCGATATTCCTTGGACCAAACCTCTTTGAAAGTCGCCCTCCGATAATGGTGAATATAGCAAATGTTGCAAGACCTGCGCTGAAGATAGCTTGCGTCTGGGTCTTATTAAACGCAAACTCACTGAGCACAGTTTCAGTTCCTTGTAATGGTGTTGTGAACGCTGACCATGCATAAATCGCGCCAAGTGCAACTTGGATCATGATCGCACCGATTACAACAACCCAACGGTTCATAATCTTTTTTTGAGTATTATCTTTAGATGTAGTCATAGGTAACTCCTGAGAGGGCTGAAAAAAGAGTTTGTATAAATATCTTTCGAGAAAATTAAGGTTTAGTTATAGAGCAATGCGACAAAACCTGCGAGAACCAAGGTTAGAACAATAATTATTGCTGCGATGCGCACAGCCCATTGCTTGAGTTCTTTCTTTCTCATTTAACATTCCTCCTTTTTTATCTCAAGGTAGAATTCGTTGAGTTGAATGATATCAGTATCCTTTTTTCCTGTTATCTGCGGTTGCTTTTTGATTGTTACAAGATTGTTCTTTAGTAAAGATTCTGAACGATCCTCGATAGAGATATTGGGGATATTGTCCCATATGAGATCCCCTGTCTCTTCAAGTATCTTGATAAGAGCCTGTTGATTATTTTTTATATAGTCGACAATAGCCTTTGCATTTTGTTTAAGTTGTGGTCCTATGACTGCATAGACCGGTATGATCTCAGTGATCTTCTCCGTTATTTGAGGTTTACCAACGATGAACCTATGGGATTCTGGAAGGTTCAACGTCGATTTGATAACGAACTCATTATTCTTAAGTGAAGCGATGATGTCTTCGTCAGCATATGTTGCAGTACTGTTGAGTGGTGCGTTCAACGGCATTTTCTGTTCACTTTTATATGCCCGGACCATCGCGATATACTTTTTGACATGTTCTCCTTGCTTCAACACCTGATCATCACTATGAAATGGTTCTGGCCATTGTGATATATGAAGACTTAGGTGTCCCTGGGTCTGTTTATAGATGGATTGATACAGTTCCTCGGTTATATGGGGGAAGAAGGGTGCGAAGAGCTGGATGACTCCTAGCCCGATAGTGTAGAGAGTGAATTGATAGCTTTCTTTTTCTTTGTTCTTAAAGATATAAGATTTCACCATTTCAAGGTAATGGTCGGCGAGTTCATGCCAGAGGAAATATTCTATCTCCTTCATCGTTTGTGAATAATCAAAGACATCCATGAGTCTCGTGCATCGTTGAACCAGATCGCAATATTTGGTCAAGATCCAGCTGTCTATCATTGTAAGCTGTGATGGTTGGGTCGGTATATGAGTCGTATCGATGTTATGATGGATGAATTGTTCAACATTCCAGAGTTTTCGTAATAGTTTCTTGCCTCGTATCACATCCTTTCTACGGAACGCATTGTCTTCGCCTAGTGAACAGCTTGCAGCATAACAGCGGAATGCATCGGAACCGAATTCATCGATGATCTCAATAGGGTCGATGACGTTACCAACACTAGCATGCATTGGTGTGCCATCTTCTGAGAGGATGAATCCGCCCATCATCACGTTCTCAAATGGTTTTTCATTAGTAAGTAGGGTACAGCGAAGGATAGTATAGAATGCCCAGGTTCGTATGATATCATGAGATTGAGGTCGTACAGACATTGGATATAAACGTTTGAACAATGCTTCATCTCGATGCCAGAAGGTGTTATATAATGGGGATACCGATGAATCCATCCAGGTATCAAAGACATCTTCACAACCAATGAGGGTTCCACCACAGTCGGGGCAGGTTTGTACGGGTGGTGCATCGATGGTTGGATCAATATAGCAATCCTCTGGTCGAGCGACAACTACTTTTTCACAGTTCTCACATTCCCAGAGAGGTATCGGTGTAGCGAAATATCGTTGTCGGGAGATGACCCAGTCCCATTCCAGACTGTTCACCCATTCCTCTAGTCGTATCTTCATGAACTCAGGATACCAACTCATCTCATCGCTTTTTTGAAGGACAAGGTCTTTGAACTTCGTTGTCTTTAAGAACCATTGTTTTGCGTTGATGAACTCTACAGGGGTCTTACATCGCCAGCAGACACCAACATTCTGATCTAAAGGCGCTTGATGGATGAGCAATTGTTGTGCTTTCATATCTGCGATGACCGCTGCTCGTGCTTCTTTAATGGGCATTCCTGCATATGTGCCACAGATATCTGTCATCTTTCCTTCTTCATCGATGCTGAGTTCAAGGGGGAGTTTATATTTGAACACCCAGTTCAGATCCTCCTTATCACCGATGGTGCATATCATAACGATACCGGTTCCAAACTCAGGGTCGACGACGTCATCCTCAACTATCTTTACGGTTTTCTTGAACAACGGAACTTGTACCTCTTGCTTATGTATCCAGGGTGCTCGTTCATCAGAAGGATGAACAGCAACGATCTGACAAGAGGGTAGCATCTCAGGGCGTGTGGTAGCTATCTCGATATAGATGCCTTGTTCATCTTTTCCTATCCCGGGGTATTTCAATACTTGATCAGGTTGTTGCTTTGTAAAATAGAATTTGATGGTATTAAGCATCGTGGTATTGGTCTTGTAGGTGACCTCAGCATCAGCCATTGCGGTCATACAGCGGGGACACCAATTTACGGGGAATTCTCCCTTATACATCAAACCTTTGTCGTAGAGTTCGATGAAAGAGATCTGTGTGATACGACGGTAATATTCTGCATCTGTTTGATAATAGATCGTTGGGTCCATGCTTTCCCCAAGGATCGTGAACTGTTCTATCATGGTGTTGATGTTCTTGTTAGCAAACTCGCTGCAGAGTTTGGTGAACTCATGGCGATCGATATCTTTTCTTGTGATGTTGAGTTGTCGTTCCACCCGTTCCTCGATAGGTATACCATTGACATCGAAACAGAGAGGGAAGAACACATTGTATCCTTTGAGTCGTTTATATCGTGCGGAAAAATCGATATGGGTGTAATGGACGGCATGACCTGCATGTAATGGTCCTGAAGCATATCGCGGAGGGACATCGATGCTATAGACTGGTTTAGAACTGTTCTTATCGAAATGATGTATCTTTAGATCCTGCCAGCGTTTTTGCCATGTTTTCTCAATCGTTTTTTGATCATAGACTGTTTGAGACATATATATCCTCGGAGCATAGGTGATGATGTTACTCATCTGTAATGTTTTTTATTATCATTTTTAAGTATGTGTAAACAACAGGTTAGATTTCGAAGTACTATCTTCTGTTGTCAGCGTCAGTGGTGAATAGCCCTATTATTTAAATATCTTTCAGGAAAAACAATAACATGCTCTAAGCTTGCCTTGAATACATTAGAGACATCAGAATCATATCTCAAATACTTTAAACATATTATTCAATGAAAAAGTATGGACCAAATGGTTTCATCACATCTATGAATTGATGATAGATTCTATTGAAACATAGGTTTAAAGATATAAAACTACTTTAATTATCTCATATATATCTCTTTGAATCAAAAAAAGAGTAGTTTTGATCAGGTGAAATTCTATGAAATCATCAGAAATCGATCTCTCATCTTATATTGGTGAGCATCTTCCAGAGCCTTTTATTGTGATTGATACTAAGGGAAAGATATCGTTTGCTAATTCATATGTTGAAGACGTTCTTGATATCTCTAAAAAGCAGGTTATCGCTAAGAATCTTTTTGATTTCCTTGATCCTAAGGATGCTAATCAAGTAAAAAAGATGTTTAATGCTTTTCTTAAGAAGAACACTATCTCAACGAAAATCATATTTCAAGTAGCTGGGTCTTCTGGGAAAAAGATCTATGTTGAAGCAATCCTACATAATCTGTTACATACATCACCGATCAATGGTATTCTTGTTATCTTACGAGATATCAGTAATTACAAGTATGATGAACAACAACTCAAACAAACACAGAAAGAGCTTGAAAAAACCTTTGATCAGATAAATTTTTTGACCGCTAATACACTAGATGTCATCTTTCAAGTTAATGTGACCGGAGAATTCACGTTCATAAACGCTGCAAGTAAACGAATTGCAGACTATGAACCTTCTGAGATGATTGGAACAAATTGGATGAAATATGTACCAAAAATGGAACTTCCTCGCTATCTTTCACAAGTAAAAAGACTATTATCTGGGGAAAAGATCGATGATTTTGATACGTTTGTCATCCATAAGAAAGGTCATCTTATCCCAGTTGAACTATCTGGTAATGTCGTTAAAAAAGAGGGGAAGATCTATATCAATGGGGTCATGAGAGATATCTCCAAGAGGATCACCTCTAGACAACAATTTGAGAAGTTAGCTCAGTCACTTGAAGAACAAGTATCAGCGCGAAAAGATGAGTTGGAGAAGCTCTATGAAAGACTTCATGAGAGTGAAGAAAAATACCGAACGTTGTTCATGAATCTTCAGGATGGAGCGGGGGTGCTTGATGAGAAATTTGAACAAATCCTTGATGTTAATTTTAAGATGTCAAAGAATTTTAAGAGGCTCCCTGAAGATATGATCGGTAGGAAGTGGAACGAGTTCTTACCGGAAGAAATAATAAAAAAACGTTCTGAATATGCTCATAACGCACTGAGATTAAATAAGGTCCAATCTCAGTTTGATGAGCGGCAAGGTAAATATTTTCAAACCTTTTACATTCCGATTACGTTTCCTAATGGTTCGAAACAGTTGCTTATTGTTGTTAGAGATATTACCGATTTGAAACGTTCAGAGGAAAAGATCCAAGAGAGTGAGAGACGATATAAAACGATATTTGAAGAATCAACCGATGCAATTGTT
>JARVGL010000018.1 GCA_029762575.1 Thermoplasmatota archaeon | reverse complement strand
CACCTCACTTAGTCGAAGAGGGTCAGCATGAACCATAATCGGATGTTGTATCTCATTGATACAGTGGATGTGGTTTTTCTCAAAAAGAACTTGATTGTTCTTCACTAGCATCTCTGTTAAATCCAAAAGGTTCACTTTTTCCATAGTGAACTCTATTTTATCTGAATTTAATTTCGCTAGATCCACTGTCTTGTTGACAAGATCCTTCATAAAGAAAACGTTTCGTATGACGACATCAAAGAGTTCATTGTCCTTTTCTGTTGTAACTTTCTCTTTTAGTAATGGTAGGAGGACCATCATAGGGGTCAACGGTGTTTTAAGGTCATGGCCGAGTTGATTGATGAAATCATCCTTTTGTTTTATCAATTGTTCGATCTGTGCAGTTCTCTGTTTAACCTTTCGTTCCAGATCTTTATTTATCGTGTAGAGGAGCTCATGGGCATCTTGAAGTTCATTTACGACCATTTTTTGTTTCGTGATATCACGAACGACACAGATCAATCCCCCATCGGAGAGAGATGTTAACGTTATCTCTTGATCAAAACTTGTCCCATCTTTCTTTAGGCCTGTTGCCTCTCCTCTCCAGCGTCCCTCCTCTTGGAACTTTGGCATGATCTCTTGTTCAAAACGCTTTAGCTCTTTTTCATTATAAAGGACCTTCCAGGTCTTTCCAATCAGATCCTCAGGTTTCTCATAACCGTATATCTTTGCATGGGCTTGATTCAAATACGCATATCTTTCATCAGGGTTTAGAATCGCGATACCATCGATTGAAGAAGTAATAGCGACCAATTGTTTTTGCACGGTCACCTCTGCTTCTTTTCTATCTGTGATATCAATAGCAGTGATTAGAACTGCATTCTTTTTATTATAACTGATCCGTTCAGCTCTGAGATCAACCCATTTCTCCTTTCTTTGCTTTGAGATGATTTTGAACTCATACTGATTCAAAGGATCTTCTCCTCGTTGTCTCGCACGACCTCGTTTCATTATAAGATCTATGTAATCAGGGTGGACGAAATCCCAGAAATACATAGTAAGGAGCTCTTCTTTGATATAGCCAGTGATCCGTTCAGCGGCAGGGTTTGCATAGACCCATTTGTCGTTTTGATAGATCATGATAGCTACAGAGGCTGATTCCGTATATGTCCGGAATTTCTTCTCACTTTCCTGGATAGCGTTCTCCATCTGTTTACGTTCAGTGATGTCCCGTAAGGAAAGCAGATAACCACTACATTGACCCTGTCTATCTGATAGACATGTCCTATGGATGTCAAAGACCTTTTCTTTTCCATCGCATTCATAGCAGAACTCCCACGGGCCCTTATCTGGTTGATTCACTAACCCTGTGAGAGAGGGATGATCGGCAAAGACCGTTCTCTCATCTTTTCCGATGAGTTCTTTTCCTTTTAATTGGAACAATTGTTCCGCGCAAGGGTTGATCTCAAGAAGACGATAGTTACCATCGAAAACAAACACAGGGTCGTCCAGATACTCAAATACTGCATGTTTTGCAAAAGGTGGGATATCTATAAGCTTTAATCGGGAAAACCCCCATGCATAGGCTACACCGGTAACAATGAACGCAGTGGGGGTGAAATCAACGATTGCCAGTGGCCCAATGTTGAAAGCATAGATAGCATTTACAAACCAGGGAAAAAACGAACCAACCAATAAGATGAGTGCTTGTTTTTTATAGATGTATCGAGTATTAAGAAATCCATTGAGAAGATATAACATACCAATGGCTATCATTACATATGAATACATCCACATACTCCACCAAGCGATACCATGGGTTGTAACAGTGAGGGTATAGGGGCCAAAACTTTGATAGTCGATACGTTCCCATATAAGATGATGAATGGGATCGGTGAAGATAAGGATGAGAATGAATGAAGGGATAATGTATAAGCTCATTATCCGTCGAGGTGTCATCCAAGCACTTCTTCCAGTCCACTGAAGGGAAAGGATTGCCCATGACGGAGGTATGATAAGGATGCCGATGTATTTGAACTGCTCCCAAAAATAGATAAGTGATTGATTAGAACCAATAACGGCCAAAGCACTACCAAGTGCCCAGATGAAGACTGCTAAAAGGATTATTGAAAAGAATCGTGCTGGCTCGATCTTTCTCTTACTCCAAAACCTTCTCCAGGTATAAAATGATAGATTCAAGGATATAAGTCCGGAAAGGATGAGCAGATAAAAATAGAATTCAATGACCTCTCTCATTATATCCAGTTCCTCAGCATCCTCATGAAAAGCATTTGCATGCTTTTTTTCAATATGGATGAAGAACTATTTAATAAATTTCCTTTTGTTCTCGTTGTTTTATACGCAAATTATATGACCCCCTATTGGTTTTATGGTCTCTACCCTATAAGGAATAATTTCGGGCTTGTAGATCAGACCGGAAGATCGCCTCCTTGGCATGGAGGAGGCCTCGGGTTCAAATCCCGACAAGTCCATTTTTTATATAATTTTTTTTCTTCTCTGTATTGTTCGTCTACTATGCAGGTTTTCATTTTGATATAAACAATATTACTGATATTATGTGCTGGATCACTTAGGTTATGCCCTCTTTATCCCAAATGGTTGTGTATATGTTCTCCCATATTCATTTATTAATACTGCTCTAACAAATTTTGATTCTATTTGAGTAGCATCGATGGCGACATCTGTTCCAATGAGCCTAGTATCTTGATCATACCATTTGATATGTGTTAGATTTCCGCTGGTAATCGTGATACTGTTTCCAGTAACAGTTACATCTTGTAATGTTGGAGTCATTGCAGTTCCATATGTTTGGCTGTTTGATCTAGATCCATTTGGTTCATAGGAGAAATAGAATGCACCGTTTACTATTGCGTCTCTGAAATGTTGTTCAGTGAGCTGATCCATAAGGAAATGTTGGTAGTTTCTAAATGCATGAGATGATATCTTATGTAGATCATCATTTGAGAAACCCCAGATGAGATCATCAGGTTCTCGATTTTTGTTGATATCATCCCATAGTATTCTATCGATGGGATATCTGTCACCTTGATTATATACTTCAAGTCCCAATACACAGTCAGTATACTTGTTAAAAAATCGATGATACCAGTTTGCATTATACTGGTATCTACCGGGATGAGCAAAAAATGCTACTCCTTTCTGGTGTTGGATATACCAAAAAGCTACATGAAGAAAAAGGCCACTAGCGGGGTAATCATTCAATAGGCTACAGCGATGGTGTCCAGAAGACATCTCATTTCCGGATATGGCAAGCATTTCAAGGGTTGAATAATATTCAGATGATTTGGATACGTTACTAGGGATCGCGTCTATCCAGTGACTCCATGACCACGTGTTCTTATTGTGATCGGTTATGGAAAGGATGTCATATTGTCCCACGTCATGATAATGGAAAATCACTTCTGAAGGGGTGTTTACGCCATCACTTTCTGTTGTATGTGTATGTAGATTTGCTTTGTAATGATTGACTATACCAAAATCAACATCTTCATAGGGGTTGTAAATCGTTAAGGTCTTTGATTGCGTGTAATTTTCTTGATCATTATCTAATAACATTAGGTTTTGATCATCAGTAAATAGTGGGCTGAACGCTTCTATCGATGAACAAAGAAATAGAAAACAGATGCCTGCTAGAATGAGTTTTTTTTTCATAAGCCTATTATATAGTATTATATCCTGATTTCAAATAATTTTCCGTCTGTATCTCTCTTTAATCTCAATTTCTTTTTCTCATTGTTTTAAAAATGAATAGAAATATTGCATTACTATGATACGATGTTAAATTGAGGCTTCTAACGTATGGATTGTATAGGTTGATACACAGGTTAGTTTAGATTGGCTATTGATTAATTCAACTGTTTAGTACCGCGTTTTACCTGTGATTTCCCTTTTCTCTATTTAATAAATTAGTAATGTTCTAGACACTTATTTCTTATGTATAGATCCTTCGGATATTCATCTATAACCTAAAAAGATAAGAGGAGACTAATCATGTACCATATCTAATGGACGTACTTCTTCGAGCAAGTAATATCTCTAAATCGATCGGTGGAAAAACCTTATTTGATCATGCACTCTTTGAGATCATGACCGATAACTGTATAGGTGTGATCGGTCCAAATGGTTGCGGAAAGACCACACTGTTTCGCCTCCTCCTTCAAGAAATTAAACCAGATGATGGGGAGTTATGGATAAAGGATGATCTACGGATACGATTACTTCAACAGACACATGAATCGATGCAACAGCTTACTATACAAGAGTTCATTGATCAAATAACAAGTCAGAACACATATCACAAACAAATAGAGTATTATGAGAGACAATTGGAAGACCCTGACATCTATTCATCATCAAGATATGAGGAGATACTTGAGAACATCCAGATCTTGAGGATGGCTTTAAACCAAGAATCTGGTGAGGCACGGTTACAATCAATCAAAGAAATACTCAGAGATGTATCGTTAAAGGATTTTTCTCCCTATGATAAGATTAAGGTTTTATCCGGTGGTGAACAACAGAAATTGGCGTTAGCTAGTGTCCTATCCCAACATGAGCAATGCGATCTTCTTCTCCTCGATGAGCCGACGAATCATCTCGATATTGAGACAATTGAATGGCTTGAGGAACAAATAGCTGCAATCTCTTGCGCCGTTATGATCATTACTCATGATGAATATCTTTTGGATGATCTTGTTGATAGGGTTTTTGATTTTCAAGATCAGCAGATTGTTGTCTTTGATTCAGATTATACAGGATATGTAGAACAAAATAATATGAGAAAACATCTTAGATATCAGGAATTTAAGAAAACCCAGATAAGGATGAAACAACAACAGAGTTCCCTACAACGGATATCGCGAAGGAATCGATATGATTCTCAGATAGCTAGTAAACTCAAACGTTTAGAAAAGATCAAACATGTTGAAAACCCAGTGCTTAAGGATTATCTCCTCCGTTTTCAATTTAAAACCATCTTCAAATCAGGAAAAAACGTCGCGGATGGACAGAATATTTCTTTAGCATTTAATGGGGCCACTATTCTTAAAGATGTTCAATTCGAGATAGTATCCGGACAGAAGATTGGTCTTATTGGCCCAAATGGTTGTGGGAAGACCACATTCTTGAAACTACTGACCGGTGAACACACACCAGAAGCCGGTACATTAAATATCAGTAGAGGGGTCCAAGCAGGGTATTTTGATCAGGGTCATATGTTATTAGATGTGGATAATACTTTAGTGGAAGAGGTCTTAAAGGACCATGAGGACCTTAAAGAGACCGATGCAAAGGCGTTACTAGGTCAATTCAATTTCAAAAAAGATACCGTATATAAAAAGATACATCAACTTTCAGGAGGAGAAAAAGCCCGTTTATCGCTGCTTCGTCTGCTCATGCAGCCATATAATTTTCTTATCCTTGATGAGCCAACGAATCATATGGATATGGAGTCGAAACGATCCATCGAATCAGCATTGCGAACGTATAGTGGGACTGTTATTGTTGTATCCCATGATAGGAATTTTCTAGATGCTGTTTCGGACACTATCTTTTTCATGGAGAACCATACGATCAAGAATTACACCGGAAATTATTCAATATTCAAACAACAAAGAATCAAGGAACTCAATGATTTCTCTAAGAAAAACCTTGCGTATCTTTCAAAAGCCGGATTAAAAAAATATATCGTAGAACGTAGCTTTACCGAATGGTCGACACGAACCAAACATAAACGGGGTGACGTGGTCTACATCGGGGATCATAACGAAAAACTCTATGAATGTGCTATAAAGAATAAAAGTCTGCGATTAAAAGGAAGATGACATTATACAATTAAGCAGGCTATCAAACGATTAGTGATGATGAGTTGTATCTCCCTTTACATTATATCTAAGTGAAGGATATTGTTGCTCTCAAAATCGATGAGAACACGAAACTTCAAAATAACTCTTTTTTCGGTTTCTCTTCGGTTCACAAAACCAATCAGTTCCATGCATCATATTTTAATACATAAACCTTATATAGCAATACACCTGTTTTTTTAATGAACGGGGCTAAAGCTATGATACGAACAAAAGTCGTCAACGATTCCACTGATCTTATCCCACTGATGCGGGCATTTGATACGCCAATAAAAAAAGAGATATTCAAAGAGATACAGTCAGAATGGAAACCATTAAGCGAGATTCGTGAGAAATATGGAGATACTGGTGAAGAAGCCCTTGATCTTTTCGATCGTATGAAACTTGTTGAAACACGTTGGTCGACCTCTGAAGAAGGAATAAGTGGTAAACCACAGAAGAAATATCGATCCTATTATTCTGCGTTCAACATCAACATCTCCTGTCCTGTCAATGAGATCAGCGAGATATTTACCATAGCTTCTCTTAACGATGCTGAATATGCGAAATTAGAGCAAGATATCTATGATTTTCTAGGAGATGACGGGAAATTCAGTAACACGGTCTCAGAACAATTTCATTTTTCAACACTTGCTTTGAAAAGTATTGTGAAACGGTCGAATCTTTTAGCTATCAAAGGATTAAAAGTCGTCCGAAAATCAACACTTTCATAGATATTTAGAATTGATAAGATCCCCCCTCCTTTTTCTTGATATGTCCCGATTACAATAAATATGGGTGATTTGTCCAGTGTCTTTCAAAATAACACATACTGTTTTAACATAGCCTTTGATACTGTCGTATCAAACCATGGACTATGAGCTCATCATCCAAGCATTTTGGCTTATCATCCCAGCATATATAGCAAATGCTAGTGCGTTACTCTTCGGAGGCGGTACACCAATAGATTTTGGAAAGATCTGCAAGGATGGAAAACGGATGCTTGGGGATGGAAAGACCTGGAGAGGATTATTCCTAGGTTCATTTGTTGGGATGACCGGTGGGTTTGGTTTATCTGTTGGCGCAAAATACGCTGCAGTATATGATTTCCCTATCGCTCTCTCTGATTTCACTGGTTTTCCCTATATGATCCCTATCATCTTTTCCATCTGCTTTGGAGCTTTAATAGGTGATATCGTTGAAAGTTACTTTAAAAGGCGCGTGGGTAAGAACCGAGGAGAGGATTGGATCCCTTTTGACCAATTGGATTTTATCATAGGCGTACTTATTTCATCTTTTATCATGAGCCTTCTCTTGCAGCTCTTTGGTCTTCTCTCATTTAATTGGTTTTTCACCAACTTCACTATCATTCATATCCTTGTTCTTCTTATTGCGACACCATTCATTCATCTCTTTGCTAATTTCGTCCATAAAAAAACAAGAAAACAAACAATGGCAAAAAAAAGTATATAAATCATCAATGAATGGATGATAAATAGAGAAAGTTTTTTCGGGGAATGATGGTATGAATTCGGATGAAATCATGAACAAGGAACTTGAAGAATGGGTTGAGGAAACAAAACAGACATTAAAAATAAACAAAGAGGACAGCCCCTATAGCCAAAAAACACCTCAAGGACCATGTTCGGTATGTGGCGAGCATCAATCGAAATTTATCTGCCTAAAATGTGGCCGATCTGTCTGCCCCTCATGTTACTTTAAAATAATTGGTATCTGTAAGAAATGTGTACCTAAAGAGACCACGGAGCGATGGGAGGGAAAACATCCAGATTGGGAAAAAGAACTCGGTGTTGAATGGGTGATCTGAACATATTATATTCTCATCTTCTTTGATCCCTTTGCCTTATTTTCTTTTTGTAATGCCTCCCGTTTCAACCGCTGCCCTTCAACATATAATGAATACATCGCTCGTGCAGTCCTCCAGGAGGAAGGATAGATAGGTACACCAGCTGATTTCAGATCAAACACGAGCTCTTCGAACTCTTTTCCACCAACCCATGTACCTAGAATTGGTTTCTGATGGGTCTCATGAAGTCGTTTCTCACGAATCATCTTTAGGATGGCACCAGTGAACTCCCGAGGTCGAGCATATCCACCATGGACAGATGCAATGATGATACCATCGATCGTAGGATCCTCGAGAAGGATCTTGGTACTTGCCTCATAACGAAAGAACCCTGCATCTGCTACAAGATCAACAGGATTGTTTGGTTTCACGAGGTCAGGGATGATCTCATCTATCTTCTCAGCGGTTTGTGCTGATAGTTTGGGGACTGTTAACCCATTTTCTTCACATGCATCAGTAAGCATGATACCTAGACCTCCGCCATTGGTGATGATGCCAACACGGTTTCCTTTCATCGGTGGTTGACCAGCAAGTGCCCGGGCCATATCAAACATTTCAACGATATCTCGACAGCGTATCCCACCAGCTTGTTTTATCGCTGCGCTATAGATGGTATCACTTCCTGCCATCGATCCAGTATGTGATGCTGCGGCTCGAGCACCTGCACCACTCCTGCCAGCTTTCACGACCAAAACCGGTTTATCACAAGCTTTAATTGCATTCATGAAAGGACGGCCCTCCTTCACCGCTTCGATATAAAGCCCTATCACTTTTGTATCTGGGTCGTTGCTGAAGAACTCAATGAGGTCGTCATCATCGATATCTAGTTTGTTACCCACCCCTATGATCTTAGAGACCCCTACGAACTCATTGTTGGCTAGATAGATCATACCGATCCCAAGGGCTCCGCTTTGACTGATGAGCGAGAGATTTCCTTTTCGAGGAACTCCAAAGACAAATGATGCATCAAGGTCATCTGATGCATTCTTAAAACCCATCGTGTTAGGCCCTAGTACTCGAATTGAAGAATGGCTGATGATATCAGCGACCTCTTTTTCCAATGCATGGTTCCCTATCTCGCTGAACCCTGAGGAGATGATGATTGCATATTTTACCTTTTTTTGTACACAATCCTTCATGACCGTTGGGACCAGATGTGCTGGTACAGATACAAGGACAAGATCGATTGAGCTAGGGACATCCATAAGTGTTTTATAACAAGGGAGCCCTAGGATCTTTGATTCTTTTGGGTTTATAGGATAGAGCTTGCAATCGTAATCCGAGATCAATATGTTTTTTAATGCTGCGTGACCGATCTTTCGTGAGTCCTTTGAAGCACCAACGACCGCAATACTTTTTGGATTGAAGAAACCTTTAAGATCCTGTTTCATAGGTTATCACATCGTTTATGTTATACTCAGATGGTTCTCTCTGTTGAATCTGAATTCATATGGTATTACTTAAATCCTCACCCTGTTTCATTTTCATCAGAAAGATAGTGTCTCATCTGTTCAATGATCTCTTTGCTTGTCTCAGCTTTTCTATAATCCTCAAGAGGTTCTTTGTTCATGATGAGGAACTGATGACCCCATTTGTAGAGTGTTAGCAGTTCTGTTGCCTGTTCTACGTTATCAAGTATATAGAGGGCTGCGGCAAATGCTTCCAGAGTGGTAAGTTTACATGGTTTTCCATAGTTAACAGGATTGACTGCGATAACAAATGGTAACGCTCTACATACATATCTTTTTTTAAGCCGGGGGAATTGTTCTTCTACGGTATTCCACGAACAATCCAACGCAAGGATACCTTTTGTCTCAGCGATAGGTCTATCTTCTCGGGATAGACTCTTTTCTGAGAATGGGTCTAACAGGATCATACCTGGAGGTATCCTTCGAAGATTTGTTTCTATTGTTGCATGGTTGAATCGTTGAAGTTTTTTAGCGGTACATTTCTTAGGATCATCTTCTGCTGTATGGTATATGAACAATCGAAATGGTTTCTTCATAATCCCTCACGGCTCTATCTTTAGATCAAAAACATAGTGCCCGATTCCAGGTGCAAATGATTTAATCTTTTTATATGATTGTACGGTCACCTTCTTTCCAAAGGCATCAATTATTCTTGTAACGTCTCTTATCACATCAGAAGGAATGGTTTTCTCTGGGAATATATCATGATAATGAATGGTTCCTCCTTTTCTTTTAAGGCAGCCGAGAGCGATAGGTAGATAGGAACTTGTTTGACCAAAGTATCCCATGATAACACGATCAGCGACCTTGCGAGGTGCTATGTGTGCGCTATCACCGAACAATGGTTCAATGATCTCTGTGACATCATTTAATACAATATTCTGTGTTAGAAATCCATAGGCAATAGGGTTTATCTCACAGGCAAAGACCTTCTGAGGTCTACTATAATATGCAAGAGGGATTGAGAAATAACCGATACCAGCGAATAGATCGACAATGGTCTCTTCAGGAGCTGCAATGGTTGCCATCCGTTTGCGTTCATCCATGTTGCCTGAAGAGAACATGATCTTAGCAGGATCCAATCGGAATCTGATGCCAAGTTCATAATGTATCGTTTCTGTATCATTACTGCCCCAAATATGTTTGATCTTTGGAACTCGAAAGACGCCATTGATCCCACCGGTCTCTTTTAGTACACTTTTGCAGGTTAGGACTGAGGCATAGATGCCACCTATCGTTGATTCATAAGGTTTTAGTTTCTCTGAAAGTTTTAATATAAGGATATCCCCGATCTTCTCCCATTTTCTTGGAAGATATTTATGCAGCGAGGAAGGTATCAGTGGATCGCATCGTTGCTGTATACATTGGAACGGTGTTGTCCTCATAGGGGTCCTCTTATGCACCAAACAATGTTTCCTTTATAAAACATCATGTTTTGGTAGGAGATGCTCCTATCAATAACTCTATGTACCAATCTTTCTATTACCATTTTTGGGACATGGAGATTTTTCCGTATACACCACGACCTAATCAAAAAGCGATCATAAGCACCATTACACAGACCCTTTCGAACCGAGGTCATCTTATCCTTGAATCTGGTACTGGATCAGGGAAAACGATCTGTGCGCTCAGTGCTTCTTTAGCCTACGCTCTGAAACATGATAAGAAGATCATCTATACCACTCGAACAAATTCACAACAACAACAAGTCATCACGGAGCTAAGAGCTATCCAGAAACATCAAAAAGAGGTAAGAGACCCTGATTCGTTGTTTGGAGTTGGTATTCAGGGACGGTCCAATATGTGTCCTCTGGCATACCAAGACAATGAACTCGCACAAGGAACCTCAGAAGAACTCTCCCGATTTTGCGCTAATGAGAAGAAAAAAGCCAGGTCTTCAAAGAACAAAGGCTGCCAGTATTATCGGAGTTTTGTTGAAGAAAAAGAAAAGGTCCAACAAACAATCGAATGGGTGAAAACAACCCTTCCTACTGCTGAAGGGTTCATTGAACAATGTGAAAAAAGAAATATATGTCCCTATGAACTTAATAAACAACTCGTACGAGATGCACGGGTGGTCGTTGTCCCATATATCTATGTGTTCAATATCACGATACGAAATATGCTTTTTGACTGGTTAGGTCTCTCAGAAGAGGATATAATACTTATCGTAGATGAGGCCCATAACCTCCCAGATTACATACGAGATCTCTTTTCAACTCAATTAAGTATCTGGATGGTTCGCAACTGTGGATATGAGGTTGAACACTTTGGGGATCCTTCACTACTTGAAAGCAGGTTCAGCGTCAAGAGTTTCTGTAAGACACTTGAGGATATCATCTCTGAGATCCGTGATAGCTATGTCTATAATCTTCTTGAAACAGGTATTCGTACAAATGGTGAACGAAAAACAGATGCCTTTCTTCCATCAAACGAGTTCTTATCTGAACTAACAGGTCGCATGGGTATCACTACAAAACAACTCCATGATGTCATTGAGGATCTCATAGCCTATGGTGAAAAGATACAGGAAAACAAACAGAAACAAAACAAGCTCCCCCGATCTTATCTTCATAAGCTTGGTCTTTTTCTAGATTTTTGGATACATCTAGCCCATGAACAATATGCAAAACTTATCGTTGATGCTGCAGAGGGAAAGAACCCTCGGATCGAAGCATATTGTCTTGATCCCTCCGTTGGAACAGATATCCTTACAAAATTCTATAGCACCATCCATATGTCCGGTACATTGGAACCGCTCGAGGAATACAGGGATTCCATTGGTCTACCGGCCCAGACGACGCTTGTCTCCTATCCTTCTCCTTTTCCCAAAGAGAACCGTAAGATCCTGTATGTTAAAGATGTGACAACGAAATATTCTGAACTAGCAAAGGATCAAACGATCATGGAGCGTATGTGGCAGTATGTGTTCTCTATCTGTAGCAGCTTTCCCCAGAATACCATGATATGTTTCCCAAGTTTCAACACCCTTTCAATGTTTCAAAGAAACACAGGTTTTTCTTGTCTTAAACGAACAATATTTTTTGAAGAACAGCAGATGAGCCAATCTGCTTTGATGGATCTTGTGACCGATTTTAAAGCACAGGGAGATAATGGTGGTGAGGGAGCCGCTTTATTTTCAGTGATGGGGGGCAGGATCAGTGAAGGAATGGATTTTCCAGCTGAACAGCTGGAGATCGTGGTCATCGTTGGGATCCCGTATCCTAAACCAACTGCGCGGCAACGAGGTCTTCAGCGATATTATGATATGAAGTTTCGAAAAGGATGGGAGTATACGGTGGAGGCGCCTACCGCCCGGAAGCTTTTACAGACCATCGGACGGCTTATACGTGATGAATCTGATCGAGGTGTCGCTGTTCTTCTTGATATGCGCGCTCCTCGTTTTAAGAAATATATCCGTGATCTAGAACCTACTTCAGATCTTTTGAAAGATGTAAAAGAGTTTCTCAAGCAGAAATCATGATCTATCTTTTATCCTTCTGGATTCTCAGGGGGCAGAAGATCAGGGATACCATCCTTTATTGGATAGACGGTATGACATGAATTGCATGTTAACGTACCAGTGATGATATCGTTATCTTCTTCTTTTTCGATAGATACTGTTAGATCTGTCTTACATACTGGGCAGCAGAGGATCTTTATTATCTCTTTTCTCATATTATCCATCCTTATGCTAAAGGTCTTTCATGGCTTCAAGGAGGCTTGGTAGATACATCGCTTTTTTCCTTCCTGCATCAGGATCCCAGACAAACGCCCAGTCCTCATTACTGTTCTTCTTCATATCTTCCTGGCTCTGTAGATAGTTTTTGACCTGGGAGTCCATGAGATCGGCTTGGGCTAGAACAGATGCTTCAGCGATCTTAGGCATTCTTGGCGATCCAAACTCGTATTTACCGTGATGGCTAAGTATCATATGGCAAAGGTATAATTCCAATCGTTCATCAAATGGTTCTTTTTTTTCTCGTATCTCAGTGATTTTCTCTCTGATCCATCGTTCTCCCATGACGATATGGCCGATGAAGTTACCTTCATCTGTTTTATCGATAGATGTTGTCGTTTGGTATTCTTTAAGCTTTCCAACATCATGAAGCAATGCACCAGTTAGAACAAGGTCCTTGTTTAAACCCTGATAATAGTCGCAGAGGGTTTTGCAGAGTTGAGCAACACCAAGACTATGTTGAAGGTTTCCACCGACATAATTATGGTGATAGGTCATTGCCGATGGTGAATGGGTATATTGATGGACAAAGGTAGGATCTTCAAAAAACAAGGTAAGAAGAGACTTCAATTGAGGATTTTCTATCTCTGAGATAATGGATTTCACTTGTGAGAACAAGGAGGATATCTGATGTTCATCAAGAGCGGCGATGAAATCAGAGCGCAAATACTCATCATCTCCACAACGTCTGACACCACCACTTGTTTCATTGACGGATACCTGCAGCGAATCATTATACATTTCCACAGAGCCTGATCTGATCTGAACAACATCCCCGGTCTTGAAACTATCATATAATCGTTTCACCCGGTCTTTCTTATCTCCACCCCAATATTTCACTGCTATTTCACCGGTTTTATCTGCTACGATGAAATCAAACATCGTTCCCTTTCTATAGCTTCGAAGAGCGTTTTTTATTTTCACAGCGAACATATCGTTAATCGTATCTCCTTCTCGAAGATCTTGGATATATTGTTCTTTTTTTCGTTTACCGCTATCGGACTGTATCATCACTTGTTCATTAGCTTTCTTATCATATTGATAAATATCGGTCATTGCTCTGTTTTCCCCCTAGTACTATGTATGAATATCACGGTGAACTCACAATGTTTTCTATACGGAAGGGGTTTAAACGTTTTTTCCTTGTATATGTACTAAGTGAAGAGAAAAGAAGAAAGCGCACAGCTTATTCTGAGTGTGCACTAGTTTTTATAACATTGTTGTGCCAATGCTCGTGCACGTTGCCCAACGACAAATAATTTCGCTATAAAGGTTATCTCTTGGGCTTCTTCCTCGCTTGATACTTGGCCGACGATCATCATGGTAATTCAACAATACCTGTCTTTTTTATCTTTATAAGGACTTGTGGTACAAGTATGTCCAGAATCATCTCTTTTCATGGAAAACCCATGTTCGTTCAAAATAGTGGTTTCTTATATTGATACTTTTTTTGATGACAAGATCGCAAGTTGAGTGATTTTTTTTTGGGGGGAGAGAAAAGGGCGTTATTTTAAAAAAAACGAGGCATACGCTTCCCCCTTTCTCATGATAGTACCTATTTTTTTAGCAATATTATAATCTTCTTCTTGGTTTTTTGGACATCTCGAAAAAACAATCAAGAAATCCGCTCTATTATCGTATAGTTTTAATTACAATGGTATTTTCATCACCCTTCGACAATGGTAAAACCTACATGATGTGCGTTAGGGAATCCTTCTGCATCATATTTGGTAAAATCAACAGCAAAATCCTTGATTTCGTTTGGTGAAAGTTGAAAGACCATATCAAATATTTGATGAAGGAGGGTATCGTTACTATCATAGAAATCAACGAACACATATAATTTAGAATAGTTCTGAGTCCCATTGTTCAGCAGTTTTCCTCTCAGAAGATAACGATATGCTGTCTCGCTATAATTGAATCCATCAGCGATATTTTCAAATGTTTTGTCGAATCTCATCTTCTGTGTAACCACTGTATAACTTATCACTTCAACATCACTTACTTCTTCAATGGTGTTACCGTTCTCATCGTTTTTCTCATGTATACCTTCATCTTCGACAATACAACCAACTAATACAGTGATCAGGCCAATAATTAATATATATATGATCATGGGTTTACGGATCATGGTATCCCTGCAATAACGATAATAAACATTTACTTTTTGATTAATAAACCTTTATGGCATTCGTTTGTTTTTTCAATAGTATTTTCTGTTAAAACATCACAATTGTTGTTTTTCCATCGAAACCAATAAAACTAGGACCATCATTATACCACTGCAAGGTGTCGCAATAATGATACGAAAAACCATTCACGACATACTTGCATCATATGATAAAAATGATCTAACAATTGCAACTGTTTGTTCCCATTCCAGTTTGCAGATCTTTCATGGTGCAAAACAAGAAGGTTTTAGGACATTAGGGATTGTTGTTGGAGAACAAAGACGTCGTTTTTATGATGCGTTCCCCCTTGGTAAACCTGATGAGTTCTTAATGGTCGAGAATTATAAGGAGATCCTCACGTTGACCAAAGAACTACAAGATCAGAATACGATCGTCATCCCCCATGGGTCCTTCGTTGAATATCTAGGTCCTGATATGTTCATGACCTTGCAGCTTCCCACGTTTGGTAACAGAGATGTTTTGATGTGGGAGTCTGATAGAGATAAGGAAAGAATCTGGCTTGAGGGTGCTGGTTTAACGATGCCCTATGAGGTGAAAAACCCTAAAGACATCCATAACCCGGTCATTGTGAAATACCATGGGGCAAAAGGAGGAAAAGGTTTCTTTATCGCAAAAACATATGCAGAGTTCAAAAAACGTATTCAATCTGATAAACCATATACGATTCAAGAATTTGTGATGGGGACCCGTTATTATCTTCATTATTTTTACTCGCCCATCCAGCAGAATGCGTATAAATTAAGTAAAGGAAGCCTTCAAATGCTTTCTATGGATAGACGTGATGAGACAACTATCGATGAGGTACAACGACTTGGTTCTATCGCTGAACTTGAAGAGATCGGTATCCATCCTACCTTTGTTGTCACCGGTAATATCCCAATAGTGATGAGAGAGTCATTGTTGCCAAAAGTGTTTCAGATGGGTGAACAGGTCGTTGAAAAATCCCTTTCACTCTTTGGCGGCATCATTGGTTCTTTTTGTCTAGAGACGGTTGTAACAGAAAACCTTGAATTCAAGGTCTTTGAGATATCTGCCCGCATCGTCGCAGGGACAAACCCCTATATCACTGGTTCACCGTATTCTGATTTCATCATGCCAAACCTATCCACAGGTCGAAGGATCGCTCAAGAGATACACTATGCTTCACAACATGATCAATTAGAAGAGATCCTCTCCTGATGTCTTACATGGACTCCATCATGGTGACCATGATCCCCATCTGTGCCCACATCCTATTCTCCGCTTCATCAAAGATGACCGATTGAGGTCCATGGGCAACTTCTTTTGTTACCTCATACCCATAGTATGCAGGAAGACAATGTAGGAAAAGTGCATCAGGATGTGCTTTTTTCATCATATCCTCAGTTACGGTGAATCCTTTGAATTCTTTGAGGCGTTGTTCTTTTTGTGCTTCATCACCCATTGATACCCAAGTATCCGTAGCGATCACATCAGCATCTTTTGTAGACTCAACGACCGAGTCTGTCACCGTTACTTGAATCCCAAATTTTTTAGCTTCATCGACATAGTATGGATCTGGCCAATATTTCTTTGGTGAAACGATGACACAATCCATCCCAGCTATCCCACATCCAAGAAGATATGAATGGGACATATTGTTTCTTCCGTCACCGATGTAAACGAAACGAAGCCCTTTCAGTGATTTTTTATGCTCCTTTATCGTCATCAGATCAGTTATCACTTGGCAGGGATGTTCTTTATCGTCTAATCCACTGATGACAGGTACAGTAGCAAACCTTGCTAACTCATTCATCGCTTTATTGCTCATCGCTCGATACATGATAAGATCAACATATCTAGAGAGAACAAGTGCAGTATCCTCAATGGTCTCTCCTCTACCCATCTGAATATCGTTCTTGCTTAGAAATAAGGCATGGCCACCGAGTTTTTCCATACCGACCTCAAAAGATACCCGTGTCCTGGTACTTGATTTCTCAAAGATCATTCCAAGAGTTCTACCAGCAAGAAGATGGGTTTTTTCGTCTTGTTTGTTCTTCTTTTTTAGTTGAATGGAAAGATCGATGATGTTCTCTAAATCATCTTTTACATCTAACATCGAAATAAGGTCTCGTTTCATGAGCGAAAGGAAATGATGAGGTTTTGTTTAAATGTATCGCTAGAGTAAACTCTAAATCACGTGAAGACATACAGTGTTGATGGTAGGTATGGGAGTCGACATTGGTTCATTGTTCCACATGGAAGAAATCTCTTTAAAGGATCTTCAACATCAGATCATTGCTATTGATGCATATAATGTGCTGCATCAGTTCCTTTCAAGTATCAGACAACGTGATGGTACGCCTCTTAAAGATGCGCATGGGCAGATCACTTCGCATCTCTCAGGGTTGTTACATCGAACCTCTACGCTAGTCGAGCATCATATCCGTCCGATATATATCTTTGATGGTGTCCCTCATCCGTTGAAGCAGAAGACCCTTGAACTCCGCAAACATCGGAAGCTTGCAGCTGAAAAAGAATGGAGAGATGCTCTGGAACGAGGGGATCTAGATACCGCTCGGACAAAGGCACAACAGACTTCTCGAGTAACTGATGAAATCGTTCAACAAAGTAAAACGCTTCTCACACTCTTAGGGATACCATTCATCCAAGCACCTTCAGAAGGCGAATCCCAAGCTAGTTATCTTGTAAAACAAGGTGATGCTCATGCAGTTGGCTCTCAAGATTTTGATTGTTTGCTTGTAGGAACACCTGTTCTCCTACGTAATCTAACCTCTAGTTCACGTCGTAAACTCCCTGGGAAAAAAGCATATGTCTCGGTGCATCCTGAAAGAATCAATCTTCAAGCAGATCTAAAGAAACTGGGGATCACACAAAAGCAACTTGTGGATATGGCGATTCTTATCGGTACTGATTTTAATGAAGGCATCAAAGGCATCGGTCCACAGAAAAGCCTGCATCTTATAAAGAAAAATGGTAATGTTGAGAACGTGTTGGCAACGATTGCAACTGATGATGCTCCTTCTTTTGATGAGATCAAAGCACTTAGAAACCTTTTTTTAGACCCAAAGATTGTAAAAGACTATGAGATAGCCTGGCAGCAACCGGATACCTCGGAGGTTCTCAAGATGCTATGTGATGAGCATCAATTTACACAGGACCGGGTCAAACCTGCGTTAGATAAGTTTACCAGTATAAAAGATATCATTAAACAAAAGACTTTGTTCTGACCTACTATCAAAGGAATAGTCCGTGAGTCTTTTTATGATTTCTTGAATGATAGAAAGGAGATCGCTATTCATTTTTTAGGATTTATTTGACAGGAGGTCATCCATTCTATCATTTGGTCGATATTCCATTGGTTCTTTTTGTTTTTGGAAAACCCGGGCATTTGTCACACCCTTTAAGGTGACACTATTTCCCTTGATCTCAAGCATACAGCCTTCTCGTAAACCGACGACGGTTCTATCATTGAAGACGTGATATTCCTTTATCCGTGTCTCCCTAGTTTCACCCATATGTTTTGAAGTAGGATCAGGATCGATGTAATGTGGATTGAGGACAAAGGGTACAAGATGCAACGCGTTAAATGATGGAGGATACATGATAGGCATATCATTTGTGGTCTGGATTGTTGCGCCTGCTACATTTGATCCTGCACTTGTACCAATATAAGGTGTTCCTTTTTGTACCGCTGAACGAATTGTGTTCAATAGATCGTTTTTGTATAACATTGTTAAAAGAACAAAGGTGTTACCTCCTCCAATAAAGATCGCGTCAGCTTCTTTAATGGCTTTACTAGGATCTTTATGTTCATGAACTCCAAAGAGTTGGTAGCCCATATCCTTGTAGGCTTTTTGTGCAATCTTTGTATACTTATCATGGGATATCCCGCTTGGTCGAGCATAAGGGACGAAAGCAACACGAGTGCGATCATCTAATATATTCTGAATATTTTTTTTACAGTGATCTAAATAGCCTCCACCGTAAAGCGTTGAATTGCTTATTAGAAGTATTTTCTCTGACATGAGGAAGAGATGATTTTTATTGTTTATAAAAGAATTGCGTTGTATTTCAAGAAAATTAATTCCAAATATTTAAAGGATGTAATCTACTTAATGTTTTGTAAAAGCATGAAGATCTGTCTGTATCCCGGTGGTATCGATTACTTCAAGATGGGAGGTATCAAAACAGCCTATGAAAATAAAAAGCAGGCATTACATCTTCAAAACATAGAATGGTCTGATCATCCATTAAAGGTTCCATTTGATATACTTCAGCTTGAACTACCTAGCTTTCTGTCAGCATTCTATGCGTTATGGGCACGTAAAAAGAAAAAAAAGATCGTAATGAGCACCCATATGACGATTGAGGATTTCAGGGAGACGTTCACCTTTAGTAAGACAATAATATATTTTCTTAAGAAGTATCTAATATGGTACTATTCACTAGCAGATGTTCTTATTTCACCATCAGAATATACGAAAGAGCTTGTTAATGGCTATGGTGTTACAAAACCTATCAAGGTTGTAAGCAATGGTTTGCATCCTTCGTTTTTAGATCGATCTCCCCCTAAAATCTTAGATGGGTTCAAGACACCAGTGATTGGGACAGCGGGTTTTGTTACAAAAAGAAAAGGGGTTGTAACGTTCTGTAACGTGGCACGTGCTCTCCCCGATTGTCAGTTCAAATGGGCTGGTTCGATACATGAAGCTTTATTGTTTGATATTAGATCTATTAAGAAACCTTATAATGTTGTTTTTCTTGGTTATGTACAGGATATTAAGCAAGCCTATTCAATATTTGATGTCTTTCTTTTTCCATCCTTTGAAGAGAATCAAGGAATCGTTTTACTTGAAGCAGCTAGCTATGGTTTACCGCTCGTCATTCGGGATTTACCTGTTTATTCAGGATGGCTTGTTCATGGTGAGAATTGTTTGAAATGTACGAGTGATGATGAGTTTGTTGAAAACCTTAAACGTATTTTAGTGGATAAGAAGTTAAGGCAGAGACTAAGTGAAAACGCGTTATTACTAGCAAAATCAAATGATCTCCGATCGATTGGATTACAATTAACAGAAATTTATGAACATCTATTATAACACCACGATTTACACAATGTATTGCGCAATACTATTTACGTACTTTGAAGGGAGGCAAGAGGCGGGGGGTATCAATTGATGTGGTAAAAAGATTTGATGCTGTTCTTCTCCCACCTCTTAAATATACTATCTGTCGTTTATTGTTTAATATTCTATCGTCGAATACTTCGTCAAATAACGAATTCCTTCGTATTTTAAATGTTGGAAAAGATATGCGGATACCGGGATTCGAACCCGGGTGCATAGCTTGGGAAGCTACGATCATAACCACTAGATCATATCCGCAAGTCACATGTTCATAGCAGAATGAAATGTTCTAATCTGATTTAATAGTATTACATTCTCCTAAATCAATTTTCTTTTTCTATCTCCCAATGACCGCCTTTAGCAGGACCTATACGTTTTATTCTACCTTCTTTTTTCAACTTTTCAATGTTATATTTAACTCCATCTTCAGTGATATCTCCGATTTTCTTAGATAATTCTTTACGAGTAATCCTCGGATTATCCTTAATTAATTCAAGAATTTTCTGGGTAGTTTTCTGGGTAGTTTTCTGGGTAGTTTTCTGGGTAGTTTTCTGGGTAATTGGAAATGTTATCTTATAATAATCAAAACTACCTTCAATAATGGGTTCAACCTGGTAGTATGATTTCCACCCATCAATCATTTTATGAAAACCATTTCCAATTGTCTCTGAAAGCCGGATAAATCTAAAGATTTTAGCAACAGTTGGATTTCTCGGATATGAAAAATCTTCTTTTAAAATATCTTTAATATCTTTAGGGAGAGGGCCAGGATTCAAAAATTCAAATCTGTCAGTAAACACTCTTATTCTTGGATTACCTGGACTAAAATAATCAGTATGCATAATAATATTCACAAGAGCCTCGCGTATTGCTTGAAGTTGCAAGGGATCATCGTCTCTCAAGCCGTCTTTTACTTTGAAAGGAACTTCAACTTTCTGACGGAGCCTGTCGTAAATATCAAAAAAAGTCTCATACAAGTTTTTTTCAGAAGAAATCCTAAATGTATATGTAGTGGGTCCCTCCGTGTAGGATATACCTGGGACTTCCAGATATTCCGTTCTAAAATTAGGAAACGTATCCATGATTTTAATATCTGTTCCAAAGACAAGTAAACCGCCATAGGTGACCTTCCCATTTCGAATTACTGCTAATTTTTCCAAAAACGTTTCATCTGATAGACTAATATATCTATGACCTGGGTTTACTTGGGAAAAATAATTACGATATCTTTGAATTGTATCAGAATCTAGGTCAGAAAAAACATACTTTGTACATTCACTGTCTTTTTCTTCAAACGAACTATTTCTAAAAAAGGAATCTATCTCTAAATCAGTTGCTCTCTGATCGCCGCTAGCTGTTCGGATAAAAGTATTTTTACGTGAATTAAAATAAATTGGCTTATCTTTAATAGATTTCTGAGGGATATAAAATGCAAGAACTGTTTTACCCTTAAATTGATACTTTTTACAAGTAACCTCAATTATTTTATTAAATTTAGAATCACCTCTAAGCACAGTTGTAAATTCCTGTTCGATTTTTTCAGGGTTATTCACACCTTTTACTTCATAAGATTGACCACTTTTTTTAACACCAAAAATAAGCCAACCTCCAACTGTATTAGAAAAAGCACTTACCGTTTCCCAACTATTTTTAGGAACAGTATTCTGCGCTTCTTTAACTTCGAAATCTTCCCATTCGATATCTTCAAGTTTGTTGATCAGCTCTTTATTATCCACAGAAATCCAACTCATCTAAATAATCCTGTTTATCTTCATAAGTTTTTTATAATTGTCAATGATTTTTTTGCTATGACTTAACCACTAGATCATACCCGCAGTCTACATGTTTTTATCTAATTTAAACATAACCGTAAACTATTAAATCTTTATCTTTTTTGCGGGGTAAATCTATGCTTTGTTTTATGGTTTCAAGATTTTTTCCTCCTTTTAGAAAACGGTCAAGCACGGCTAGTGTTGTATCTTCATTTTTCAGTTAGACTAAAAAAGAAAGGACTGTTTTTAGTTAAACGATCTGTTTTAATATATGCAGAACTCTTCGATTGGGTGAAATTAAAATCGATGAAAAACGATTTTCATCAATATCTTAGTTGGTAAACGAAGCATTATTAAAAATAAAAAATGATATAGAATTCGAAAATTAGCACATATTATTTTAACACTCTTGGTATAAGGTATGAAAATTGAATCTATTCTTCCATGGTCACAAGTAAAGAAAAGATTACAAAATAGAAATAAAAAAGATTTTTTATCACTCCTTTCTGAATGTTATAAAATAAGTGATGAAGTGAAATATCATTTA
>JARVGL010000017.1 GCA_029762575.1 Thermoplasmatota archaeon | reverse complement strand
AGGAAAGTAGGAAATCGAGTATTTCTTTTCATCAATAATCAATAAATACATTCATTTAAATAATTTTACCTTCTAGGAGCGGATTGTGATTGTATGATATATGAGTGTATGTTTTTACTCATAAATGTCTATTGATTTTTTTAGGCGATATGTTTCGAATGCTTCAGAGTGGTGATAGTACGTATAAAGAAGCAATCGTAATGCTTTTTAAGGGATGTTTGCTATCTTGTAAGAAACAATCGACTGCGGGTGTGGTGTAGTCTGGCTATCACTTAAGCTTGCCAAGCTTATAACTCGGGTTCAAATCCCGGCACCCGCATATTGTTATCACTTTCATTTTTTCAAATTTCATACATGATGTGTGGACAGAGGATTTGTAAGTGTGGTATGTATCAAATGGGAGATATGCAAGGGATCAATATTTTTATATTTATGGAAATATTTAAATAGCCGTAAGTCTACTGTATTGTAAGGTAAAGAATGAGGGAAAAAAAGAATTTTTTTAAGATTCATCTCTCACCTCACCATCCTTCCACTCCCTCCCTCATTCTCTAACCGATTAAAAAAAATTTTAGACCAGGATTTTAAAAATATAACAAACCAAGAATATTTGAAGAATGAGTCTTACATCTATCATCTATAAATGAGAAGACCGATAAAATGTTTAACGCTAGGCAAAAAAGAAGAAGAGCTATACCTCACTAGGCCAATAACCCGTAAGCCTTTTTTGAGCAAGATATTCGATAAACAGTTTTTCCTCCTTGGACATTGGTTCTAACGCCATATGTTTCATCCACCTCCATTTCATATATTTATCTATTAAGACCCATCCATTCGATCAATTGTTTTCGACAATCGATACAAAGATGTGCTTCATACGGTTTACCGCGGCCAGTCTCAGCATAATCCATCTGTACAACCGTATCAAACATATCCTGATACGTTCGACCACATTTCTCACACATCAATAATGACATAGTCACCTCAGATGGACCACCCTATAAAACTGTAACAAGATACATATATAAAATGATTACTATTTAGATACTAGAATTTCAGATGAAAAGAGGAGAGGTAGGAAGGGGAAAAACATTATCCAAGGGGGCAACAGAGGGCATGAAAGTAAATCATAATCGATATATCCTACCTCACCATATTGTCTTATAGTGCGTTTTTCCCATAAAAACAAATCGTGTTAAAATCACGTAACGTAAAAAAACCAAAATACTTGGTTAAAACGTAACCTTCTAATAAAAACAACACCATCCAGAGAATCAAACCACCGATAGGGGGATGTATAAGATGTTAAAGATGGACCTCCATATTCATTCACAGTATTCTGATGATGCAATAGGCTCGCCAAAAGAGATCATGAAGTCAGTGAAAAACAAAGGATTACAAGGCATGGCCATAACGGACCATAATTCAATACGGGGCGGCATGGCCGCTCAAAAACTTTCAACACCCTCATTTCTCATAATCCCTGGAGTGGAGATATCAACAAAAGATGGTCATCTTCTCGCATTAAACATATCAAAAGATATTCCAAAAGGTCTTACGTTGCAAGAAACCATAGAACGTATTCGAACCGATGGGGGTACACCGATCATACCACATATCTACCGAACGATGTCAGGTGTAAAAGAAGAAAAACTAAGTATAGTGAAAAACGATATCACGGCAATAGAGGTCTATAATGGCTGCAGTCAACCATCAACAAATCTAAAAACAGCGAATCTAGCGAAACGATACGAACTCGGTGGAACAGGTGGTAGTGATTCCCATGATCCTCGTTATGCTGGATATGCATACACCCTTATTGATACAACTATTCTTCATATCGACACGATTCTCACTGAGATAGAAAAGAAAAGAACATGGGGCGAAGGGCAAACATTACCTCTGTCTTATCGCCGGGATAGAATGGTCAATTCATTAAAACAATTCTTCCAGAGGGGTTTCAAGCGAATTTAGAATCATAGATGCCTTCATCGATCTCTTTTTGAACTTCTACAGGGGTCTTTCCTTCAACACGGACGCCAATGGAAACACACGTCCCAACGACCTCTTTGGTCTTCTCCTTTAAGGTCTTTCCAAGAAGATTATGTTGTTTCATCCTAGCGACTTTTATCGCCTGATCAATGGTTAGATTCCCGATCTTATGTGTTGATGGAGCACCAGATCCCTTTTCTACACCTAGTTCATTAAGGATCAAGGATGCAGCTGGTGGAGTACCTATCTCAATCTGAAATGATTTTGATTTAGGATCAACAATAACCTTTACAGGGACTTTCATACCTGAAAAATCCTTCGTTTTCGTGTTAATTGCGGTAATGATCTCCATGATATTTACACCAAGTGGCCCAAGCGCGGGACCTAACGGTGGACCTGCAGAAGCCTTTCCACCTTCCACCAATGCCTCAATTGTCTCTGCCATATTTGTCTATTCCTCCTTTATATCTTCATCTTTACGTTTGATCACTCGCACTTGCTCCCCCCGAACGGTGATTGGGATGGGAACAACTGATTCGAAGAGTTCAACAGTGATCTCTTCCTTTGTATCGTCAATATGAGTAACCTTTGCTGTTTCTCCTCTAAAAGGACCCGCGATCATTTCAACGACATCACCTTCAGATATCTTAGCTGTTGTTGATGTTGGAACCAAGAAATGTTCTATCTCACCTATAGGGATATCTCCTTCAAGAACGGTCCGTGCAAAGGATATCGTCTTGATTACATCCTTCAAACGTTCCCGATCATATCCTTCAACAAAAACATAACCACGTAATTCAGGTGTGACAAGGATAGATGGAAATTCAATGTTTGATTTCTGAGCTCGGCTGCTTAGTAGGTCTGCAGCATTCTGTTCTTTCCCAACTTGAGTTTTGATTGAAAATATCTTGGTCTCTGATTCGTTTGTTGTCTCATCCGATGATACCATGACAGGGTCTCCCTTACATTATTCCTAGCATCTCACCGACCCAGGGTGCAACCTGAGTCGCAAGTAGAAATATCACAAATCCTATTGCTCCAATGAGAAGAATACCCAGACCAGTAATTTTTGATGTTTTTGCATATTCCTCATCTGTTGGTTTACGGGCCATCTTCAACACACGGCCATATTTACCTTTACCAATACGTTTCTGACGAGCCTCTATGCTATGCTGCAAGTCCCATGCTTTTTCTTTAATCGTTTTTTGTTCATTTGTTTCTTTCACGGGTAATACCTCCCGTTTGGACACATAGTCAAATAACAAGATATATATAAAGAATTTGGAGGATTACCTGTATCTATCCTTCATCAGATGTTCAAAACCATAAGCCAATAATACATAGTGGGTAAAAGAAGCGTACCTAGATATCCCTAATCTTTGACAACATCCACTAGTTCTTATCAGATAAGTCTGAAGTGAATAGTAAAGGTAGAACTTAAAGAAAAGAAGATAGATTGATGGCTTATGCCACCAGATCGATACCCATCTCCTGGTTCTCAAATCTCCTCCGTGACGGCCCAAGGATCTGTTTTGATTTCACCCCAGTGATGACAAGCATAGCACGGATGCTCTTCTTTAGACTTGGATCAACAGTGGTGCCCCATATGATTCGAGCATTTGGATCGACACGGGAATATATCTCTTCCACCACACGTTCTGCTTCACTAATGGTCATATCCTCACCACCAGTGACGTTCACTAAAGCCCCTGATGCTTCAGATATATCAACTTCAAGTAATGGAGAGTTCAATGCTTCAACCACTGCGTTTACCGCTTTGTTCTCACCCTCTGCTTCTCCAAGACCAATCATTGCCACTCCACCGCGTTTCATAACCGTTTTCAAATCCGCGAAATCAAGGTTTACGAGTCCCGGTTTGGTGATCATCTCAGTGATCCCTTTGATAGAACGCATGAGCACCTCATCAGCCACCCGAAATGCAGCATTCAATGAGAGATTGGGGACAACGTCAAGCAATTTATCATTAGGGATAACGATCACTGTATCACATATCTCTCGTAATCGTTTTAAACCCGACTCAGCATTTTCCATTCTGATAAGCCCTTCAACGTTAAAAGGAAGGGTGACAACTCCAATGGTCAATGCTCCAGCTTCTTTAGCCAGTTGTGCTACAATAGGTGCTGAACCAGTACCAGTTCCTCCGCCGAGACCACAGGTGATAAACACCATATCTGCATGACCAACTGATTCACGGATATCCTGCTCACTTTCTTTTGCTGCTTCTTCACCTATCTTTGGTATCGAACCTGCACCAAGTCCCCGTGTCAGATGACGACCGATAAGAACTTTGCGAGGTGAAGGTGATTTAAGCAGATGCTGGGCATCCGTATTCACCGCTATGAGATCTGTACCACTGACACCTCCCTCAAGACATCGAGAAATCGTATTGGTACCCGCTCCACCACAACCAACGACTTTTATCGTTGTGGTAAGACTTGCTAAGATCTCTTCTAGTTCCCTATCAATCGTATTTCTCGCAGGTGAAGATTTCCCATGAACTGTATGAGAAGGAGAATCATACTGATGATCATCTTGTTTCTTTTGGTTTGCCTTTTCATTTTTTCTATTTTCTTCCTGAGCTACAACATCCTCTACAAGTTTCCTCATCTAAATCACCATACCATCCCAAAGATAATCTGGATGTAAATTGAATTTTATATTGTTCCCGCTGTAATAGTAAAGGGATTGGGATTATTAAATATTTCCTTAACAATCTCAAATATTGCTATCCAACGCCCATGCCATTAGCAAATCGATAGTTCATTCCATTTCCAAGGAGAAATCCTTATTTACAATAGAATGGGTGATATATCCTAATGATATCCTATCTGCAAACGGAGCATATGCACTGATATTTTCTGGCGTTATCCCGCCTGATGCCTCGATGATCACATCGGGTCGAATTCTGCGTATCTTTTCACTAGTCCTTTGTATCTGGTCTGGTGTAAAATTATCAAACATGATAACATCGATATCATAGGTGATTGCAAGAAGCGCATCATCTTCATTTTCCACTTCGATTTCAATGAGAGTATCTGGTCTGTTCTTTTCAATTTGCTCAAGGGCCTTTGAGATGGATCCGATGATCCTAATATGATTGTCCTTTATCATTATTGCATCATACAGACCATAGCGATGGGGTTCACCGCCGCCTAGTTGTACTGCTTTTTTCTCATATTTTCTAAATCCAGGTGTTGTTTTTCTTGTTGCTGCAACGTTCACCTTTGGATTGATGGTCTTACAAACATCAACAAGCTCTCTTGTTACAGATGCGATACCACTCATTCTCCCGAGGAAATTAAGAGCTAATCGTTCTGCTTTCAAAATCGATCTTGCGGACCCTGAAACCCTGACTACAACTGTATACTGTTCAATCATTTCCCCATCTCGTACCTCTGGTGAACACGTGGCCCCACAGCGTAAGAACACCTCTTGGGCCTCTTTTAGACCTGCAACGATGCACTGCTGTTTTGCAATAATAATTGCTGTTGCCTGTTCATCAGTAAAAAGAGCATCTGATGTGATGTCACCTATATCATGTAAATCTTCCAGAAGGAACGTATCTATTTCATCCATTGCAATAGTTTTTATACATATCCTAAGTTTTAAGGTTTCGGTTTTTCTCATGAGATTAGGTATCATTGGGTGCGGGGCGATTGGTAATGATGTTGCTGAAGCTGCAGATACATTTGAAGAGATAACACATTTGTACCTTTATGATATCATCCCAGAAAAACAAGATCAATTATGTAAAAAACTTACCAAAGCAACATGCGTGAGCGTAAAGGACCTCATCGAAAAGTCAGATATCGTTTTCGAGGCTGCGTCTCAACAAGCTGTCTGTTTATTTGCTGAAAAGGTCCTTTTAAAAGGAAAAGATCTCATCATCATGAGCATAGGAAGTCTTCTAGATGATACGTTTCGAGAGAGACTTGGACAGACTGCTCAGAAACATCATTGTAAAATGTATCTACCTTCTGGTGCAGTCTGTGGTATCGATGGGATCCTCTCTGCAAGCTCCGATCGTATCGATAAAGTCACCCTTGTTACGACAAAATCTCCTAAAGCGTTGGGAAAAAAAATTGAAAAGAGAACCGTTCTCTTCCGTGGCTCTGCTCGAGAAGCTATAAAGAAATTCCCAAAGAATATCAATGTTGCTGCAAACCTATCCATTGCAGGCATCGGATTTGATAAGACCATTGTTGAAATCGTCGCTGATCCAGTAGCAATAAGAAACAGCCATAAGATCCTTGCCCATGGACCTTTTGGAAGGCTTCGAGCTGAAGTTGAAAATATGCCTAATCCCAACAATCCTGGATCAAGCTATCTAGCATCACTTTCTGCGATTGCAACATTAAAAAGGATTCTAAATCCAATTCAGATAGGAGCATAACACAGTACGAATTGGATACTTTAATATTTTTGTCTCCTATCAGTACATGTATCATCTTCAAAAGATGATTCAACTCACGATATCATCCAAAATAGGAATATATTATTATATGGTTATATTACATGAGCATATTCCTAGTAGGTTATATTATAGATTAATCAGGAGTAAATAGAGTATTATGTCAGAATTTATGCAGTTCGAGATCAAAAAACGTGATGCAGCAGGCCGCATCGGAAGATTGAAAACAAGGCATGGTACAGTCACCACACCAACCCTTCTCCCAGTCATCAATCCAAATAAGCTTATTATACCACCAAAAGAGATGAAGCGATTATTTGGGACCGAGATGGTGATAACTAATTCATATATCATCAAAAAACATGATGATCTCAGATCTCGTGCTCTCTCTGAAGGAGTTCATAAGCTCATTGATTTTGATGGCCCCATTATGACGGATTCAGGGACGTTTCAATCCTATAAATATGGTGATATTGATGTTGATCCGTTGGAGATCGTTACCTTTCAGCGAGATATCGACGTTGATATTGGAACGATCCTTGATGTCTTTGGGACTCCAGATCAAACAGAAGATGAGGCAAAGAGAGCGGTCAATACAACAGTGGAACGGGCAAAAAAGAGTGTTTTAGTGAAGGGTCATATGCTGATTGCTTGTCCGGTTCAAGGTTCTGTTTATCCTAGATTACGTGAAACATGTGCTAAAAAACTTGGTGAACTTGATGCTGATTTCCATCCGATTGGTGGTGTGGTCCCAATAATGGAACAACAACGATATGCTACTCTCACCCGGATCATCCTTGCATCAAAAAAAGGGTTGCCTCCAAATAGACCGGTTCATCTCTTCGGAGCAGGCCATCCACTTGTCTTTCCCCTAGCGGTCGCATTGGGTTGTGATATCTTTGATTCCTCAGCATATATCAAATATGCATTAGAGGATCGTATGATACATCCGTGGGGTACCTCTCACCTCCAGGACCTTGAAGAGCTCCCTTGCAGCTGCCCTATATGTTCTAAATATACTATATCGGAGTTAAAAAAGGTTGAAAAAAAAGAGAGGATCCGTCTGCTCTCAGAACATAATCTTCATATCAGTTTTGGGGAGATACGAACGATCAGAAACGCTATCGCGCAAGGCGTATTATGGGAACATGTTGAACAAAAGGCTAGCATGAACCCAGCATTACAGGATGCGCTCAAAGAACTTGAAAAACCATCGAATAATCATTGGTTGGAACAATTCGAACCAATGGTAAAAAACCGGGCGTTGTTCTACACAGGTCATCATACAACATATCGACCTGAGATCACAAGGATGTACCATCGATTATTCAACTGGTATAAACCATCTTCTGATATTATCGTCCTTCTTCCCGAATCCGTAAAACCCTATCATCTAACCTATGAGACAGTTATCTCTGATATTCAATCGGTATGCCCGCAAGCTGAGATCGTTGTTGATAGTATGATGGGGCCAGTACCTATTGTTATTGATGAGATGTATCCTTTCGCTCAATCGATATTTCCTCAATGTATTGACAAAGATACGTCCCACATGCGATCGAAACGACTTAACCGATTCACACGAGGAAAGACAAAGCTACAGTGGGCGGGGAATAACACTTTGAAAGAACTTGAAAGATACATGAATTCCGAACCAGTGGTCTCAATGGATGAAAAAAGGGTCCGTGCAGTTGCAACAATGCAATTTGGCCCTGATGCAGCAGAGGTCTTGTTCGACGGACCATTACATATTGTTAAATCGAAGAACACTGGTAAAATAAGAAATGTCTATTGTAATTCAGATCATATCGTTTCTATGCGGGCCGGGGATGGATTGTTCACCCTAAAAAAGAGTGGTGGAAAAAAACTTCATAAACACTTTTCATCACCACGATTTCGAGTGATCGTTTCAGCGGATGCGGCACCATTCGTAGAGGAAGGAAAAAGTGTTTTTTCAAAGTTCATATGTGATGCGGATAACGATCTGCGACCATTGGATGAATGTATAGTCGTCGATGAAAAAGATAGATTTCTAGCCGTTGGAAGATGCTTGTTGAATAGAATGGAAATGATTTCTTTTCCTTCAGGTCAAGCAGTTAAGATCCGTGAACACGAGAAGGAATCTAAGTAGATCTATTGCCATTTTTCACCAAAAAAAGATTCCATACAGAAACCATCCTCCGAGGAAAAAGGGAAGGAAGGCTGGTAAAAGAGGATGGGATGGGATGCACAAAAACTACCAGCCCTATTCCTTCTAATTCAAAGAATCAACGTTGCTTTTAAGAACCTTTTTCGCAGATGGATATATAATTGGTTATGCAGGTGTAAAAGGTGAACTGCTATGTTTGATTCTTTTTATGAGTAAGATATGCATCCAACAAGTTTTCCTCGTCGATGAACGTAAAGAAGACACACACATTTAAAAAGACGCTCTCTATCCTTCATAAAATACGAAATAAGAGGGTATCATTATGCAAGAAAATGGAAAAACTTCAAAGATATCAGGGTTTTACAAATTATCAGTTGAAAAACGAAGGGAAATTGTAAAGGATTTTGCAGATTTATCAGATACTGATATTGAATCATTCTCAAGACCTATTGACATACAACTTGCGGATACAATGATCGAAAACGTCCTAGGAACCTTTGAACTTCCACTTGGCATCGCAGTAAATTTCCGAATCAATGACAAAGATGTACTAGTTCCTATGGTGGTTGAGGAATCTAGTGTTGTCGCAGCTGCAAGTAATGCTGCAAGAATCGCCCGAATTCATGGAGGCTTTCATGCATCTGTCACTGATCCATTGATGATAGGGCAGATCCAACTGTTGGATATACCGGATATAACAACCGCTGCGGAAGATATCATAAAACAGAAGGAAAAACTTCTTCAGATTGCAAATGAACAAGATAAGATCCTTGTGAATCTCGGAGGTGGCGCTAAAGATATCGAGGTCCGCATTCTGAACAGTCCATTAGGGAAAATGATCGTCATGCATCTCCTAGTGGATGTACGAGATGCGATGGGTGCAAACGCTGTCAATACTATGGTGGAGGCACTTGCACCACTCGTCCAGGAGATAACCAAAGGCAGGGTTCGTTTAAAGATATTGTCTAATCTTGCAGATAGAAGGATCGCTACGGCTACAGCAGTGTTCGATAAAGAAACGATGGGTGGTGAAAACATAGTTGATTCATTTTTGGAATCGTATACCCTTGCATCAATAGACCCGTATCGAGCCGCTACTCACAATAAAGGTATCATGAACGGTATCGATGCCGTTGTAACAGCGACAGGTAATGATTCCCGAGCAGTGGAAGCAGGGGCACATGCCTATGCGGCAAGACAAGGACAATATACATCATTGACACGGTATTGGAAAGATGAAAAAGGAAATCTTGTAGGAGAAATCGAATTACCTCTTGCCATTGGTATCGTTGGTGGTGCTGGCAGCATTCATCCAAAAGCGGTTCTTTGTAAGAAGATCATGAACATTACCTCAGCTAACGATCTTTCAAACATCGTTGCTAGTGTTGGTCTAGCTCAGAACTTCGCAGCGGTTTTCGCGTTATCTACCGTAGGTATACAGAAAGGTCATATGTCCCTTCACGCAAAGAACATCGCGATGATGGCAGGAGCAAAAGACGATGAAATCGAAAAGGTCGCAGATCAACTTGTCAAAGAGGGTAAGGTCAAATTGGACCGGGCAAAGGAGATCCTTTCAACCCTTAGATGATCCTATCTGAGATATCATCTGGTTCCCTCTGACAATAATAACATTTTATCCTAGGGATCTCTTTATCAAGTACGATGAAACGACTTTGGACCGGTTCCCCAGTGTTCGAGATGCATGTTGGGTTCTGACAACATGCAATACCTCTGAACTCATCGGGGAGTTCAACCTTATGTTTCTCAGTGACTTGGTAATCACGGATGATGTTGATGGTTGCTTTCGGAGCGATAAGAGCGATCTTATCTACCTCTTCACGGGCTAATTCCCGGTTCTCGACTTTGACAATATCCTTTTTCCCTAGTTTACCTTGTACATTCATGGCAACGCTCACAGTATATGTATTTTGTTTGGGGATACCAAGGATACGAAGGACTTTCAAGGCATTTCCTGAAGTGATATGATCGATGACCGTACCATTTTTGATGCGAGGTATTTTCATTGGTTTTATTGATACTTTCTCTACATTGCTCATAACATCACCCCTGTTACAAGGGAAAGAAGTGCCATTCGAACAGGTACCCCGTTAAAAGCTTGTTTGAAATAAAGTGCATGGGGCGTTGCATCAATCTCAGGTGAAATCTCTGTTACCCTTGGGAGCGGATGCATGATGATGAGATCCTCCTTGACATTACTAAGCATTGCTTTGTTTATCTGATATGAACCAACGACACGCGAGTATTCCTCCGCATCAGGGAATCGTTCACGCTGGATCCTAGTAACATAGAGAACATCTGCATCGTGGATGACCTTTTCTAGTTTCGATGTTGAAAAGGGGTTGACACCTTGTTCTTTGCATTCATTGACGACCTCTTTTGGCATTTGTAATGATTTTGGTGACACAAATGCTAATTCAGCTCCATAGAGCGAAAGAGCATATGCTAAGGAGTGAACCGTCCGACCATATTTCAGATCCCCTAAGAGAACGACCTTTTGTCCTTCGATATGTTTTTTCTCGGTCTGAATGGTAAAGAGATCTAGAAGGCATTGCGTTGGATGTCTCCCTGTTCCGTCCCCTGCATTGATAACTGGGGCCTCAGCAAATTCTGCGGCAAGTCTAGCAGCACCTTCAAGATGATGCCGGAGGACAATGATATCACTATATGCATCAGCCATTCTAATAGTATCTGCGAGGGTCTCACCCTTTTTCTGGGATGTAGCAGTAGGATCAGCAAAACCTATGACCCGACCGCAGAGTCTATTCATCGCGCTTTCAAAACTTAGTCGTGTCCTTGTACTTGGTTCGAAAAATAATGATGAAAGTACCTTTCCATCTAGAATTCTTGTATATTCTTTACCTTTGGCATACGGCACCATCTTCTGTGCATATTTAATGATAACATTTATATCTGATTTTGAGAAATCAGTGATTGATATGATATCTTTTCCTTTAAAATCCATGATAATCAAAAAACGATATATGATATATCAGCTTAAGAACCTTTTTAATGAAAAAAACCGTTTTGTAGCATATCTTAACCTTAGAGTATAATGACAACACCGTAGCGTGGTAAAAAGATATAAATAGCCTGGATGCGTATCAAATCAAAGGAACTATTAAGTAAAAGTCCCTAGAAAAATAGTACTATGGCTGGTTTCTAACATGTCCCAAAAGGAAGATGATGAGAAAAAACTGGAAAGAATCAGAAAGATGTTAGACGACCCTCACAGCCCTTTATCTAATCAGCATGATGAAAGATATTTAGCTACCTTGCAGAGACGGTTAACTGGTGAGACAACACATCTTCATGATCATTTGAGATTTCCTTCTCCAAGCAATCAAGATGATCTTACACCCCATGTAGTCGTTCATCATAGTTCAATCCAAAAACAACCGATGGAATCTGTGGAAACACCTAGTGAGATTGAAGAAAAATCAAGGGAAGAAGAATCGGTGTTTGATGATGAGGAATTATTTGAAATCGAAAAACCTGATGAAGCATCTATCCCTGAGTTCATCGAGGTAGAACCAGTGTTGAAAAAAGAGGAGGAAGTGACTACATCTGTTGTAGATTCACCTGTTTCAGATACGCAAAAATCTCTAGAACATCTTCCTTTATGGCATACTGTTGAGGAAAGTGTATTAGAATCATCACCTTGCGAAGAAGACTCTAGCAAAAAAGTTAAACAAAAAAAAGTAAGGCAAAAAAAGAGATTCCCGCGGCCTTTTAAGAACTCCGTTGTTAAACAAGATGCTAAGGAACCTGAGATTTGGGAAGAAGAATGTACTGAAGAGGAAACAAAGGTGGAACTCTCTTTGAATAGTAAACCTCAAGAAAAAGATGGTAAGAAAAAAAGAGGGATAGAAAAAGTATCAAAAAAGGTCTCATTCAAGAGGTTTAACGGAAACACGAAGAATACGAACAAAAAAAATAAACCAGAATCCTCAGCTATTGAAAAAACGGTGGAAAAAGAAGAAACAACCAAGACAACTTCATTCAAACAACTATCAGAAAAAGATCGTTTCTCCTATGGGGAATATTCATTATATAGAAAACAGCTGCGTATCGGTGGAAAAGAGATTCGTACAGTACATTTTTTCAGTAAGGATGCTCCTGAAGATAGTACTCCCTCAGAGCTACCTGAGGGATATGAAGTAAAGGTCAATGAAAAGACCGGAGTACCCTACATTAAAAAGAGCAAATGATCTCTTCTATTCTATCTTTTGAATGTTTTTTCATAGAGCATATGATATGAATGCTTATTAAGGTGGTATTTTATTCAAGATATCTGATGTTACATGGTTTGGAATGGCCCTCTTCGTAAGATTGGTGACTATCGCTTTGAGATCCCTTCAAGTTATAAGGGTGAACGAAATAATCTATCGATGAAAACGACTGCTGTCATCTATGCTTCTGATGAGATGATCAGTCTTATTCGCAAAGATAATGCAGCTGAACAGGCAGCAAATATGACCATGCTGCCAGGGATCGTTGGAAAAGCACTAGCGATGCCGGATATCCACTGGGGATATGGTTTTCCAATAGGTGGTGTTGCTGCTACTGATGCAGAACATGGTGTTATTTCTCCAGGTGGCGTAGGTTTTGACATTAACTGCGGCGTCAGGCTCGTGCGAACAAATCTTCATCGGAGGGATTTGGATTACAGAACAGTTCGTCTGCTAGTAGATCAAATGTTCATCAATGTTCCCTCAGGTCTTGGTTCAAAGGCCAAGGTTCGTTTGCAGCGAGGTGAGCTTGAAGAGGTCGCCATGCGTGGTGCTCAATGGGCTGTTAAGCAGGGATATGGATGGGAGAAGGATACTGAATTCTTGGAGGAAAAAGGTTGTTTGAAATATGCTGATATATCACAGGTTTCAACAAAGGCTAAGCAGCGTGGTGCCCCTCAGTTAGGATCGTTAGGAGCTGGAAATCATTTCCTTGAGATCCAATATGTTGATGAGATATTTGATCCTGAGGTCGCAAAAGTATATGGTATCACAGAGCTAGGCCAGGTCTGTGTGATGATACATACTGGTTCCAGAGGGTTTGGTCATCAGATATGTACCGATCATCTTCAAGTATTAGAACAAGCAGTGCGTAAGTACGATATCTGGTTACCTGATAAACAATTGGCTTGTGCACCTGTTACATCTGTAGAGGGGCAGAATTATTTTAAAGCTATGGCATGTGCAGCGAATTTTGCTTGGTGTAATCGTCAGATGATCGTTCATTGGGTCCGGGAATCCTTTGAACATGTGTTAAAGAGATCAGCGGAAGACCTTGGTATGGATATTATCTATGATGTATGTCATAATATTGCAAAATTAGAGGAACATAGGATAGAGGGAAAAAAGACGAAGGTGTATGTTCATAGGAAAGGGGCGACAAGAGCTTTTGGCCCTGAAAGCCCGGATCTACCCTTAAAATATGAATCAGTGGGTCAACCGGTCATCATCCCTGGGGATATGGGCACAGAAAGCTATCTATTACATGGAACAAGGCAGAGTGAGGAGACATTTGGTTCCACCTGCCATGGTGCTGGACGGGTGATGTCACGAAATGAGGCGATCCGTCGATATAGGGGCGAGGATATCGTTAGACAGTTAGGTGACCGGGGCATATATGTGCATCCGGCAAGTATGCAGGTTGCTGCAGAGGAGGCTCCAGGATCCTATAAGAATATACGTATGGTCGTAGACGCGGTTCATGGAGCCAATATTTCAAAAAAGGTTGTTCGTTTGAAACCGTTGGGTGTCGTGAAAGGATAAGAAGGGACCAATGGTTTTAAATCCTAGAATTTCTATTCTCATATACATCGGATGGTGATGGTATCTGGAAGAAAATGATGTAAAGATAGTTGATTTCGAAGATGTTAATTTAGAAGGAGCAACAGTCATTGCAGGGTTTCCATCGATTGGACTTGTAAGTACTATTGCAGCGAATTATTTGATTGATGCGTTGAACCTAAAGCAGATAGGCGCCCTTGATTCAGGAGAGTTTCCTGCTCTCTCTGTCGTTCATACTGGTGAACCATTGTCACCAGTTCGGATATATGCTGGTGATCAACCCTCGGGTCATAGGATAGTGGTCTTTGTCTCAGAGTTCAAACCTAAACCGCATCTTATCAATCAGATCTCTTCAGCTATCATGAAATGGGCAAAAGAGAAACAATGTAAGATGATGATCTCTCCTGAGGGCATGGTCGTTGAGGGGAAAAACGCTGAGGAGGAATCCATCGCAGAGGCCTATGCCATAGGGTCAACAAATGGTGTTCGTCAGATGCTTGTCATGAAGAACATCCCTCAGTTCAAGAATGGTATCATCGCTGGTGTCTCTGGCGTCCTATTAAACAAAGGGAAACAATCTGCCTTTGATGTTATCTCTATTCTCACAGAGGCGCATCCTAAATATCCTGATGCTCGGGCGGCAGCAGCTGCTATCAATGTTATTGCTTCTATCATTGATATTGAGATCAATGTTGCACCATTATATGAGGAATCGGAGCGTATTGAACAACAGTTACAGAAATTCCATCAGCAGGCTAAGCCGATGGTTTCATCAACCCGTGCTCCACAACCGAACATGTATGGATAAACCTTTTCTATTCTTTGGATAGTATGAGCATGTCTCATACTTCACCCTCTTTTTCGCATATGTATAGAATGAATAAGTTTTTTAGATGAGTTTGGTATTGATGGCTGTGTAATCTCCATGTCCTTTGATATCCCTTGCAATCATCCTCGTTATGAATCATTGATGATACGTCAACGTCTCGCTGATGGTTTGAAGGATGGATTGGTCCATGAAACTGGTTTGATCGCACATGGTCGGGGAGAAGCATTTGATTATCTCATTGGTGAAAGAACCATTGATGTTGCCTTTGCTGCTGAAAAGGTTGCTAGTGCCTGGTTACTTCTTGCAAAGCATCCTGTTATCTCTGTGAATGGGAATGTTGCTGCACTGGTCCCTGATGAGTGTGTTCGATTAGCTAAGACGATCCCTGCGGCTCTTGAAGTAAACCTGTTCCATAGAACTGAAGAGCGCATTCAACGTCTTGTGAACGTATTACAGGATCATGGAGCAGAAACGGTCTTAGGAGAACATGCTTTAGAGAAGATTCCAGGTTTAGATCATGCACGCGGGATTTGTGAGAGACAAGGGATCTATGCAGCTGATGTCGTTCTTGTTCCCTTGGAGGATGGTGACAGATGTCAGGCGTTAAAGAAAATGGGTAAGTGTGTTATCACTATTGATCTGAATCCATTGTCTCGTACAGCAAGGACTGCGGATATCACCATTGTTGATAATGTATGTAGGGCGATGGGTCAGATGGTCAAATGGGTAGAGGAATTGCACTCATGGAAAAAAAAGGAATTAGAGGACCTTTGTCGTCAATGGGATAATAAGGGACAATTACATGCAGTAGTAGAGTTTATTTCAAAGAGATTGAAAGATATTAAGTAAGAATAGGTGAAAGAAATGGATCAAATTCGAAGTCATTATTCAACAGATGTCACCTCGGATCAGTTTGGAAAGATCATCTCTGTAGCTGGCTGGGTCGAGGATATACGAAATCTAGGTTCATTAGCATTTATCATCCTTCGTGATAAGAAAGGTACGTTACAGGTCACTGGTTTAAAGAAAGTGAACGCTTCTGCTTTTGAGACCTTGGTATCTACACCGAGGGAATCTGTGGTAAGGGTGAAAGGTCTTTGTCAGAAGAGCGATAAAGCGAGGAATGGGTATGAAGTGTTGCCTGAGGAGGTCTCCATTTTATCCTCTGCTGAGACACCACTTCCCCTTGGTATCGTTGATAAGGTTGAATCTGAACTTGAGACCCGTCTTGATAATCGGTTCATTGATCTACGAAAAAGTGAGGTACAAGCGATCTTTACCATTCGATCTGCTGTTCTTGGTGCTGCTCATCAAACGCTACGATCTCTAGGTTTCTCTGAGGTCCATACTCCTAAGATCATTGGGAGTTCCTCTGAAGGTGGGACGGATGTGTTTCGTGTAAGATATTTTGAGAAGGATGCATATCTTGCTCAGTCACCTCAATTGTATAAACAGATGTTGATGGCCACCGGTATGGATAAGGTCTATGAGATAGCCTGGTATTTCCGAGCGGAGCAGCATAATACCCGTCGTCATCTGAATGAGTCGACCGCAGTGGATGTTGAGATGGCGTTTATCAATAGTGAAGAAGAGGTCATGCAGGTTCTTGAGACTTTGGTTAAGGGGATGTGGGAGGCAGCTAGTAAACAAACAGAGGCTTTGAAGATACTTGGGAAGGACATCAATGTTCCATCACTTCCTTTTAGACGGGTACCTTATGATGAAGCTTTAAGGTTACTTGAGAAACGTGATATTCATGTTGAATGGGGTAATGATCTAGGTACGGAGGAGGAACGTATCCTTGGGGAGATAATGAAGGAGGAGCAGTGTGATTTCTATTTCATAACTAGGTATCCGTTACAGGCTAAACCATTCTATACGATGCCTGAGGGTGAAAAGTATTCCCGTGGTTTTGATCTGGAATGTAAGGGTATCGAACTAGCTTCAGGTAGTCAACGTATCCATCAGGTCGACCTACTAGAGTCTCGTATTAAGGAATGTGGTTTGAATATTGATGAGTTCTCCTCATATCTGAAGGGATTTCGGTATGGTATGCCGCCTCATGGTGGTTTTGGTTTTGGTATCGAACGTTTCATGATGGAGTTATTAGATATAAACAATATCCGTGAATGTATCTTGTTTCCAAGGGATCGAACCCGTGTGAGTCCATAGACGATAAAAAATGATATGACATAAGGTTTACAAAACAGAATATCGACTCCTAAAGTATTAGGGAAATGATATATAAATAAAAAATCGGTGCTATCGGTAGAGATTTGTGTATTAGCCCTTAATATGGTTTCAATAAGTATGCTAGGAAAAGCAATGGAAACGTAACAATTGTTATAATAGTTTATGGAGGATCCATGATCCGATCGGAAAAAAGCCCGCTATGGGAAAGAACCCAGAAACTTTTCGGAAGACCAAAAGAACAATGGACCACGATTGACCATATGATCTATGGTTCCGATGATTATTTTCGTATACCTATTGATACAGTCAAAGAGATGAGACTAAAGGCAATCAAGGAATCACTCCACCATCATTATGAGAACAGTAGGTTCTATCATCAGCTCTGCAAAGACTATTCTTTTCAACCTTCGGACATCCAAACAATGGATGACCTAGAAAGAATCCCCATGCTCCCGGATACATTTTTCAAAGAGTATCCTTCGGAACATCCAAAAGATGTCTACGAGTGGCTGAAGAAGATAAGCACTGTAGATGTTGGCGTCTATGACTTCAAGGGAAAAGACCTTCAGGAATTCCTCCGATGGGCAGAGAAACGTTTAGATGGATTGGTGAACCATTCCTCTGGGACAACAGGTCATTATAGTTTCATGTTCCGAGATAAGATCACATTCCACCGTTTCTATTATGCTGTAATAAAAACCTTACTCACCATACCTCCCGAGCTTGATGATGACCCTCATTATATCTATCCAGGGTCACCCAACACGTTCTTAACTATTGGAAAATGGCTTGGAGAAGGGGCAAAGGTGTTTTCTCCAGCTAATCGTCATTTTCTTACGAATCGGGAGATAAGTATGACGATTGCTCGGTTGATGTCAACAGGTCATGCAAAGAACTTCAAAGAAAAACTTGTACTAAAAGCGTTAAAGAAAGCAATGATCAAAGGAGAACAAACCCTCCTAGAACTTCTTAAGGATATCGATTCAAAAAAACAGCAGGCTGTTATCATCTCACCACCCTTCCAGTTATATAGTCTCATGATGCATATGAAACAACAAGGGATACAGCTAGACCTTGGTGATACAAATAGTGTCGTGTTCACTGGTGGTGGATGGAAGATATTTGAGGATCGAAAAGTTCCCCAGTCAGAGTTTGCTAAACTCGTTCATGAGACACTGGGTATACCTGAGAAATATTATGTTGATGTCTACGGTATGTCAGAGATGAATGGACTAGGTGTTTCTTGTGAAGGAGGATATAAACATATCCATCCTTGGATCCATCCTATGGTGCTTGATGATAACGAAGGGACCATAGGATATGGTGGATGGGGACGGTTCGCGTTCTTAGACCCAGTTGCACATAGTTATCCAGGATATATCATCACTGGTGATCGAGTGAAACTTCTGAAACGGTGTCCTCTGTGTGATCGTGAAGGATCCGTATTGGAATCAGATATCACCCGGATGGCTGGTGCTGAGGCAAAAGGTTGTGCGAATCTAATGCGAGGGCTTATGGCAGAAGAACTGACAAAGGTACATGGTAGAAAAGGGGTTTAGCAGGATGGGTATCGTAAAACAGTGGCGGGAAAAAGGATATTTTTTTGATTTGAATTGGACTAAGACTTTTGCCCGGACCATACCATCATTGCTTTACATCGCGATCCGCCATCCGTTACTCGTCGTTAATGCTAACAAGGGTTGCAAAGAAGGCCCTTTGAATCTCCGACCGGAAAAACGACCCTATACTATTCCAACATATGAAAAACATATGAAGATCGATCGATCCGATCAACGCTATCTTCGTCAGACCTTTCTCTGTGATCCGTATCAGCCAGATATTGTCGCCATGGCTTACGAACTAGGTGCTTTTAAACTCTCAGATCGGGAGTATGCAGAGAATGTGTTTCTGTTCATCAATGGGAAGATCCGTATCGATTTTTCTCCTCCAAAAACAGCAAGTGAGTGTCTCAAATGGGGTCATGGTACCTGTATCGATAAATTGACGTTATTTATCGCGCTTTGTCGTACTGCAGGTATCAAAGCACGGTACCGATTATATTCACCTCAAGGCGTAGAAGCATTATATAACATCTATATGACCGCTGATCCATTGGTACAGAAATGGGTTGACAACCTAAATTTCTTCGTACTTCATGGAAGTGGGGAAGCATATATCGATGGGAAATGGGAGATAAGTGATGTCTCAGCTGATTTCTATCATGCACCACCAAATAGGATCCCTATCCCTCATTTTGGAGAGGACCCAGCGGATCTTTGGATAAAACCTGCAAAAGGAATATGGCAACCAGAAGGTCTTCCCATCGGGTTCAAATTCTTTATGACATTACCTTTTCTATTGTTTCGTGGAACAGGAAGAGCCATCAATCTGAGCATAAGGAAGAACTATGAAGCCGGCGTTAAGATGTTGGAACATATGGACCTTGAGGAATATGATAAAGAGATACGTAGGACGTATAAACCAAGATGGCATGATTCTGCGCGAAAGGCAAGTCGAGTATTAGACAAACTATGATATGTTAGTAGGACAGTTACTCTCATCACATCAATAAACCTATTTTCATGGTGTGGAAACGATGTTCTGACCAAAACATTTTAAAACATCATTTGATAGACCATGCCACATACAAAACGATATACGGAGAAGTATGTGTTGAGGTGGATGCATGAGAAAGATTGGTGTATTAACAGGGGGTGGAGATTGCCCGGGTCTTAACGCAGTCATTCGGGCGGTCGTTCGTTCCTCGATACGATATGAATGGGAGATCATTGGTATTAGGAATGGTTGGAAAGGATTGATCGATGGTGACATCGAACTCTTGACCGATTATGCTGTTTCAGGTATTCTTCCAAAAGGAGGTACCATCCTTGGGACCTCTCGGACGAATCCATATAAGAATCCGGAGAACATCCAAAAATTAAGAGATAATCTTAAAAGATTTGGTATCGAAGGCATCGTTGCAATAGGAGGCGACGATACTCTTGGTGTCGCTTTGAAGCTTCATGAGGAAGGTATTCCTGTCGTCGGGGTTCCAAAGACAATCGATAATGATCTTAATGGAACTGATTACACGTTTGGATTTGACACTGCTATCTCGATTGTAACTGATGCGATTGACCGGTTACATACGACCGCTGAATCCCATCGTCGGGTCATCGTCGTTGAGGTCATGGGTCGTCATGCAGGTTGGATTGCGACGATGTCAGGTATAGCTGGTGGTGCAGATGAGATCTTGATCCCTGAGGTTCCTTTTGATATGGATGAGATCTGCCGACATCTCATGGCGCGATATGAACGAGGGAAACGTTTCAGTATCGTTGTTGTCGCTGAGGGAGCGAAACCAAAGGATTCAGATATGGTTATCACCCAATCAAGTGAACGTGATGAATTCGGCCATGTTCGTCTTGGTGGGATAGGTCATATTCTGGCTAGAGAAATCGAGAATCGATTACATGTTGACACAAGGGTCACTATCCTTGGTCATGTACAAAGAGGTGGTAGCCCAACAGCTCATGATCGTATCCTTGCTACCCGTTTTGGTGTGGCAGCCGTTGAGTGTATAAAAAACAATGATTTTGGAAAAATGGTCGCATTACAAGGAGATTCCATCGTCCCTATACCGTTACAAGATGCAGTAGGTGAATTAAAGACTGTGAAGATGGAGTTATATGAGATCTCAAAGATCTTTTTTGGAAGGTGATCTTTAGAAAAAAGATATCTGTAGAGACTAACAGATATATGTTCGTGTCAACTGCCAGTGTTTGAAATCAAGGGTACTTTCATTGGAATTGAAAAGAGAGAAAACTTTAATGGGGACATGGTATTTCAGGGTAGCAGTTGGATAGGGAACAAAGCAAGCAGGTCTCAAAATAAAAAGGTGATCGTATCATGTCTATCAAAAAAGAATTATTATCAAGGATGAGTCTAGAAGATTTAAAGAAACTCGCAGGTAAAAAAGGGATATCTTTTTCTTTGAACGATCGGCAAAAAGAATATTATGCCGAATGGCCTGAAAAAGATCGTATCGTTGATCTGATGAATGATATCAATGATCTCTCCGTTAGAGAGATCGAGGATCATTTGAAAGCGATTAGAAAATGATAATACTCTTCCTTCATTTTTTTATCTATGTTTTGTTACCTGTGTTTTTTTACAGTATTGTGATATCGGGCAGATGCTGCAGTGCGGTGAGAGAGGGGTACAGATGGTCTGACCGAATTGGACGAATAGATGATTGAAATCTGTCCAGTATTGTTTTGGTAGTATCCGTAACAGTTGCAACTCTGTTTCTTCAGGGGTTTTTGTATGGATCCAGCCGATCCTATTTGGGATCCGATGACAATGGGTATCGATAGGGATATGACTAGGGTCATCAAACCCATAGACCATGACGATATTAGCGGTTTTCCGACCAACACCTTTCAATGAGAGGAGTTTTGTGAAATCCTTTGGTACTGTTCCGTTATAGACATCAATGATTGTTTGTGATATCTCTTTTATTCGTTTGGCTTTTGTTTTGTAAAAACCAACAGGATAGATGAGTTCCTGAATCTCTTCTTCAGAGAGTGCAACAATTTTCTCTGCCGTATCATATCTACCCAAAAGTCGTATCGAAGCGTCCTCGGTGACCTCATCCTTTGTTCGAAGGCTTAGAAGGCAAGATATAAGCACTGTAAATGGGGTCTTTTGTATGACCTCCCATTTTTCTCTTGATACTAATGGTTTTTGTACGGTGCTTGAATGCTGATGTAACAAGGTCATTATTTCGTTGAAATGATAGGTATCCTCTACGTTAGAAATCATAGTCTTTATATGTAGATGATGTGAATGTTTAAAAAGATACATACTTTGATAAAGTCGAAAATTAACATTTTTTTACCAAATATTTAAATAATATGAAATTTATTTAATTAATTTGTATGTGATTGATGAGATGTACGATATTTGGTATCGACACATCTCAGCGGGTCAGAAGCACCGGAGATATTAAGTATCTACCGGTCGTACCCTTCACATACATATAACTCTCAGATGAGAAACATATTTTTTAATAAAAATCCTTTGATTTTTTCAGATTTTTCAATTGGCATGAAAAGAACAAAACAACAAAAACATATTTAAGGGATTTCCAAATGAGCAGTCATCTTTTAAATGATTTTCGTTGAAATCAAAAACTAGGGGTTATTTTTTTCAACCCCCTCAGAATTAGTATCTGAGGGAGATGAAAACAACATGTGTGAAAGGGATGTGGATGCACACATAAAAAGCTATTGGAAAAAAATAGATGATGCAGGTGGTTCTCTTTTTGAACAACGATTTAAGGAATGGGAACAACAGAAATATGGTGGTAGTCGAACCGAGTTTCATGATCCGGATGATACGCATCCGATGAGACTTTCTTTGTTTCTTAGTTTCATGGATGTCACTATCTTGGAAGAGGCTATGAAACCGTTTTATAAACGGATTGGTAGTGTGAAATATCTGGGTTCCATGGGAAGGACTATTGTGTTCATGAAACTTAAACAGTTGACACCGGATCAGACGGTGAATTTTTTATTGTATATAAAGTATGAGAATCGTCTTCTTTGATTTTTTGTTATTGTGTTTATATTTCGTTTTGATTGATGATTTTAGT
>JARVGL010000016.1 GCA_029762575.1 Thermoplasmatota archaeon | reverse complement strand
CGTCTATCGGTGACATTTCCTTGTTCATCAATGGAACAAAAATTCCCTCGTGCAGCTACATCCCCTTCTTTTAGATCGAAATTGATACCATTAGCAGCAAGTACTCCCCTACCCACTTGATAGACCACTGGATCATATCCAAAGATGCCAAGATGACCTGGGCCACTACCTGGTGTGATACCATTTTTTACAGGTATCTGTAACCCACATATTCCATCAGATGCCAGGGCATCTAGATTAGGTGTAAACGCTGCCTCTAGCTCCGTCTTATCATCCTCTTTTCTTGGAAGACCTCCTATGCCATCCATGACAAGAAAGACGATCTTTGTCTTCGCCTCTTTTATTAAGGGTTTAATGAAATGAAACTCCATAGTTCTCAGACCACCTTACGGTTTTTCTATCCTTGGGTCTCTTTTGGTAAGATATTCCCTTGCACTAATAAACATTATGTCTCTCTTATTTCTATCGATAATGAATAAATATGAGAACAATTATCCAGTGTACCCTGGAGACGCAACCATGGTTTATAAAGAGGTACAATGTCCATCATGCAAAGAGATCATACCGGTTTCAGGTGTACCTGGGGAAATCAAAAAGATTTCCTGCCCACGATGTAACAAAGTGGGAAAGGTAACATTCGCTAATACAGTGCCCTTACAAGATGATGCGATAATGGTAAGCGGTCTACGTAAGGAATATGGGGACCTTGTTGCGGTAAACGATATCTCATTCACTGTTAGAAGAGGAGAAGTCTTTGCATTTCTTGGCCCCAATGGGGCAGGAAAGACCACAACCGTTGAGATGATCGAATCCATTCGAAAACCAACGTCCGGTACCATCAAACTCCTAGGTAATGATATCCGCTCATCATTTGATAAGGTGAAAGAACGTATCGGTATCCTTCCTCAGGAATTTCATTCCTTTGAACGACTCACAGTGATTGAGACCTTACAGTATTTTTCCATCCTTTTTCAGAAAAAAGCAGATATTGAGGACATCCTTGATGCAATGGATCTTCAACATGTAAGAAACAAACTCTACAAAGAACTCTCCGGAGGGTTAAAACAAAGGGTTGGAGTCGCGATATCACTTGTTAATGACCCAGATATCGTATTTCTTGATGAGCCCACAACAGGTCTGGATCCTAAAGCCCGTAGAGAAGTATGGGAGGTCATTAAGACGCTAAAGGCTAAAGGTAAGACCGTGTTCCTCACTACCCATTATATGGAGGAGGCTGAGTTTCTAGCTGATCATATTGCAATCATCCATAAAGGAAAGATTATTGCTGAAGGGACTCTTGAGGACCTAATACAGACCTTTGGTCATGGAAGCATCCTTCATCTCAGAAGATGCAACAATAAACAAATCGGCAATATCCTTAAAGAAGAAGGATTCAATATCATGAATCAACAGAATGGGAATATATCCATTTCCATCGATTATACTGATAAGATCCTTGATATACTCTCCATACTCCGTCATGAGGCGATTGAGTATCAAAGTATTGATATACATCGGCCGAACCTTGAAGAGATATTCCTTCATCTCACTGGTGCAAAACTACAGGGGGATAACACATGAACCTTCGATTCATTGCCCATGATTTCAAAGCGAACCTGAAACAATGGGGTCGAAGCAAAGGTACCGTGTTTTGGACGATACTGTTTCCCATCCTTTTGATCCTTATCTTTGGATCGATATATTCCGATACTGGTGATGTACGCTATTCTCTCTGTATCCAAGACCTTGATGATTCAACGCATTCCCAATCATTTCTAGGGATCCTCCAAAATGTATCATTACTTGAAATAAAGGAACTTGATTCCGATGTGAATATCACCGAATATATACAGGAACATGATATATCTACAGCGTTAAGGATACCTCTGGGATTTGGATCAAAGATCGATCAATCCTTTATCAATCAAGATACAACCGCTGAAATAATCTATTATTTCGATCCTTCTCAACAAACAACAACATCAATAGTTCAGACGATCCTCTCGAGCATCTTACAGGAATATAATCTAGCAGTGACCGGTGGGAGGACAGTTGTCGTGCTCTCTGATTCAGCAACGGTCAGCGAAGATTTTGAATTCATTGATTTCTTTATACCCGGGATGATAGGCTTCACAATAATGACAAGCTGTATCTATGGAAGTATCGAACGTAACACAAAATATAGGAAGGATGGGATCCTGCGAAAGATGCTTACGATGCCAGTGAGTAGAACGGAGTGGATCTTTGCTAAGATGTTATTCATGCTCTTCCTCTCATTCCTCTCAACTGCTGTTATACTCTCCTTTGGTTTCTTTGTATGGGGCCTAAGCATTCACCTAAACATCTTTATCTTTATCATCATCATTGCTACAAGTTTTCTTTTTTCAGGTATAGGGATGATCATTGGACGTTTCGTAAAAGAAGAGGAAACAGCAGATATGGCTGGTGGAGCAATAACATTTCCCATGATGTTTTTAGCAGGTACATTCTTTCCATTGGAGCAAATGCCAGGGTATCTACAGAGCATCGCACAGATCCTCCCCCTCTATTATGTAAATGAAAGTCTAAGGAATGCGATGATATTCAACAACCTAGATAAGACACTATTTTTTACTGGAGCCGTTATTCTTTTTGCATGTGTCTTTTTCATCATCGGCGCAGTGGTGACAAAATGGAAAGAGGATTAAAGATAACTGTTTGGAAGAGTGAAATGGGTAGCCTTGAAGAATGAAAGGTCCATATGCTTCCAATCATTGAAATCGGTCGGCCCAAGAGCACCATCTGAGAATGTAAGGATCTTATAGGTATACCAATAGTTCATGCAACTCCTATATGGAAGATACAGAAACCATTGTTTTGATAACGGCATGGTTGCAATCGTGTTATCATTTCCCCCATGGTCATCAACAGTAAGTCCAAGGGTATGACCAAGCTCATGGATGGCACCACCAACAATGAACCGATCCCTTTCAAAGAAGGGGAGTTTATCACCGATAAGATCTGCTGAGATACAGAAACCATCAAGACTATCCCATCCGATGAATGCAAAACCTGAACCGGGGCCAACATCACAGATCAAACCGTAATGGAAAATACCCTTTCTAGGATTGTTCATATCATTATGCAAGAAATAATCCCAGTAATAATCCCTAAGATCAGCATAGCTGAACCCATATCTGTAGGGGATGATCTCGCCACCACCAAACTCACCAGTATCGATATGAAGAGTGATGTCATGAAGGGCAAATGAATCAATGATCTCTGATAGAAGGGCTTCAGAAGGTTTATTCGAATAAGCAGGGTGGGTCTTACTCGCCATCCAGTCCATCTCCCAGAACACATCTTTTTTGAATGGATCTGCACCCCATTCATAAGCATAGCATTCCTGTATGTTGTTCAAACCATCGTTATCTGGATCTAGTATATGGTGTTCATCCCACGCATAAGGATCGTACCCATACTGTTCCTCCCACCAATCTGGAACTCCATCTCCATCTGTATCGATATCATCAAAAGTGATCTCTGGTTGAAATTGAAAGGTGATGTCGGGTGTGAATGTATCTAGGTTCCAGTTAGCTCCTGCGTGTTGTTCTTTAACGGAAAGCCAAGGTATACAAGAGAGCTGTGATCGTCTTGAATAGATTCTATCAGTATATGCACGATCCAATACTGCGGGTCCAAAAGCTGAACCCCAATAATTCTCTTCAACATTGCAGGTGGAATTTCGAGAATATAGACCCATGATACTATCATAGAGATTTGAATGGTGAACGGATATGTCACTATCATCGATATGAATACTGAAGCGAAGATTGGAGATGAACTCGCAATGATTCACATATAAAGAAGTTGTTTGATCTGAAATATATAATCCAAAATGAGTATTGAATTGAAATGTTGAATTCGCAACGGATATCTCATGGCAATTATCTGTTTTTACACCAAAACCGTTGTGAGAGATATGGGAATTGTTCATGAAAAGATCATTACAATCCGTGAGAAACAATCCTCCTTGATTATCGTTATTATTGAAGAGTGCACATCTTTCAACGAGAGCGGTTTTTACCGTGTCGAAAAAGATACCGATGCCATTGATGGTGGCTGAACAATTGATAATCGTTATATCTTGAGAATGGAAACCGTTGATACCAATTCCGTTATGGATAAAAAAACTGTCAAGGATATAAGAATTGGTAGCTTTGTTAACAAAGATTCCTTCACCGTTCTGATAAAAAAGACAATTAGATATATAGGTTCCATCAACCTCGTTGATGAGAATGCCTGTTTTTGTCCTCAAAAATTCGCAGTTTATGATATGATTTGAGTGCCCATTAAGTATGATACCAGCGTTTTTAAGATGTGCTCCAGAATGTTGTATCGTCAAATTTCTAATAACTGATCCAGATGATTCAACAATGATGATATAAGGGGAATACCCACCATCAATGAGTACTTTTGTTGTGCATTCGCCAATAATGTTTATTTGTTTATTGATGATGATTTGTTCGTGATATGTTCCATTGAACACGTAGATGTGCTGTTGCTGGTATGCTGCATCGACTGCCTCTTGGATATACTGGAAAGGGTATTGAAGAGATCCATCCCATGGTCCTCTTCTGTTATCATCATCGACATAGAGTATCGTATCAATTTCAACATGATTCGTAGCTCTTAGTGATATTGGCAACAGTATTTGAGAAGTACTAAGGATTATTAGCAAACAAATTGTTGGCCATGATGTTTTGTATAAAGACCTATTTGAAGTTTTAAGCATCCAATCATTTATAAGATTACAATTATAAAGATATTTTGCATAATAGCACATCTAAAAAGTTAGACTACTCACATTTCACCAGAAAGACTTCGTGTACTAATCAATGTTTTTGTATCTGAAACTCCTTTAATCGCTCTTATCTTTCTAATCACGATGTTGCCGATGTCATCGATACTATCACATTGAATTTTGACAAGGATATCATATTCACCAAAGAGTGGATGAACCTCAACGACCTCCTCGATCTTTTTGTCTAGCGTTTCGAAAACTTCCTTTTCGTGAAGTGGACTTATTGACAATAATGCAAATCCTGTTGCCATAAAAACCGACAATCAATTCGTATCATATAAGGATTTCCTCTTATTATATCATCTATTATGCGAATCATTTTCAATGAAAAACGCCGTGGTTGTCATTTCCCAAACAAATACTGAAGATATATAAAGTATGTTTGAAAAGGCTTTTATATAGCATGTGGAAATAACCATGAGGAACATAAAGGTGTTGTGACAATAATGAGAACCGCAAGAAAAATAGTAATATTTGCAGCAATACTAACTCTTTTCCTAGGAGCATTCTCAACGCTAGTCAGTGCTCAGATAACAGAGATAGTCAGTGATCCTGAAGATGATGTCATCATCATTTCAGAAGATGTATTTGAAGGAGATACCGGTGAAGATTTCGTATTAGAGAAAACAGCAGATAAACCAAATATTGATATTACCAAATTAACCTATATCCGTGAAGAAGGTAGCACTCAGGTAACAGTAAAACTTGAAGTAAATAGTAGGGGTATAATCGAAGATCGGAATGATTTTGAGGATGTTGATCCAGACGACCTTACATTTACTGGTAGCATAGTGACCTATGGACTCTCGTTAGAGACCTCTGAAAATTTTTATGAGATGGAGTACATGGCAGGAAATTGCACGTTGAATTATGGCGAGATTAATGCAACGGTTATTGGAAATGTACTTTCCATTACCTTTAATCTTGATGATATTAGCGAAACATTTGTCTCTCTGATAGGTACAACCATGCAATTTGATATAAATTCCTTAACTGATATAAAATATTATATGGATATTGCTCCCGATTCTGCTCTTTTCACTGCATATCCTAGCGCTAGTCCGACCACTGCGAAAACCGGTGAATCTATTAATTTCGCCGGAGAGTATGATGATTCTTTTGGAATATCTGTTGCACCTTATACGTACACTTGGACTTTCGATGATGGTACAACAAGCAATGAACAGAGTCCTACACATAGTTACCAATCTCCCGGTACCTATTTTGTAAGGTTGAAAGTTGAGGATTCACAAGGGTTATCCTCAGAGGGAACAATACAGGTAACAATCACGACTGGACAGTCATCAAATGGTGGAAATACAAATGGTGGTAGTACTGATGATACAGATGATGGTGCTGGTTTGTTACTGTTCATTGTAGTGATTGCAATAATAGTTATCATTGGTGTTGTGGCGTTGGTTTTTGTGATTCGGCGATAACCCTCGCTTATTTTTTTATTTTTCTTCTTCTTTTTGAGTTATCTTTTTAACTATGGTTTCTATTGGTGGACCTTGTGAATTATTATGGCTGAGGAAACAAACCCTTACACTTATGAAAAAAGATCTGCCTGGGACCTATTTTCCGATAATCAGGTTCAACTAGCATATAAGTTCTGTGAAGGATATAAGGACTTCTTAAATGAGGTAAAAACTGAACGAGAGGCAATTCATTTTATCAAAAGATCAGCAGATAAAAAAGAAAAAAAGATCTTTTTAAACAAACATGCCGGAGCAGCGATTGTAGTACCCGGTTCAAAACCTTTAAACGAAGGTATTTTTCTTGTAATATCCCACGTAGATTCTCCGCGCCTTGATCTAAAACAGGTCCCTCTATTTGAGGATAAGGAAAGTAAATTGGCTTTGTGTGAGACCCATTATTATGGTGGTATCAAGAAATTCCACTGGGTTACGATACCTCTTGCGTTGCATGGGATCGTGGTGAAGAATGATGGATCACATGTTACTTTCCGGCTTGGTGAAGACGCACATGACCCGGTTTTTGTCGTTGCTGACTTACTACCACATCTTTCCCATGAAATTCAGGATACGAAAAAGATGTCTGAAGCGATCAAAGGGGAAAGTCTTGATATTGTTGTTGGTAACAGACCTTTGAAAGGCGATGATAAAGATAAGATAAAAAACGCTATTTTAGCGAAATTACATGAAGATTACGGTATGGTCGAAGAAGATTTTGTTTCTGCTGACCTTGAGTTGGTACCAGCATATATCCCGCGTGATATCGGTTTTGACAAATCAATGGTTGGTGCATATGGTCAAGATGATCGCTCTTGTGTCTATGCAAGTCTTCAGGCTATTCTTGAAACGGAGAATACAGGATATACTGCAATTGCGTTGTTCGTTGATAAGGAGGAGATTGGAAGTGAGGGAAGTACCTCAGCTCAGGTTGTCACCTTTTTAAGGTCTATACTAAAACAGTTGGAGCCAGGTGTGGATGTTGATACGGTGATGCTTCGGTCAAAGGTGATCTCTGCTGATGTCGATGCTGCTATCACTCCAAATTATGTTGATGCTTTTGAAACGAAGAATGCTTCAGCGATTGGTCAAGGGGTAGTTCTGGTGAAATTCACAGGACATGGGGGTAAATACAGTGCAAATGATGCACCGGCAGAATATGTTGGTCAAATCCGTCGTATGCTCAATGATCATCATATACCTTGGCAGACGGGTGAACTTGGAAAAGTGGATAATGGTGGGGGTGGTACGGTTGCTAAATATTTTTCCCGACTTGGGATGACCGTCATAGATATGGGCCCTCCGGTGCTTAGTATGCATTCGCCTTTTGAGGTTACAAGCAAATTGGATGTTTATTCAGCGTATCTAACCTACAAAACCTTTTTAAAAGGGATAATTTAATACTAAGAATTGTATTAATTTATTGCTGTCTTTTTCAGCTGATTCTAAGAAGCATGATGGAAAGGTTTAAATAGTTGATGTAACATGTCCTTTAAAAGCATATCGAAATCTATAAAATGGTGATAGGGGAGTTTTTAATTATGATTCAGGCAAAAACCAACAAGAATAAACAGAATATCGAGGAGATTACTCGCTGCCCTGAATGTAGCAGTACTCATTTAACTCGCGATTACTCTCGTGGTGAATTGGTTTGTGAGGAATGTGGTCTAGTCATAGATGAGGATTTTATTGACCACGGTCCGGAATGGCGTGCATTTGATAGCGATCAAAGAGAGAAACGTGCACGTGTCGGTGCGCCAATGACCTATACCATCCATGATAAGGGATTATCAACGATGATAGGATGGAAGAACCGTGATTCATATGGTAAATCCATTCCCACCCGGAACAGAGCCCAACTCTATCGTTTAAGAAAATGGCAACGACGTATAAGAATCTCCGATGCAACAGAAAGGAATCTTGCTTTCGCTCTTTCAGAACTTGATCGTATGGCCTCCGGGATGAGCCTACCAAGGAACGTTCGAGAGACCGCAGCGATGATCTATAGAAAAGCAGTGTTAAAGAATCTCATTCGTGGAAGAAGCATTGAGGGGGTTTCAGCAGCTGCGTTATATGCTGCTTGCAGACAATGTAATGTTCCTCGTACTCTTGATGAGATCGCTAATGCGTCTAGAGTCTCTCGAAAAGAGATCGGTCGCACGTATCGATTCATCGCTCGAGAGTTAGGGCTTAAACTGATGCCAACTTCTCCTCAGGATTATATCTCCAGGTTTTGCAGCGAGCTCAAACTCAGCGGTGATGTTCAAGCAAAAGCAATCGAGATCCTTAAGGATGCTGCAGATAAGGAACTTACAAGCGGCAGAGGGCCAACAGGTGTAGCAGCTGCATCTATCTATATTGCATCCATTCTCTGTGGCGAACGAAGAACGCAACGTGAGGTTGCAGATGTTGCGGGTGTTACTGAGGTTACAATTCGAAACCGTTACAAGGAACTAGCTGAACGATTGGATATTGATATTATACTCTAAAACTCATTCTATACTTATGACTCGGTGGTATCAGGAAAAGAAACGGGAACATTACTATAAACTGGCGAAACGGGAAGGGTATCGTGCCCGGTCGTCCTATAAATTGAAACAGATCCAACAGCGGTTCCATGTTTTTGAAGAAGGTAACGTCGTTGTAGACCTAGGCGCTGCGCCAGGAGGGTGGAGTCAGATTGCAAAAGAATACGTTGGGGTAGACGGTGTTGTCATTGGTATTGATCTGCAATCGATTGCACCATTGGACGGGATTTGTTTTATACAAGGCGATATCACTAAACATTCATCTCTTGAGGCAATCAAAGAAGTTCTTCAAAAAAGAGATGTAGATGTCGTCTTATCTGATATGGCTCCAAATATTTCCGGACAGTATTCAATGGATCATGCAAAAAGCATTTTTTTAGCCGAACAATCCATAACTATTGTAGAGTCTCTACTAAGGAAAAATGGTAATTATGTATGTAAGGTGTTCATGGGTGATTTGTTGGATGGTTTTGTAGACTCTCTCTATACTTATTTTTCAATCGTTAAACGTTTCACTCCATCCGCGTCCCGAAAGAGCAGTAGCGAAATATATATTATTTGTAAATATTATAAAAATTAGTATTTATTTTTTATTTTTAGGTAAATATGTGATATAAAAATTGATTATAAAACAACAAATGTATAGTATATTTTTTCTCGAAGAATCGCCCCATTGATGTTTTTCCAGCGAAAACTTATAATGTGGGTAGATTCATTATTATACTGAAATTATATCTCATGGGCCGAGGCGGTCACAGATAGAGGAATTCCGATGAACAAGGATAACAATGCGCTCACGCTCGAACGTTTCTTTGAAATAACGAAGGACGACCTAGAGAAAAAAATCATTTCAACGGTAAAGGACCCTGAGATAGTTCTGATCCTCCAATCTGGTAAACGACTTCGTCCACTCGTCCAACAACTTTGTTTTAAAGTCTGTACCGGTGGACGGGAAACACCTTACCAATACCACCGATCTATTGAAGGCTCCGTGGCAATAGAATTGGCCCATACCGCATCTCTTGTCCATGATGATATCATCGATGGAGATAAAACCAGAAGGGGGCGTCCCGCATTCCATGTTAATAAGGGGATTCCAAAAGCATTACTTATCGGTCATCGTATGCTTTCCACAGGATTCAATATTGCATTAAGCCATGGAGAGAAAATCGCAAAACTCTATGTTGATACATGGGATGAGGTTTTAAACGGTGAACTGGAAGAGGTAGATTATAATGCATCAGAGGTCGATGACAACAATGGTTTTGGGATATCATCAAAATCAAAGATCTTCAAAGAATACTACAAGATAATAAATATGAAAACAGCTTCCCTCTTTGCTTCTGCATGTAAAGCTGGTGCCATAGAAGCAGAAGCAACCGGTCATATCCTAGATATTCTCTCCGATTATGGGCGAGAAATCGGTCTAGCCTATCAATTAGCTGACGACCTTGTTGATCTAGATAGGGGTGAAATGATCGATAGTGTCATCATACCTTTGTTGACCCGTTTGGAAAATAAGACCTTTGATTGTAACTCATTAAAGGTGAAATCCATTCAGAAAAAACTTTTAAAGAACTCAGAAAAGATAAAAGAACTTTACATAGAAGAGATAAAAAGACATTTGAAACGAGCAGAAAGTCTAAGCAACTCAGATGTCATCCCACCATCGGAATATAAAGAACTGCTCCGTAAGGCACCATCGTATATAATAAATCGAATGCTTAAAGAGATCCATATTACAATATGATTGTTTATTTCTTATTATTTTTTTTATTTTGATTTCTCAAATATATAAACACCATGATACCGATCAGTACAACAAGAATGATTACAAAGACGCCGGTAAGTAGATTTTGTATCAGTACCGATTTTATGAACTCTGCAAAATATGCAATTAATATACAACCTGTCACTGCGCCTATACCTATCCCTAAAAACGTATTCAATGGTTTCATACCAAAGAGCCTTCCAAGAATGGTTCCAACCATGCCCCCTGATCCCTGAAAGGGCACCATTACAAAGAGAATGATCCCAATGAACCGTAGAGGTTTTATCCAACTATATTTTCCCGATGATGCTTTTCCTATTTGTTCTATCTTTTCCATGAATCTACCGATGATGGGTATCTTTTTTGCAAGATCATAGTTCCAAAGTAGAAATAAAGCAACAACCACATCAACAAAAGCGATGGATACTGCCATAAGCAATGGGTCGAATCCTAACCCAATCCCTGTTGGAATAACACTTTCCTTACCCAGCGGTGGAAAGAAATATGCAGAGATCAAGGACCAATATGTAAAACGTGTGTTTCCTTCAAGGAGCAACCCAATTAAACCATAAACTGTAAAACCTAGGATTATTGGTATGAAGAATTTAATAATGCCCATAATCCTCTCCGATCGTAGTACGTGTGAGATCATGATTTCTCTACCCTTTATTTCTTTGAAACAAGTATCGCTGCATGGTCTTTTTCATATGGTTCCAAGGCAAAGACTTGTTGTATATTAAAATCATTGTCTGTGAGATGGTTACATACTATTTCATATGCTTTTTTCGGTTTCAATGATACATCGATACTGCGTGCTTTAACCATAATGATACCTTGCCCATCTTTTTTTAAGAATCGGTTCATATTTCGAGTGAAAATATCTGCCTGATTTCTCTGAGAGATATCCTGATAGACCATATCTACTTTTGGAACGATTGTTTCAAATATCTCCGGATGATTCGCATCAGCATAGATTGGAATGATGTTCTCTCTTTGTTCAGCTAATACCACGAGATCCTTAGCGACAACAGGTGAATGTTCAACTGCATATATCATGCCTTTGTTGAGAATATCAGAGAAATGACTCACAGTCGTTCCTGATGCAGCACCTAGATACAACAGAGTAGATGTCTGAGTAAGAGTCAAAGTTGCCAATCCTTTCATTAATGCTGAAGCCATCTTACTTCGAAATGGATTCCAAGCACGGTATTCAATTTCGTTGATGGTCTTGATTTGTTCTCCGTATACACTGATCTGTTTACAGGAAACTGGATTAATAGTAAAGAATCTTCCTCTCGCACTATAAACACCTGGGATGCTCGATGGTTTCATATATGGGGACATATGAAAGATGATGGTTAAAGATTTTGTCGAAATATTAAATTAGACCGAGTTGATACAACCCGCGGGATTAGTACATGGTTAAACAATCACCGTTACATACAGTTCATAAGGAATTAGGAGCAACATTCACAGAATTTGCTGGTTTTGAGATGCCATTACAGTTCAGTTCAATCAAAGAAGAGCACCTTGCTGTTCGGACCTCCGTGGGGCTTTTTGATGTCTCCCATATGAGCAATGTCTGGATCACCGGTCCTGATGCAGAGAAACTTCTTACAGTGACAACACTTGAGGATGCACATCGTATTGGTGACAATAAAAGCCAATATACTGCGATTTTAAGAGAAGATGGTACAATCATTGATGATACTATCTTTATGCATCTTGGGGAAAAATATATGATCATTCCAAATGCAGGTATGGATGAAATTGTAACAGATTGGTTGAACAAACAAGCAAAACAACACGCACTCAATGCTTCTGCACATAATGTATCAGATGAGTATGTTATTCTAGCGGTCCAGGGCCCCAGATCACAGGATACACTGCAGAAGCTCACCGATATTGATCTAAAAACCGTTGGGTTCTTTGGATGTACCGATATAACCGTTGCAGATGCTGCATGTATTATATCACATACGGGTTATACCGGGGAGCTAGGTTTTGAGCTACAGATACCTCTTAATGAAAACGTAGAACATGTGTTCAGAAAGATACTTGAAGCAGGAAAAGAGTTTTCTATCATACCTATTGGTCTAGGGGCAAGAGATACCCTTCGACTCGAGAAATGTTTCCTTTTAGCAGGTAACGAGTTTGAGGGCGGACGGACTCCATTAGAGGCATTATTGTCCTGGGCTATAAACTGGGATCATGATTTTATTGGAAAAGATGCGTTATTAGAACAAAAACAAACAGGGATCTATAGACGATTGACCTGTTTGGAATGTATTGGGAAAGGTATCCCACGTCATGGATGTGAGGTACGAAAAGACGATAGTAAGGTTGGCGTTGTATCAAGCGGGTCCTTATCTCCGTGTTTGAACAAAGGTATCGCTCTAGCATATGTGGATAAAGAATATCGAGAAGTAGATACTATCCTTGATATCTCTATCAGAGGGAAAACGGTACAAGCAAAGGTTATAAAACCACCGTTTGTTAAGAAGGATTGGGCGAAACATAGATAATTTTAAAACAGTATGAAAAATACCAAGGGATTGATACTATGAGTAATGAGGTACGAGAAGATTTAAAATATACTGATACCCACGAATGGGTCAAGATAAAAGATGATACTGCGATCATTGGAATCACCGATCATGCACAATCAGAGTTGACTGATATCGTCTTTGCAGAACTCCCAGAAGTTGGAAAAAAGGTAGTCAAAGGCGATGAACTTTGTGTTGTTGAATCAGTAAAATCCGTTTCTGAGATATATACGCCCCTTACAGGGGTTGTTAAAAAAGTGAATACGGCCCTTGAGGATGCACCTGAAACGATAAATCAAAGTCCTTATGACAAAGGCTGGCTTGTAGAGATCAAACTGGAAAACATCGATGAGACTAACAGCCTTCATGATGCAGAGTCATATAGAAAATTATTATGAAAACTGCACTGAGCACCCAAGGTTTTATAGGCAGACTATACTCTAGATTCTACTTTATCTGGATGAGCCTACCGTAATCGAAAAACAAGGATTGCGCTATCGAATAGATGTATCCTTGGATTTTTCCAAATGAAGTATATGATATCTGTCTTGGGATGCTCATAGGTAATGATTCTGACCAATTACTATAGGTTCCATAAGCATCTGAGACTCTTGCAGTAACTAAATAGGTCTCTATTCTACTCCATCGGTGAGATACAGAGACGACTGTGCCACTCTGCCAAGATTTCCCACATCCACAGTCGATGGTTTCTGTCCCATCTCCCCAGTCGATCTCAAGGTTGAATAATAGATCATCGTCAGGGTCTGTAATGGTAAAATTATAGGTATATGACACTCCTTTCTTTCCTGAGATTGGTCCTGTTATCACAGGAGGATTTGGAGGATTGTTTTTTGCCGTTTCATAGTTATGGACTACACTTTCGTGTGTTATTTGTCGTTGGGTATTATCAGATTTGATTGAAATGACCTGCGTGCATGATGCAGAAAGGACTATAAGCAATATGAATAGAATGCCAAATACCACAGTAATTTTCTTCATTCTTCTTTTCACACCTACTCGTTTTCTTTTAATAATTGCCCATAGGAAAATTTACCTATTAACAAAAGATGTCATCAGAGTATAAACTTTATGTTGATATCTTTCAAATAGAAAAAGGAATTGATTGATGCTTATCCGTTGTTTTGCCATTGAGACCTCACTATTTGCCCAGTCACTTGTCCTGTTATACACGTCTCGGGCCATGACTTGGATGAGGTAGGTTCCTTTTTCGGTCCAGTTGTGTTTCGCTGTGGCGGTTCTTCCTGATGAATAGGGACCAATTAATTCGATATCGGTGTCGTCTCCCCAGTTGATGTAGTAATACAGGTCGTTACCGTCAGGATCCTCTGCAGATATCTGAAATGTTTGTTCCACACCAGTTTTACCAGAGGAGGGGCCGGTTATTATTGGTGTTCCCGGAGGTTGGTTGAATACTTCTTCATTATTTCTTATCATGCATTCGATGGTAAGGCTGGCATCTCCATTCCATTTAAGAGAGATCGATAGGTCGACATCATGGACCTCACGTTGGCCTGCTGAGTGGATTCTTGATGCATAATAATCAGGATTGTCATATCCACCAACCACTGTTTTATATCCTCCATCAATGTGAGCAGTAGGGTATGCATAATGATTGTAATCACCTGCTAAATGATCAAGAGCAACTTGATTGATGACATTTCCTTGCCTATCCTTTGTAATCAAAGCAGTAAAAAAGAACGGGTATTGATCAGATTCGTAGACGGTATATAGTGCATTTGCCATCGCTGGGCAATACGGACAATATTCTGCTGTTGCTTCCTCAACGAAGACGGTATGAGTGAACTCTTCTGTTGCGATGTTTGAAGCAGTATTTCCTGGTGTTGCTGCAACACAGGCATCAACATAATGTGCTTCGAAAGGATATTTCATAGGGGGATTGGAAAACCCTTTATGTATCTCAGGATTAAACAATGTGGCGATTACAAGGATATTGTCTTCTTGAATATCTTCATATCCTGCACTGTATCCATCCCACGTGATCGAAGTGGTAAAGCTCTCATCCAGATCCAATGAAAGAACATTATTAAATGCAAAATCCAAAAAGCCGAAATGATATGGTTCACCGTTATAGTTGTTCCATCTTGAAATCGGCTCAACTATGTAGATGCGTAATATGCCCTCGTATGGAATGGCGCTATTGGTTAGGATGCTTGATGGTTCTTGAATGCCTGGAGATATCGGTGAAACAAGTAATAAGAGAGCAATCCCTGTAATCATCGTTATTTTTAGATTTCTTTTATAATTACATCGATGTAGTTTCATATGTTTGTCCCCAGTATATGCCAAAATAATTAACCATTGTTAACTATATAAAATTATTTGTTAAAGATATTTATTGATTTTTATTGATTTTTCGCCAGATTCGTTCTATCTATTGTATACTTTTTATCGATAAAAAATTGTTTGCTCTTATACATAGCTCTTGGTTTTAGGGATATTTACTGAATAGTTTACAGGAGAGAACATCAAAGGTATCGATTGAAGAAAGAGAGTTTTTCCCAGAATCGCCCCTCAAAAACAAACCCGCATTTAAAATTTCGAAATGTTCTTATATTATCAAAAGTATGGGGGTCTTAGGCGGAGAGATGGGATTGCAAAGGAGTTCATAAAATTTTTTTAGGAAACGGTGTTTAACACCTCCGCCGCCTCCCCCATTACATAGGCGAGCAGTATCTTTAAAAACAGTTATTTGTTTTGGACGAGACAGGATTTGATGTTATGAAACTCTTACTCATTCACAGTGATTATATCGAATACGAGGTTAAAGACAAGGCGATAAAGAATCCTGAAGACATTCTACACACATCCGATAGGTTCGAAGAGGCATTGACTGTTTTCACTGCAGTAGAGGCAATTGATGAGAAATCACCAACCCTTGCAGTAAGTGATGCAACAAATGAGATATGTAAAACCGCTGAACAACTTCAGGTTAAGAACATCATGATCTATCCATATGCACATTTATCCTCTGATCTGGCCAAACCTCATAATGCCCAAAACATTCTAATCGCTCTTGAACAATCAGTAAAGGAACAAGGATATATTGTGAAGCGCTCACCTTTTGGCTGGTACAAAGCATTCAAAATATCCTGCAAAGGTCACCCGCTCTCAGAACTCTCCCGTGAGATCATCCCTGGAAAAGAAAAAGAAGTAAGCGAAGAGACGGAATCGTTGAAAAAAGAACGAAAACTGAGTTCCTATTGGCATATACTAGATCAGGATGGAACTCTTTATGATATTGAAACATATGATTTTTCCGGTCATGATAATCTCAAAACTTTTTCGTTCTATGAAAAGGATAAATCCCGAGCCGTAAAACAAGAACCCGCACATGTTAAACTGATGAAACAATTAGAGATAGCAGATTATGAGCCTGCATCTGATGCAGGGAACATGAGATATTATCCAAAAGGACGTTTCATTAAGAAATTACTCGAACAATACGTGACAAGAAGGGTTGTGTCCTATGGCGGATTGGAAGTGGAAACTCCCATCATGTATGATATGGATCATCCTACCCTTTCAAAGTATCTCCAACGATTCCCCGCTCGACAATATCAGATTGAAAGTGATAAAAGGAATTTCTTCCTGCGGTTTGCGGCATGCTTTGGTCAATTTTTGATGGCACACGATGCGACGATAAGTTATAAGGATCTACCATTGAAAATATATGAGATGACACGATACTCATTTCGAAGGGAGCAATCAGGTGAGCTTACTGGTCTGCGACGTCTTCGTGCGTTCACCATGCCTGATGTTCATGCTTTGGTATCTGATATGGGTATGGCAATGGATGAGTTCAAGGTTCGATTTGATCTAAGCCTTAATGTATTACATACTATTGGTATTGAAACTCCTGATCTTGAAATGGCTTTACGTACAACAAAAGAATTCTATAACGAAAATAAGGGATTCATAGTAGACCTTGTTAAGAAGTTCGGTAAACCTATTCTTCTTGAGCTATGGGATGAACGTATCTTTTATTTCATTTTAAAATTTGAGTTCAATTTCGTAGATATGTCTGATAAAGCATCAGCACTGAGCACGGACCAGATCGATATCGAGAATGGTGAACGCTACAATATCAAGTTTACAGATACAAATGGTGAGCAGCATCATCCCCTTATCCTTCACTGTAGTCCCTCCGGGGCAATTGAGAGGGTGATGTATGCACTCTTGGAAAAGGAAGCATGGCGGATGAGCAAGGGTGAAAAAGCAATGCTTCCTCTATGGCTTTCTCCGACACAAATCCGGTTCATTCCTGTTAGTGATGATTTTGTTACCGACTGTGAAAGGTTAGTTTCATCATTAGACGAACTCTCCATATATCATTGCATCCGATCTGATATCGATGATCGCGAGGAAAGTGTTAGTCGAAGGATAAGGGATGCAGAAAAGGAATGGGTTCCCATCATCATCGTCGTTGGTGACAATGAACGATCCACTAACTGTTTCAAACCCCGATTCAGACGAAAGGATCTTGGTGAAGATAACAAGGAATACACACTAAAGGAATTGGCAGAAATGATAGATGCATTGATGCAACGTTTTCCAATTGAACCTTTACCATTACATCTTCTTGTTTCCAAACGTCCACGATTCAAATAAAAAATTGAAAAGGCATCATCTTTAAACCACTTGTTTGATGTTACATAAAACGTATTTGGAGGAATGAAATGATCAATCGAAAAAAGATCCAAGATATTGCTGATTCATATGATCAAAACGATATAACCATAGGCGTCCTAGGAGGGCATTCTGGACTTGATGTTAGTCATGGAGCAAAAAAACAAGGCTTTAGAACACTAGCGGTCTGTCAGAAAGGTCGAGAGAAGACATATAAAACATATTATAGGACTCGTAAAGATGGACGGGGATGTATCGATGAGACCATTGTACTTGATTCGTTTTCAGATATCACTAAACCTGATGTCCAGCAGGATTTGCGAGAAAGAAACACGATTTTTGTTCACAACCGTTATTTTTGGGTGTATTTTGATTTTGACGATATCGAGGATAACTTTCAAGTGCCCATTTATGGGACAAGAGGAATGGTGAAACTTGAGGAAAGGGATGTCCCAAAGAATCAATACTATCTATTAAAGAAAGCAGGTATTCGTTTTCCAAAGATATATGCCTCACCTCAAGATATCGATCGATTGGTCCTTGTCAAGGTCAATGAAGCAATCAGAGGGTATGAACGAGCGTTCTTCTATGCCACAAGCCCAGAGGATTATCACAAAAAAGCTAAGGAATTATTAGATAAGAAGAGTATCACTTCAGAAGCTCTTGAAAAAGCAGTCATTGAGGAATATGTCGTAGGAGCTCAGATCAATTTCAACTATTTCTATTCGGTCATTGATGATGAACTTGAGCTCATGGGTACAGATACAAGAAGACAGACGAATCTAGATGGGTTGATACGTATACCTGCCAATGAACAATTAGAGGTTCTTAAATATCTTGAACCTAAGATAATCGAGACGGGTCATATCGCGGCAACGACAAAGGAATCGATAATAGAAAAGATATTTGATTTAGGGGAGCGATTCGTTGCCACTACAAAGAAAGAATACCCGCCAGGGATCATCGGTCCCTTTGCATTACAAGGCGCCATCGCAGCTGATCAGGGCAAAGAGGAGATGGTGGTCTTTGATGTATCAATGAGGATACCGGGGAGCCCATTGACACGATTCACACCCCATTCTGGATATCTGTATGGTGATTCTATCAGTTACGGTGATCGGATAGCATTAGAACTCAAAAAGGCAATTACTCAAGGTCGTCTCGCTGAGATCGTGTCCTAGAACACTCAATGATATCATGTTCTGTGATGATGAGATCAACCGCTCTATCCTTCGGTTCGACAGGGATTCTTTCAACTATCTGAAAACTAAATGCCAATCCGATGCTATAGACATTTGGAATCTTTGAGATAAGCCAGTCATAATATCCTTTTCCATGACCTAACCGATTCCCCTTTCTATCAAAGGCAACTCCGGGAACAATGATGAGATCGATATGGTCTAATGAAACAAACCTTTGTTTATCCTTCTTTGGTTCAAGGATACCATATGCGCCAGGTGCCAAATTATCCCATGAAATAAGGTGAGCAATATGAAGTGTTCTAGTCTTAATATCTGAAATGGGGACACATATAGTGCGGCCGTTTTCCAGTGCTTTTTGAATAAGATGATGAGTATTCACCTCGTTTCCATAGGATACATAGAACAATATGTTGTTAGCTTGTTGATATCTCACATGATCAGTGAGCGATCTTTCGATAAACCTGCTTTTTTCCAACACATCCTCTTGTTTCACTTGATTTCTTCGTTTGATCATCATCTGTCGAAAGAGTACTTTACTCATAGATACAAACCATATATGCATATATCTTCTATAGTTTTCCAAAAAAGAGAGAAAAGAGAAAAAAAGAAAGAAGAGAAAAGGAGATGTTTATGGTGCTATGGGTATCGGCTCAATCCATGTTGGATTGTAACAACGTAGCGTAGGATCCCCAAAGATGACGTTTGCACTACTAATTCCAGCTGCAAAGAACGTACCCGTCCCATAGATCGTTGTTGGGTCTTTAGTGGTATAATCTCGATTCACTATCCAATTATTCAGTGAGACGGATTCACCAATAGTGTAGCCTTTCACGAGAAAATCTCTAAGGATCCAGGTTTTGTACAGATCATCTACAAGGGTGTAACCTGAACCGGTACAGCCTGCTGAAAGTACTGTTCCATGTGAGAGATAGACGATAGGTCCAAAATGGGCTTGAGTGGTACAAGAACTCCATATATCAATCTCACTATGAAGATTCTCAAAGAGTTGATCTACCCATTTGAAATGAATGATGTCATATAAACTTGGTTCCTCTGCATTGTAGATAGATATTGCTTGATCACGAACTGTTTTTGTCATCTTATCATCAAAGCCTGCATATCCTGCCCAGGAGTCCCACCATTCAAAATCATGTAGATGATCATGGGTTGTGGTTCCGAGAGGGAATTGTTCAGCCATGTTCTTATATTGGGATGAAATACCAGAACCTCCTGTTCCATGACCTGAATAGATACAAATCAAAGCACCAGTGTTGTATCGTTCAAGAAGGTTCTCCCACATGCAATGACCTTCATAAAATCGTCCATGCGAAGACAATGAATTCTTATTATCTCTTGGTGCATAGGTATAGTATTTATTCCCATCATTTGCTGAATGGGCGTATTGTCCGGTGAAATAGTTCATCATTTGGGATGTTGTCACATCCTTCCCCGGGTTTGCATAGATAATTGCAGGATAAAGGATACTCCTACAGATAATGGCTGAAGAAAATGCTGGTGTCTTTACCGGTATCTGACCAGCATATGAATTATTTCCATTCATCGCCCTATTTACCGTATCTCTTATATCTGTATCTCGTGGTGAGACAAAGATATATGCTTCTTGACCGTCTCTATCAAGACCATAACTATTGATCATTGCATAGATATCATCATGGATGATGCTCATCCATTGAAGTCGTAGATCAAGTCCAACAGGTGGTAAGGTTCTCTCATTCTTGAAATAATATAATATAAGATCGAACAAGGAGGGCGGGTTAGAGATCTCTGATGGTTTATTCATCATTGGTAGTTTTCCAAGGGATCGGGTGCCATGGTAATAATCTCCATCATACTCTTTCCATGTTTGATACATGTCCAATGCGTTATATGATGCCTTTGCCTCACCCATATTTAGAACAGGTGACCCATGATAAGCAGCAATCATACCAGCTGGCGCAAAATACCCCTCCCCTGTTGCAAATGAGGTGATGGTAATAACGTTATCTGAAGAACCATGTTGCTTGATTGCATCAACTACCTGGTTTAAAGACGTATAGGTAGTGACCGATCCTGGAGGCGAGGCAGTGCTCACATCATTGATATTAACAAAGATGATCTTTGTTACCCCAAGTTCTGTAATTGCTGATGTTGTCTCGGCTGGGATTGAATCTTCCGATACATAAAGCAATGGTGCATGGTTCAAAGAAGCAAGGACTGCAGCATTCGATGCAGATAAACCTGCTGAGATCCGTTTATCATTATGTTCTCTTAGGGTCGCGGTTATATGGTACGAACCACTAAAGGATGCCTCCCAAGTGTTCATATCAAGGTAAGGGACGACTATTGCGGTCCAGGTCCCCTTCATTGGGTTATGAACCTCGACAGAAAACGCGGTATGTGGCCCAACGATATAGTGACGATACTCATCTTCATCATGTTCCCAATGACCACCATGCCATTGATGTATCGGTTTGATCTGGCCACCATTCCAGCTTGGAAGCGTTGGCCGTCTGATGTTCCCATCAGGATCGATCAAATAGATAATCAAACGTGATTCTTGTTGAGTATTAATTGTAACTGTCAAGGATGAATCAGTATCATCTATATCAAGAGAATGCCGATCACCAGAATATTTTATGATTTTTAATTGATCCAAACCAGAGATACTGTCGATCTGAGGAACCCATATTCCTGATTGGGTGATTGGGAAAAAAGTATCTTTATCGCCACCTGGTATACTGCTATCATGAGGCCACCAATCCGCCATTCTAGATTCATATCGTGGTGTCAATATCATTGTATCTCCTGCAAATTCTTCTCCCTCTGCAATAACATTGATAGCGGCCCATTTTGAACCAATGAACATTGGCGCAGAAAAGTATCCGGGTATGAATTCTTGCATATCTTCAGCCTTGAATGTAGTGATCTCTTTTGTTGTTGTAAGGGATGCATCTTTATCAAGTATCGTCCTTGCTTCATCTACATATATACTCCCATCAATGGCGAGTACGGCAGTATCCGCTGATTCCCATTTTGCTGTGGCTATCTCTGCAGCAGCTTTGATAGGGTCATTAGCTACTTCAAAAACATCAGCGGTCATATCATGACGTGCAAGATAGGTGTTCCAATCATCAAGAAGATATTGAGTTGTTTGATCAACGGTAGTAAACCAGTTTGGAATGATATCTACTCCTTGATATACTACGGGTGAGATATGTCTTTGACCATTGTTTACATAATTTGCCGCTGGAACAGCTGCAAGATAACAATATTCATCTTTATTGCTTGTTGGGTCATCAGTAACGATAAATGTTTGAGCTACTGGTGTCACTGAGGGCGGTGGTGGTAATGTTGGAGGGGCTGTTGCTGTTCCCCCCATTGAAAGATCAAGTTCATAGACTCCTGAACCATATAACAAGTAATTATCAGGCCATTTACTTTCATCCCATCCAGGGAATATATCTATTTTGATCTTCCAAGTTCCAGATACATCCGCGGGATATTCAAGAGTGTCTATTCCATAGTATTGTGATGAGTGGACATGTTCACCTGATGGATTGTACAGATGGATATCATAATCTGATTTCTCTATTGGTTTGACCGTAACAAAAATCCCTTGACCTGCATCTACATTAAAACTATACCAGTCCTCATGATCAATATGATCAAGGTAACCAGTATATGATCCTGGAATTATAGGTGTAGCAGTAGTGATGCTATTCCCAGCGTCAGCACCTGTTCCTGCATCATTTTGAGAAGAGATCGTAATGCTCATCGTGTATTCTCCACTAGAGGCACCCGGATTTGCAAAAATCCTTACATAGTGATACCCTGTTTCCATTGCGGTGTGACTCGTACCAAAAGGGTCCCCATTCTTTCCAATAATCTCGCAAGAATAATCCTGGGATGTCGCAATTGATACTCCTATTGTTTGTCCTTCACAGACCGTAAATCGGTACCAATCCTCTTTATCCGCGCCGTTAGGATCTAGGCTACCAGTACGTCCACGTCCAGGGATCCTTTCATCGACTGGTTCCCCAACATAGACAGTTATTGCTCTTCTGATCTCATTTCCCGCATCGACACTATATCCTATGTCGTTTTGATCGTCGGCCAATGAT